>JACOTG010000140.1 GCA_016178505.1 Planctomycetota bacterium
GTACCTTTGGGCTCGTCCTCGTCACCGCAGTCAGCGCGCTCGAGTTGGGGACGCACGGCGAGTTCTTTCGAAACGTGGTCGTCGGCAACGCTGCGCCGCTGTCGCTCTCGCACGTCTGGAAGACCGGCGGCAAGGCCCTTCTCGCGGGGCTCGCCGGCACCTCGTTCGCGATCGCGCTCGGCGCCGTCGTCCGCCGCGACTCGACGTCGATCGTCTTGCGAACGTGGCTTGCCGTCGCTCTTGGGGTCGGACTTTTCTCGCTGGCGAAAACCGGATCCGACGAGAACTACCTGATCGAAGCGTCCGTCCCCGCAGCCGGACTCGCCGCGCTGGTCATGGTTGGAAACGGAAGGCGACTCGCCCTGCGTGTCGCGATTGCCGCGGTGTGGGGTGCGATCGCGGTCACGATGGAACACCGCTCGAGCGAAAGCTCGTCGACCGATTCACGCGATCGAGCGCTCGAGGCATTGCGAGACGCGCCCCCTCCCGTGTGGGTGCAATCGCCCGAGCTCGCGGTGGCGTGCGGAAAGCCGGTCGTCATGCTCGACACGTACAACTTCCGCCTCCTGGAGGAAGCGGGCGTGTTCGACCCCGGCGCGCTCGCCGACCGGTTCAACCGTCGGGACTTCAGAGCGGTGCTTCTCGACTTCGATCCCTTCGTCGATCCTCGCGTGCCGACCTATCAGGGCGCCCCGCGCGTCTCGCCCGCGTTCGTCGACGCGATGCGCGAGAACTACCGCGAGAGCGCCCGGATCGGCCGCTACCGCCTGCTCGTTCCGATCACGGCTCCCGCTGGTAGATGATCTCGAGCCGCGGCCGGCTGGCCGGGTTGGGATCCTCCATCGAGCGGAACTGCACCATTTGGCCGGTGCCGTGCATCTCGAGGAACATCCCCTCGTTCCGCATCGTGCCCGACATCCACTGCGACACCAGACGAGTCACGTCGACGTCGTACGTTCGGTTCTCGAAGCGGAACGTCTGGAAGCGCGCGACGACGGGACCCATCGCTCCGTCGGCCCCCTGCCCCGTTGGAGTCCAGCACACCTGAGCCGACTTGTCGCGGTAGGCATAGCAGATGTCCTCGGGATCGAAGCCCAGCGACGGATACTGGACCTCGAGCGAATTGGCGTTGCGAACCACGCCGCGCAACGTGACCGTCGGTGACCAGGCTCCCGAGCTTTGCTTCGTGATCTGCAGGCTCGCTTTCACGATCGTCGCGTCCGGCGGAATCGTGCGGAGATCGAACCAGAGGAAGCCGTCGTAGTGGAGCCCCGCGTTGTCCCGCACCTCGATCGATCCGTTGGTGTAGACGCCAGTGCCGCCGTAGTTCGCCTTCAAGTGCGCATCGACGGCGACCGGGATCTTGACGCGCGCCGCGCTCCGGAAGACGTCGTCGGTGGACGTCGACGAGTTGCCCCATCGATCCGTGGCGCGAACGCGGAAGTGGTACACGGTGTCCGGTTGCACCGGGAAGTCGATCTCGTGCTGGCGCGCCATGTCGGTGGAATCGGACGCCGATTGACCGTAAGCCGCGGTCGCGCCGAACTCGACTCGAGCGACGGAGGCTTCGTCAGTCGTGAATCGGACGCGGGCGTGCCGTTGCGCGCTTCCGGCGAAGTTCAATTCGGAAATCACGGGGGGCGTCACGTCCGGATCCGTCGTGCGAAACGAGCCCGAGGCGGGGGTCGCCGCGTTGCCGGCGAGGTCGGCGCTGTTCACCGTGAAGTGGTAGGTGGTGCCCGGCGTCAGGTTCCACAACTCGACAACGTGATGATCCCGATAGAACGTCCCTTGGCGCGCGGTCGTATGCGGGCCATTGTCCGGCCAGTACTCCACGATCGCGTTCGCGCGCTCGTTCGTGCGGAATCGAAGCGTCGCATGCGTCCAGCGAACGTCTTCGGCGCGCGCGTCTTCGATGAACGGCTGCTGTCGGTCGCCGGTGACGCTTTCCGTTTGCGCCAGCCACATCCACGCTTGCCCGAACCGCAATCGGAATCCGGCGTTCTTGGCCGGCGTCTGCAGCGTGATCGAGTAGTAGTAGGGATATCCGCGATAGTGGTAGTAGGAGTCGTAGCATCGGCGCGCCCACTCGATGTAGCGCGTGCCGCCGGTGATCAAGTAGGCGTAGACCATGCCGTTCACCGCGGTTTGCGAGTCATTGCTGGAGAAGCTGATCGCCGAGTGCGTCGCCGGATCCCACGTGTAGGCCATCTCGCCGCGCGATTCGTCCCACGCCATCGTGATCTGGAAGTTCAAAATGCGGAGAAGCGCGTCGCGGTATGTGTCGCTGCCTTCGCCGAGAGCGCCCGCGACCATGAGATATCGGCCGAGCCCTTCGGTCACGTAGCCGTGCATCCATGGATCGACGAGGCCGATCGAGTTCGACATCCAACCCTCCGGCGACACTCGCGGTACGACCTCGGCGGCGACGAATCGATTGGCCAGCTCCAGGTACGAGTGGTCGCCCGTGCATTCGAACAGACCGGTGAGCGCACTCATGACCCAGCCCTTGCTTCGAATCTCACCCGCGTAAGCAAAGAGGCCGGGCGCGTGCACGGGATCTTCTTCGCGGTTCTTCAACCACTGCCCGATCTCGTTCATCGAATCGCGCGCCGCTTCGTCGCCGGTCATCCAGTAGTAGAGGATGAGTCCGTCGATCCAGAAGTGGCTCAGGTTTGGATCGCGTCCGTGATCGATGCTGCCGGACGCGTCGTGCTTCTTCATTCCATGGTTCGCCCAGAAGATGTCGCGGCCCGTGTGATAGATGTCGACGTCCATGAGATGACGCGCCGCGGCCTGGCCGAGCTCCCAATAGCGAACGTCGTGGGCCGGCCGGCGAACGTAGCCGAGGAGAAGGATCCACGAGAAATCGAATTCGTTGTTTCCCCAGTAACGGAGAGCCTTGTAGCCGGCGCGATAGTGGTCGCCCCAGTTGAGCCAGCCGTACTCGTCCTTCTCCTCCATCTCGCGGTAGATGTCGCCCTGAATGTCCGTGCGCCCGCCGTGATACTCGATGACGGCTTCCATCCCCTCTTCGTAGTTGCGGAAGTCGGGCGACGGGTCCTCGACGGAGAAGTAGCCGAGCGCATGCGAGTCGCGGTAGGTCTCGGGCGTCGCGAGCGCCTGGAGCGGCGCCTGGAATGCGCGAGCCGTCGATTCGACCGAAGCCGCGCGCGCCGTTCCGGAGTGGAATTGGAAGAGGAGGTCGTGCGACTTCTGCACGCCGCCGCGCAGGCGGTGCGCCGACGCCCACTCGCGCGGAAAGAGGCTCATCTCGATCGCACCGGCCGGGTCGACCCGGATGCCCTTCGGGAAATTCTGCCAGAAGTCGCGCATCGAGACGGCGACGCCGGCGCGTTCGTCGGAAACATCTCCGACACCGAGCGCGCGCAGTCCCGCGTCGACGATCGGTGCCGATGCGCCGGTCGCGGTCGCGACCCGGTAGCCTTGAAACGTCGTCGACCAGTAGGGGCTGCCGTCCGAGGCCGGGCCCCAGCTCGGTCCACCGCTCGAGTCCTGATAGATCTCTGCGGAATCGCTGCCGACGAGCGCGCCTTCGGACACGCCGTCGCCGACGAACGTGAAGCTCTTGTTCGCGCCGAGGCTGACGGGTAGGCGCAGCGTGGCATCGTTGAACGAGTGGAACACCTCCGCGCCGCCGGCGTGGAAGTCGATCGCCTTCACGCGGTCGGGGTTCCGGAGCGTGAAGACGACGCGAACATTGCTCTTGCCGCGATAGAAGTGGTAGCGAGCCGTGTACTCGAGCACGTCGAGCGCACCGCTGTACGCGTCGTTTTGTGTCTGCGTTCGCAGGCGACCGTCAACCCGCACCACCGTGCGCATCGGGCCCTGCTCCTCGATGCGAACGGACGTCGGAGGCCCGTCACCCGTCGAGCGATACGTGCTGCCATCTTCTCGTTCGACGACCAGACCGCCTTCCGAGTGCTCCGGGACGAGCTCGTCGTCGACCTGGCCGTCGCGATCGGCGTCGATGCCGACGCCGTCGAATAGGTTGAACTTGTCGCGAGCAATCCGGAACGTCGCGGCGCCCGTCGACACCACCACTCCGCGTGGTCCGTCCGTCACGGCGAGCGGCGCTGCGATCGGGCCCTGCGGACCGTCGTCACGAAGTACGACCTGCGCGGTTCCGTTCGCGGGAACGTTTGCTTGAAGATCGACGAGAAGCCACCGGATGGGAGCCGACTCGTCCTCGGTTGCGGCGTACCAACGAGAGAGCACGCGGAACTGAGCGTCCATCTCGCTGCCGTTCGACGACACCACGCGCAATCGGCTCGTGTCTCGGAGACCGGCCTCACGCGGGATGGGTACTCCGGTCGTCACGGGGTCGAGCGAGCGCGCAACGCCCGCGTTTTCGTGAATCGTCAGGGGGATCGGGGTGAAGTCGGCGACGGCCGGCATCGCGAGAGCGGACATCAGCCCGGCAGTGAAGAGTGCGACGAGAACGCGCATCCGTGTTCCCTCCGAATGCCGACGAGGGATCGGGGCGCGCGGTCGACGGAGCTGCGGCGGGGCGAGATTCGAGGCTCCGGCAACTGGCTGCCCTGACCGCGCTCGGCGGTTTTAGGCCCTGTAGCTTTGCGTCCCCT
Organism: Planctomycetota bacterium; assembly: GCA_016178505.1. Classification (GTDB taxonomy): domain Bacteria; phylum Planctomycetota; class JACOTG01; order JACOTG01; family JACOTG01; genus JACOTG01. Next base: position 4,608 of record JACOTG010000140.1, read on the forward strand.
CGTTTCCGAGGGTTTGCCTTGATCGAAGTCGGTACGTCCGAGTGAGACCACGCCCAAACGAAAGCGCTCCCGCACGCCGGAGAACCGGCGAGGGGTCGATGTGAACTGTGGCTGTCGTCTTGACGTGGATCCGTCGGCTCCGCCCACCTGCCGACGCGCGGGAGTATAGCCCAGCGGGAGGGCGAGTCAAAAAAGCGGCTCGCGTTGGTCCGATCGATTCGGCTACGGGTGCGTGCGAACGTCGAGCGTGATCGGCTTCGACTTGTTCTTCGAGGGATCGGTCACCTCGATGACCATCGAATAGGACGCGTCGGGTTGAAGGCTCGAGATCTCGATCTCGTGCGTGCCCGCCGTGAATGCGCGACTCACATGCGTCGCCGGTGCGCCAGGGCCCGTGATCTTCGCGTTCGCGAGCGCCGGTTCGTCCGTGTCGAAGCGAACGCGCGCGCTCGACGCCGTCACGGAGTCGGGCACCACCGCCACGGCCGTGACGCGCGGCGGCACGTGATCGGCGTAGAGCCGCTCCGCGAGGTGCATCCACGCCTGTCCGAACCGCAGCTTGAAACCGGCGTTCTTCGCCGGCGTCGATAACGTCGTCGAGTAGTAGTAGGGATAGCGCTGGAGCCCGCGCCCGCTATCGAAGCACGCCTTGGCCATTCGCAGATACGCAGCCTTTCCGAACAGCTCGAACCCGTACGCGAAGCCGTCACACTGCGTCGCCGAGAGGTTGGACGAGAGGCCCGGCGGCTTCACTCCCTTGGGGTCGAGGACGTACGCGACGGCGCCGGCATTCTTGAGCCACGCGCGCGACGCGATCGTGTCGAGGAGGCGCTGCATCGTGCGTTCGGCGCCGGGGTCACTCTCGCCGCGCGCGCGTCGCGCGAGAAGGTATCGGCCGAGCGCCTCGGTTACGTAGCCCGTCATCCACGGATCGACGAGGCCCTGGCTGTTCGGCAGGAGGCCGTCGGGGGACATCCATCCCTCCACCATCGCGCGCGACACACGGCCCGCGAACTCGATCCATGCGGCGTCGCCGGTCACGCGGTAGATGTCGAGCGCCGCCTGCATCGCCCACCCGCGACTGCGGACTTCCCCGCCATACTCGAGGATCCCCGGCTTTCCCTTCGGATCGTGCTCGCGTGCTCGAAGCCAGCCGCCGATCTCGAGGAGCGTGTCGCGCGCGAGATCGTCGCCGGTGAGAAACCAGTACGTGGTGAGTCCACCCGTCCAGAAGTGGCTCAGATTCGGCGCGCGTGTGTGGTCGGTCGTGCCCGATGCGTCGTGCTTGCGGACGCCGTGATTGGCCCACCAGATGTCGCGGTCGGTGTGGTAGACGTCCACGTCTGCGAGGTGGCGCACCGCGGCCTCGCCGACGTCGAAAAAGCGTCGATCGCGATCGCCGTTTCGCACCCATTGCCAGAGCACGCAAAGGCCGAAGTCGAGCTCGCCGTTTCCCCAGTACCGCAGGCTCTTCGATCCCTCGCGATAGTGGTCGCCCCAATGCATCCAGCCGTACTCGTCCTTGTCTTCCATCTCGCGAAACACGTCGCCTTGGCGCGCCACGTCCTTTCCTGCACGTGCGTCATACGCGATGACGGCTTTCGCAGACGTCTCGTACCAACGGAAGTGCTCGAAGTCGGCGACCGAGATCCAGCCGAGTCCCTCGCTGTCGCGAATCGCCTCTGGCGTCGCCGCTCCGATCAGCGGCGCGCGCGTCATCGCATCGATGGACGCCAGCGCTGCCGGTGCGCCGCCGTCCTCCGCGCGCCGGAAGTCGAGGATGATCCGATGCGATTTCTGCACGCCGCCGCGTAGCCGGTGCGGCACGGGCCATTCGCGCGGCCACAGCGCGACGTCAGCGACGCCGTCGGCGCCCAGCCGAATCGACTTCGGAAACGACTGCCAGAAGTCACGTAGTCCGACGCCGAACGCGATTTTCGAGTCGCCGATCGCGGCCGCGCCCGACGCGCGCTTCCCTGCCGCGAGGGGTGGCCGCGCCGCAGGGGCTCCATCCAACCGCACCTGGAAACCGTCGAAGGGCGAGGCGTACTCGGGGCAGTTGTCTTTCGCCGCGCCGGCCGCGCGCCCCCCGCTCGACGCCTGGAAGAGCACGAATCGATCGCCCGCAGCGAGCTTCGTCTGCCCCTTCACGTCCGGGCACGACACGACCGAATCGCCGGCGAGGGCGAGCGGCACCCGCACCGAAGCGTCGCGAAATCGATGCGCCACCTCCTTGCCGCCGTTGTGCGCATCGCCCGTGACGTTCTTGTCTGGATTGCGAATCGCGACGTCGGCACGTACGCGAGCGGACCCGGCTTGGAAACGGAGGCGAGCGTCGATTTCGATGTAGTCGAGCGCTCCTTTGTATGCGGGTGCAGCGTCGCCCGCCGGCATGCGTCCGCGAATGCGTACCGTTGCGCGCATCGGGCCCTGGTCGATCACCTCGACGGTCCCGGGGTTCGCACTCGAGCGGATCGGCGCGCCGTCGCCGTCCGGCATCACGACGAGCTCGGCCGGCGATCGAAGCGCCGATCGAATGGGATCGTCTGGCTTGTTGCCGGGCAACTCGACCTGTTCCAGGAGCGCGAGATGGTTCCTCGGCACGACGAATCGCGCGGCGCCCGTGTCGACGACGAGGCTCGTAGCGCCGTCCTCGATGGCAATCCCGGTAGGCACCATCGGAATGCGGCGGGCCTCCGGAGCTTGAGTGCCGGTGACCGTGTGAACGCGGAATTCGGCGCGCGCGGACGCGGCGAGCGTCGCGTCGAAGTCGACCGTGACCCAGGCAATCGACGCCCGAGGATCCGCGGCGGGCGCATCCCAGCGTGCGAGCACTCGAAACTGCGCAGGGATCGTGCTCTTTCCGTCGGACGTGACCAAATGCAGCGTCGCGGGATCGCGAACGCTTGCCGAGCGAGGAATGGGAACGCCGCACGTCACTGGCTCACCGCGCCGCGGAACCCCGGCGTCCTCGCGGATGACCACGGGAACGTCGAGCGTCGTGGCTCCAGGGGGCTCGTTCGCCGAGACGGCAAGGAGCAAGAAGAGTTGCGGGAAGACCATCGTCGTCGCCTTTCGCACCCGGCGCTCACGATGGCGCCTGTCTCGAATCGCGTCAAGGACTCGTATCGGCCCGTCCTTCGGCACGCGGCTCAAGCGAACCCAAGCGAATACCGAAGAAGAGCGGGGACATCTGCCGCCGACGGCTGAACGCCAGAGCCCGTGTGACGACATCGTCGTCGACCCGCTTCGAGGGCTCGCGAAACGCCAACCCCGGAGATCCACGACCCATGACTGAATCCAGCGCGATCCCGATCCGGCCCGGCGTCGCCGACGAGCGCGTCCGAATCCTCGTTCTCGATCATGACGCGGAAACGCGAGAAGCGCTCGCCGAGATTTTCCCGAACGATCGCTTTCGCGTGACGTGCGCGGAGACGAGCGCCGCCGCTTCCGATGCACTGGAGCGGTTCCCCGTCGCCCTTCTGCTCGTCGACTTCGCGCAGGCCGACCTCGAGGCCGATCGATTCCTGCGCGAGATCTCGCGGCTCTCCCCCGACACGGTCGTCGTCGCGCTCACCGGACGCGGCTCGGTGAAGGAAGCCGTCGAGTACATGCGCGACGGTGCGTACGACGTCGTGACGAAGCCGTTCGGGACCGACGACATGGCGCGCGTCGTCGAGAAAGCCATGAAACACCAAGCCGTCTGTCGGCACAACGAAGAGCTGAAGCGGAAGCTTGCAACTTCCGAGAAGCTCGCCGTCATCGGCCGTCTCGCGTCCGGCGTGGCGCACGAGCTGAACAGCCCGCTCGACGGGGTCCTGCGCTTCGTGAACCTTTCCATCGACAAGCTTCCTGAGGGCGACTCCGTGCGGGAGTACCTCGTCGAGGCAAAGACCGGGCTCGTGCGCATGGCGGACATCGTGAGGAGCCTGCTGCGATTCTCGCGCAATCTCGTCGTCGAGAACGAGCCCAAAGCGCTTCACCCGATGCTCGTCGACGCGGCGGCCCAGGTCCGCCACGCCAACGCCAGCAGCAAGATCGTCGTCGACATTTCGGTTCCCGACGAAACGCTGGCGGTCCCAGCGGGACTCATCCAGGTATTCACGAACCTCATCAAGAATGCGCTCGACGCGATCGGCGACCGTCCCGACGGCCGTCTACGAATCGAGGCCGAAGGAATCGACGACGTCGTCGAGATCCGCTTCGTCGACAATGGCTGCGGCATCCCCGAGAAGGACCGGCGGAAGATCTTCGAGCCGTTCTTCACGACCAAGGACGTCGGCAAGGGCACCGGCCTCGGCCTCGCGATCTGCGCTCGCATCGTCGAGAAGTTCAACGGCGCCATCGACCTCTCCAGCGAGGTGGACCGAGGCACCACGTTCTTCGTTCGCGTTCCGCGCAAACGCTGAGCGTCACGTCCAAACCGTTAAACCGAACGACGAATTTTCTCGATAGCTATGGAGCCGCGGGGCCTTCCTCCGGATCGGAACGGAACATCGCCGCGAGCAGAAAGCGAAGACATGGCGAGAGGCAAGATCCTGGTCGTCGATGACGATCCTCTCATCCTGAAGTCCCTGTCCGAGCTGCTGCGTCTCGAGAAGTACGAGGTCAGCTCGGCGTCGAACGGACTCGAAGCACTCCAAGTTCTCAAAGATCAGCCGGTGGACCTCGTGATCACGGACATCAACATGCCCGAGATCGACGGATTCAAGCTCCTGAAGGAGATCAAGGGGCGCTACCCGGAGGTGATCATCCTCCTCATGACGGGCTTCGGAACGATCGAGAACGCCGTCGAGGCCATGCGGCTCGGCGCGTACGACTACATCACGAAACCGCTCGTCGACGCCGAGATCAAGCTCATCATCGAACGCTCGCTCGAGCAGCAGCGCCTCATGCAAGAGAACGAGTCGTTGCGTCAGCGCCTGGGCGAGAAGTTCCACTTCGACAACATCGTCGCCCACGACTACAAGATGCAGAAGATCTTCGAGACGATCAAAACCATCGCCGACACGAAAGCGACCGTGTTGGTCACGGGCGAGAGCGGAACCGGAAAGACGATGATCGCGCGCGCGATCCATCAGAACTCGGGCCGCGCAAAGCAGAAGTTCGTCGAAGTGAACTGCGGCGCCCTCCCCGAAACCCTGCTCGAGTCCGAGCTGTTCGGACACGTGCGCGGCTCGTTCACCGGCGCGTTTCGCGACAAGGTCGGAAAGTTTCAGCTCGCAGACAACGGCACGATCTTCCTCGACGAAATCTCGACCGCGACGCCGGCTCTGCAAGTGAAGCTCCTCCGCGTCCTCCAGGACAAGGAGTTCGAGCGCGTCGGCCAGCACGAGACGATCAAGGTCGACGTCCGGATCATCTTGGCGACGAATCAGAGTCTCGAAGAGGAAGTCGCGAAGGGAAACTTCCGCGAGGACCTCTTCTACCGCATCAACGTCGTGTCGATCCAGTTGCCCTCTCTGCGCGAGCGCATCGGCGACATCAAGCTCCTCGCCGAGTACTTCCTCGACCACTACAGCAAGGAGAACGAGAAGGTCTTCACGGGGATCCACGAAGAGACTTTGAAGATCATGCAGAGCTACCATTGGCCCGGAAACGTGCGAGAGCTCGAAAACGTGATCGAGCGCGCGGTGGTGCTCGCGAAAGACGTGAATCGGCCGGTGCTGCCGCGAGACCTGCCCCCGAACCTCCAGACGCAGGAGATCAAAGAGCAGCCCGACGATCGCATCCTTCCGCTGAAAGAAGCGCTGAAGGACCCGGAAAAACGAATCATCGAGCGCGCGCTCCGCGCCAACAAGTGGAACCGCCAGAAGACCGCGAAGATGTTGCAGGTCAACCGCACGACCCTGTTCAACAAGATGAAGAAGTACGGACTCCTGACCGATTGATCTCCCGTGTCAAAGCAGCGGATGTGACGACGTCCATCGAAGTGCCCTCGATCGTGAGCGACTCCGGTCGCCGCGGTGTCCCTCTCTCCGTTCGCATCCCGCCCGGTTGGCTCGCCGCTGCCGTTCTCTTCATACTCGCCATCGGGACGGGATGCTCGCGCTCCGACCCCGAAGAAGCGGGTGTCCGAGCCTTCGAGAACGGCGACATCCGGGGCGCGATCGAGCGCCTCGAGCGATGCGTCCGCGATCATCCGCAGAAGACGCGGGCTCGTAACTACCTGGGCCGAGCCTACGCCGCGCACCGCGACTACGAGAAAGCGCACCGAGCGTTCGCCGAGTACCGCCAGCGCGAACCTTCGCTCTCCGACGGCTACTACTACGACGCAGACGCCTATCTCGAGGAAGGCCGCGCGCGTCTCGCACGCCAAGATGCCACGAAGGCACTCGATCTTCTCGACGCCGGCGCCGACCTCATCACGCAGCTCGTCAAGAAACAACCGAACAACGACGAGGCGTTCGAGCTCGAGGCGACGATCCACCTCAATCAGTTCCTCGCCCATTCGCTCAACTGCCGCCAGCTTCTCGCCGATGGGTTCGGACCCGACGAGAGCGCCAAGATCGAACGCGCCCTGCACTCGGCAATCTACGGCGACAATTTCAAGAACGACCTCAACGACGTCCTCGCCGAGCTCCAAACTCGGGATTTTGCGGGCATCGGAGCCTTCGCCGCCGATGCGCAGAGCGCGGCAAAGGCGTTCGAGGGCACCAAGTCCGCCGTTCAGCAGGCCATCACTCTCGACCTCGACCAGAGCCTCTCGACGGCACACCTCGGCCTCGCTCAGCTCTACGCCGCCGTCGGTCAAAAGGAAAACGCCAAGGAAGCGTGCAAGCGCCTCCTCGAAATCCCCGACCATGGAAAGCCGGACGAGCTCACCCGTATTCGCCGAGACAAGTCGCGAGCTCGATTCCTTCTCGCCGACCTCCTGACCGGCCGCAAGAAGGACGACGCGGACAAGGGCACGAAGTCGGACAAGAAACCCGAAAAGCGCGAAGCCCGTGACGCGGATGAGAGCGAGGCGCCTCGAAAGGCGACGGCGAAGGCGAACAAGCCCGGCAAGAAAGAGATCCAGGACAAAGAAAGGCACGCCAACCTCCAGGAAGCCATCCGCCACATGAACGACGTCCTCGAGTCGAAGGGTGTCTTGAAGTCCGATGCCATCGAGGCCCACGTTCGACTGTGTCGCTACTACTTCGAGTCGAACGAACTCGAGGCGATGAGCGCCGAGGCCAAGGCGCTCCACAAGCTCGACGCCGACAACCCGGCCGGCAATCTCTTCCGCGGCATCGAGGCGGAGCGCACGGGCCGCGCGGATCGGATCGACCAAGCCGTCGAATGGATCCGCCAGGGTCTCACCGGCCCGTTCGCGGACTTCTCGGACGGGTACTTGGCGCTGGCGCGCGCTTTGTCCAAGCAGCCGGGCAAAGAGGATGCGGCGGTCACTGCCGTGTCGCGTTGCCTCCGCAGCGATCCGGAGAACCGCGAGGCCCGCATTCTCCGCGCTGATCTCTACTCCCGGATCGGGTGGTTTCACGATGCACAGGCCGAGGTGGAATCTCTCCTGGCGATCCATCCCGACGATCTCGCATTGCAGGCGAAGTTGCGCAGCTTCGAAGAGCGACGCTTCGACCGGCCGCCCGGGTCGCCGGCCATCCAGTCGATCGACGACGCCAAAGGCGTGTTGGCTCGGGACCGTAGCCAGAGCTGGGCTCGCCGGAGGCTCGTCGAGCTGCTCCTCGAATCCGGCGCATCCGGAAAGGGCGGCGACGCGTCCGCGTCGACCGGTGACTCCGATGACCCGACGTCGACGTCCCCGAACGACTCGAAGCGCGGTGTCTACGCGGAGGCGTTGAAGGAAGCACGCGTGCTGCTCGAGGCGAATCCGGATTCGTACGTTGCCGAGCGCCTCTACGGCCGTGCACTCGTGGCGACCCGCGATCCTCGGCGAGCCGAGAAGTCGTTCGCACAGGCCATCGCCCTTCAGCCGCTGCTGCCCGATTGCTACGGCGACCTCGGCAGCGTGCTCATTCAAGTCGGAAAGTTCTCGCGCGGTGTCGCCCAACTGCGAGCGGGACTTCGCCGCGATCCGACGTCCGAGCCTCTTTCCGTCGCGCTCGCGCGTCTCTACGCGAGCAAAGGACATCCACCACGCGCGAAAAAGACGATCGAGGCTCTGCCCGTCCAGGGCGAGCGGTCGACCGACGTCCAATGCCTCCTGGGCGAGATCGCGATCGCCGACGGAAACCTCGACCAAGCGCAAGAGATCTTCCGCAAGCTCCTCGAAAAGGCTCCGGAGCTTCCTCTCCCGCGTTTCGGTCTTGCGCGAGTCTATTCCCTGAGACACGATCCGGAGGCCGTTCCGGCACTCAAGTACTTCCTTCAGAACTCGGTCGGCAAGATCGACCTTCTGCCCCAGCGCGAGGAAGCTCTCCGCATGCTCCTGCGCGAACACCTTGCGGCCGGTCACGTCGACGACGTCATCGCCACCGCCCGCCAGTTGCAGCGCGAAGGCGACCACGGAAGCGCCCCGGCCGTATTCGCGCGCTTCTTCTTCGACCGTGGCGACTATCCGATCGCTCTCGCCCACTGCCGTTACGGCCTCGCCGGTACTTCCGACCTCGGCGAGCTCCATCTGATCTGGGGAGACGTCGCCGACCGGATCGGCAATCGACGCAAGGCGCTCGAGGAATGGACGGCCGCGATCGCCAGCGATCCGACGCTCACCGAGGCCCGACTGAAGATCGCCGAGGCGCACCGTCTGGCGGGACAATCTCGCGCGGCGAGCCAGGCCTACAAGAAGACGCTCAATCTCGACTTCGACGAGCCCGCAGTCTATCGCGGCATCGCCCTGGTCCTCCCCGACGAGCTGAGGAAAGGCGTCTTGAAACGCTTCGCACAGATCGAGAAGAGGCTCGACAAGAAGGGCCCGATCTTCGGCCTCGACGCCCTGCGCTGTCGTCTCGCGCTGATGGCCGGCGACCAAGTTTACGAGATCTTGGGTGCGCGCTTCGTCGTCCACCCCGCGGATTGGCTCGCCAGCGAGGTGCCCGCGTCGCTGACCGGCGACGAGCGTGCCGCACTCGCTCTTCTCCGTTTCGCGGCGAAGGACTGGAACGGCGTCGAGTCTGCGTTCGAACCCGCGGCTGCGTTCGTCTCGGATCCGATGCGGGCGCAATGCCTCGCACTCGTCGCGATCGAGCAAAAGGACTACGCGCGAGCGGCGGCCGCTTGCCAAGCGCAGCTCGAGTCGCCCGCCAATCCGTTCGCGCTCGACCCCGACGACGGCGCCGTGGGAATCCAAGGCGCTCGACAGGACTTCAGGGGCGGTCGCGCGGTTCAAGCGACACTGGCGTGCATTCGTCTCCTTCAAGGACGGCCCGAGGATGCGGTCGCGCTCGCGCAGCAAACGTCCGACGGTGACGAGCGACGTGACTTCGCCAGCTTCTTGCGTCTTCTCGCGGCAAACGAGTCCATCGCCACCGATGCGGCGACCCGCTTCGCACGCGCGCTCGCGTTTCGCTCGAGCCCATTCACGGTCGGTCTCGCCGTTCGCGAGGCGCAGGCTCTGCAGCGTCTCGTGCCCGGGCATCCGCTCCCCTATTTGTTGCTCGCCAACCTCGAGATCGAGCGCGGCAACCGTCCTCTCGCAGGAAAGCTCCTCGGCGAGGCGATCGTGCGCAATCGCGACCACGCGCCCTCCTACGTCCGGCGCGCCTACCTCGCCGCCGAAGCGGGGCGAATCAAGGACGCATGGGGTTCGCTCGTTCAGGCCGCTGACTCGTGTGCGGAATCCGCAGACGTTCAAGCCGCTCTCGGCGCGCTTGCGGCGAAGGCGCGCAAGCAGGGACTGATCGCGAAGGCACCCGTCACGTATTTCAAGTCCGCGGTCGAGATCGCAGAACGAGAAGGCGCGAGCGCACCCATCTTGACGTCGCTCCACCGAAGTCTCGGGCGCGCGCTCCAATCCGCGGGCGACCTCGACGGCGCCATCGAACAACTCCGCGAAGCCCGTCGCCTTGCTCCGTCGGATCGACGAACGAGTCTTCAGCTCGTGACCGCGTTGTTCCGCAAGATGGGTTCGTCGAAAAGCGACGCTTCGCCGGGATTGCTGGACGTCCCGAGTCGACCGCCCATCGAAGAGATCGAGCTCGTCGCGAACGACCTCGTACGCGACTTCCCGACGCGTCCCGAAGGATCGCTCGTGCTCGCGCGCGTCCGTGAGAATCAAGGCGACTTCGAGGAGGCGCGAGCCGTCCTCGAGCGATGTCTGCGCGACATCGATCCGTTCTACGTTCACGGTCGATTGGAGCTGATGCGCGTTCTAGAGCGGCTCGGCGACGACGCGGCGAAGGCTCTCGAATCGGAAGAACGCACGATCGTCATGCTCCACCCCGGGAAGGCAGACGTTCACGCCAAGCTCGCCGAGCGTGCGACGAAGCAGAACGCGCTCGCGGAAGCGGAAACGCACCTGCGCGAGGCTCTCCTCTTCCGTCCGCTCGACCGGGGCCTGATCTCGGACTTCCTGAAAACGGCGCTCGCGCGAAAGGACTGGAAGGAAGCGAATCGCCTCATCGACAAGGCGCGCGAGTCATTCCCGGCCGACGGAGAGATCCGTTTCCTCGTGGCCGAGACCTTCCATCGTCAGGGCCGCGAGAGCGAGGCACTTCGCGAGTATCTCGAGGCGGAGACTCTCCTGCCGACCGACCCACGAATCCACGTAGGCCTCGCGGAGGTCTACGCCGAGCGCGAGCTACCGGCGCTCGCTCGCGACGAGGCGCAACGCGCGCTCGACCTCGATCCGAACTGCGAGCGGGCGCGCGAGATCCTGAAGTCGGTCGGCCCGGGGACAGTGCCGGGGCCGAATCCCAAGGCGCGCAGGAATCGCGGTGGCGGCGCGAAGCCCGGCGGGGAACGAGCCAAAAAGAGCGACGACGACTCCGGCGACGGTCGCTGATCTGGAAC
>JACOTG010000143.1 GCA_016178505.1 Planctomycetota bacterium
GCACCGCCACCCGCTACCAGGAGTGCTACGAGAAGCTCACCGGCGAGAAGTGGGTATGAGCCCCTGGCCTTCGCCTTCGGCTCGGCCGTTGGTTCGCTTCCGCCCCCTGCGGGGGCAGCAGTGAAGTTCGTCGCGACGATTCACGTGCGGCCGAAGGGCGAGGTTCGCGACCCGCAGGGCGAGGACCACGCGTTCGTCGAGGTGACGGCGCCACGCGACACCTATTTCGTCGAGGAGCCGATCCCGCTCACGCTGCGTTTCGGCCTCGACCGCCGGTTCCTCGAAACCAGCGTCGTCCCGCTCTTCGGCCGGCGCATGGACGTGCCCGTTCAATTGCAAGCGCGCTGGCTCGAGCAATTGCCCGGCGCCGTATCACTCGCGGATGAATCGAAGAGCCGTGTGGAGGGCGCGCATCTCGAGTTCGCGCTCAACGACAGCCTCTCCGTCGCGACGCCGGCCGCGGATCGCACGATCGACCGCCGTCCGTTCGTCGTGTTCGAGACGACGAAGCGCTGGTTGCCGACCCGTTCGGGCGATTTGGTGATTCCCGGGCCGCTGCTGCGCTTCGCCTTTGCGACCCGGTTCGACGAGAACTTCGTGACCGGCCGCGTGCCCGCGGATCGACACGATGCCTTTGCGTTCGGCCGGCGCCTCACGCTCCACGTCGAACCGTTGCCGGAGCCCGGTCGACCCGCCGGGTTCACGGGCGCCGTCGGGCGATTCACGATGCAGGCGTCGGCCGAACCGCGGAGCCTTCGTGCGGGCGAGAGCCTCAAGCTCACGCTTCGCATCGAAGGCGATGGCAATCTCGCGTTTTTCGAAGCGCCCGGACTCGACTCGATCGCCGGCTTTCACGTCTTCGGCAGGATCGAGCGCACCGCGGAAGCCGTCCGCACGATCACGTACGACGTCTCGCCGCTCGTCACGACGGTGAGGGAAGTGCCGTCGATCTCGCTCGCGTTCTTCGACACTCGGGATCCGAGCGGGTACCGGACCGTGCGCACGGAGCCGATTCCGCTCGACGTCCGCGGGGCTGCACGCGACGCGGACCCGAAGTCGCCGGGAGACGGGCCGGCACACGCGACCCCGGGAGTGGACGACATCTTCGATATCGAGCCCGTGGCGACGTTCTCGTGGAGTGGGGCGCCGCGCACGCTGACCTCGGCTCTCCTCGTCGCCGGGCTCGGCGCACCGTGGATACTCGCGCTGGGTCTCTGGATCTGGATTCAAATGCGCGAGCGGGAGCGCAACGATCCGGAAGGCGTTCGCGCACGCGCTGCGGCGGCGACATTCCGCATGAGCGCCGGCGCAGTCGGAGCGAACGTCGCGGAAGCGTATGCCGAGTTCCTTGCCGCGCGTCTGCGATGTCCGACGGCGTCGATCATCTCGCCGGACTTGAGATCGCGCCTCGAGGCGGCGGGAATACCCACCGAGCTCGCGGCTCGCGCGGCGGGCCTTTGCGACGGCCTCGTGGCGGCGCGCTACGGCAGCGGCGCTTCGGCGCTCGGCGTCGAGTCCATTCGAAGGGTCGTCGACGAGTTGGAAGCCGCGTTTCAGACTTCGAAGAGTGGTCGATGATCGCGATTCTCTTCGCGCTCCTCCTTGGCACCGGCGACCTCGAGCGTGCGGAGCGCGCGTATCATGACGCACTCTACGGAGAGGCGCTCGCGCGCTTCCAGTCCGAGCTGCCGAAGCCCGAATCGGCGCAGGGTCCGATCCTCTATGACATGGGAAACTGCGCGTTCCGGCTCGGCCGTTTCGCCGAGGCCGCGCTCCATTACCGGCGCGCGCAGCTGCGAATCCCGCGCGATCCGCGCGTCACGTTCAATTTGCGCCTGGCGGAGCGGCGGCTCGGCATCGGCGAGCCGTCGCGCGAGTCGTTCCTCACCGCGGTCGCATCGCTCATCGGCTGGATCACGCCCCGTGAACTCTTCGCGCTCGTCGTCGGGTTCGAGACCGTCGGTCTCGTGGGGTTCGTCCTCGTGCGACGCCGTCGCGCCGCGCGCCGAGCGATGGCGGTGGTCGTCCTCGTTGCTCTCGCCGGCGGCGCCCGACTCGCGGCGCTCCAATGGTTCGCCGCTGCGCCCGACGGTGTCGTGCTCGCCCCGGAGATCGCGCTTCGCGCCGAGCCGCGCGTCGACACCGCGATCCAGGTCAAGCTCGAGGCGGGCGAGGTCGTGCGCATCGAGGAATCTTCCGACCGATGGGTTCGGGTCGTGCACGCTCGAGGTCGAGGTTGGACGGAGCGAGGCGGCATCGGCGTCGTCGACTGACGCGATGGGGTCGACGCATGCTACCGTCGTTGGCTCATGGCTCGACAGCGGGCGACGTCGGCCGGTTTCCCGATCGCGGGGTCCAAGGAAACGGCGATTGCCCTGATCGCGCTCGTGGGCATCGCGGCGCACCTCGTTTTTCGCTACTTACTCGGTCTGGAAGAACAGATTCACCGGTGGCCGCTCGTCGTGACGCTGCTCGTCGGCGGCGCGCCCCTCGTCTTCGATCTCGCGCGTAAGCTCCTTCGCGCCGAGTTCGGCTCGGATCTCCTCGCCGGGATCTCCATCGTCGTTTCCGTGATCCTCGGCGAGTACCTCGCGGGAGTACTCGTGGTCCTCATGCTCTCGGGAGGCACGGCCCTCGAGAGCTTCGCCCTCGGGCAGGCCTCGTCGGTGCTCAAGGCGCTGTCGAAGCGAATGCCGTCGGTCGCTCACCGAAAGCGCGACTCGCGCATCGAGGATGGACCGCTCGATGCGGTTGCCGTCGACGACGTCCTCGTCGTGTATCCCCACGAGACCTGCCCCGTCGATGGCGTCGTGGTCGACGGTCATGGGGTCATGGACGAGTCGTACTTGACCGGCGAGCCCTTCGAGATGTCGAAAGCGCCCGGATCGGACGTGCTGTCCGGCGCGATCAACGGGGAGAGTGCGCTCACCATTCGCGCCGTGCGGCGCGCCGTCGACTCGCGGTACGCGAGGATCATGGACGTCATGCGCGAAACGGAGCAAAAGCGGCCGAGGATGCGGCGCCTCGGCGACCGGCTCGGTGCGGTCTACACGCCGATCGCCGTTGCCTTGGCGCTCGTCGCGTGGGCGGCGAGCGGCGATCCGGTGCGGTTCCTCGCGGTCTTGGTCGTCGCGACGCCGTGCCCTCTCTTGATCGCAATCCCCGTCGCGATCATCGGCGCCATCTCGCTGGCGGCGCGGCGCAGCATCATCATCAAGAACCCGGCGGTCCTCGAGCAGATCGAGACCTGTCGCACGATCATCCTCGACAAAACCGGCACGCTGACCTACGGCGCCCCGAAGCTCACCGATCAGGTCTGCGATCCGTCATGGGCGGCGCGCGACCTGCTCGCGCTCGTCGCCAGCCTCGAGAACTATTCGAAGCATCCGCTCGCCTCCGCGATCGTTCAGGCGGCTCGCGGCGATGGGCTGCGGCTGGCGCAGGCATCGGAGGTGAGCGAGCGACCCGGCGAAGGACTTCGCGGCATCGTCGCCGGGCGCCGCGTCGAAGTGACCGGCAGGGGACAGGTCTCTCGGCTCGGCCTGGAGTTCGAGAAGAGGCTTCCGCCTCAAAGCCACGGACTCGAGTGTCACGTGCTCGTGGACGGACGTTACGCGGCGACGTACTTCTTCCACGATCGACCGCGAGACGACAGCCACTCGTTCGTGAGCCACCTCGGGCCAAAGCACCGATTCAGCCGCGTGATGCTCGTCTCGGGTGACCGCGAGACCGAAGTGCGCTACCTCGCGGAGCAGGTCGGCATCACGGAGGTTTTCGCGGGACAAAGCCCCGAGGACAAGGTCGCCATCGTCGTCGCGGAGACGCGAAACGCGAACACGCTTTTCCTCGGCGACGGAATCAACGACGCACCTGCGCTGATGGCCGCGACGGTCGGCGTCGCGTTCGGACAGAGGAGCGACATCACGACCGAAGCTGCCGGCGCCGTGATCATGGACGCCTCCTTGCAACGCGTCGACGAGTTCTTCCATTTGAGCCGCAGGCTTCGGGCCATCGCCCTCCAGAGCGCCGTCGGAGGGATGGCGGCGAGCGTCGTCGGGATGCTCTTTGCGGCCGCCGGACACCTGTCGCCGGTGGCGGGTGCCCTGCTGCAGGAAGTGATCGACGTCTTGGCCGTGCTGAACGCGCTTCGCGTTGCGCTGCCGCCGAAGCGTCTCTCGGACTACTAGCCTTGTCGCGAACGTCCCCTCGCCGGTCACGCACGTCAATTCGGCGACGGATCGAGGGCGATTCGGGTCGCTACGTCGAGAGCGCAGGGTCGGGGAAGTCGTACGCCGGACGCGTCGTGAGGCGTGGATCGTCGACGGCTCGGCCGACGCAGAAGTGGTAGACCACTTCGAAGCCCGCCCCCAATCCGAGGTGACGGTTCACGTCGTCGTCGAAAAACGCGCCGATGCCGGTCGCCTGGAACCCGAGCGCCTCGGCCCCGAGGTAGAGCAGCTGGCCGATCGCACCGGCTTCGTGGTGGACGAAGCGATAGCCGCGATCGCCATGAATGGCGAACGCGGTCCCGAGATCGGCGACCATCGAGAGCGCGAAGCACGCCGCGGACGCGATGTCCTGCCCGAGCGAGAGCCCGCTCGCAGCGTTGCGCTCGTCTTCGAGCGAGAGGGGCGTGAGCGCTTCCGACACGCGGTCGTAGTAGTAGAGACCCGCGTGAAGATCGCGAACTCGATGAACGTACGCGTAGAGATGAACGAGGAAGTGCGCATCGGGCATCGTTCCCCGGAGGAAGTCCGCCGGAACGCCGCGGGTGGCCGTCGAGAGAACGAGCATGAATTCGGCGAGCGACATCGATGCAATCCCATCGTGATCGACTGCCGATCGACGCCGGCGAACGACCGAGTGAATCGGCCGCCCGGCGCCCGTCTTCGATTTTGCGTCCACTCCGTTCATCACGATGGGCGCGGCCACGGGTTTCAAGAACGAAGGCCGCGACGCGGTCGACGGAAGACGAGGGAGCGTCACGTGTGCCGCGGGAAGCGTCAGCGCTCCGGCGGCGTGAACGTCGTCGATCGCGTGGTAAGGGATCACCTCGGGCGACGGCACATTCGGCACTCCCCGAAACTCGGCCGTCCGCGTCGGGTCGTGACGCGGCCGCCCCGTGATCGATCGATACGATGGCCGCAGCGCGACGATGGTGAGCGGCCGCTCGTCGCTTCCCGAGAGGCCGAGCGCCCGTTCGAGTTCCACATCCGCGAAGCGACCGTGGATCTCGCCACGCCAACCGAGCGCTGCCGCGGAGACGAGCAGGGCTGCCGCCGCGTGCCCCACGTCGTGATTGCAGTATCGATAG
Source organism: Planctomycetota bacterium (assembly GCA_016178505.1). Classification (GTDB taxonomy): domain Bacteria; phylum Planctomycetota; class JACOTG01; order JACOTG01; family JACOTG01; genus JACOTG01. Next base: position 5,315 of record JACOTG010000143.1, read on the forward strand.
GCGCGGTGGCGATACTTCCAGGCCTCGCGCCAGAAGACGCTCGTCAAGACCATGAGCACCGGCGGTGCCGGATCGTCGTCGGCGGAGACGAGCTGCCACGAGTCGTCGACGACATCTCCCGCAGCCCGCGCCTCGAGCGCGTGCTCGCGAGGGGCGTAGTGATAGACCCCGGCCGACAGGTCCGGCAAATCGCGGCACAGCAGGTGCGCTTCAGTGGGATGGAGGTTTCCCGAGGACGGGTTCACCCGCAACGACCAACGATGCTCGGTCCCGGCGATCTCCTTCCACGCGCTGAGAGCCAGGCTGTAGAAAAAAAGCTCGGACAGGAAGCGAAGCCCAGCGGGCTCCGGAGGGCGTTCGTGCGCTTCGCGGAGTTCCGGTTCCTGGCAGCGACGGAGAACGTCGAAGGTGTCCTCGCGGCTCACGGAGAGATCCCGCGGGAGCGGGACCACCGTCGCGCCCTCGTAGCGCCGGAACGGATCGGGTTGGTTGTCCCAGTCGAGACTCCAAGCATTCGACATGAGCTGCGCGACCGTGTGCTTCGTGTAGCAGTGATAGCGGTAGAAGGACGCGCGCGTAAAAGGGTCTTTCTCGAGGCGAGCGCTCGCTGAGCGGTCCAAATCGTGCGATCCCGGCGGAGCGACGTCCGGTGTGGGTACGTCGCTCGGGGCCGATCGATTGGGGTCCGTCATGGTCTGCGAACTCTAGCACCCGGCCGACGCAGGACGCGTGGGATGGCCGCGTCGTCGTTGGATCGAGTCGGTCGGGTCGACGATGAGCCGCGACCTGCGCTCGGCCCGATCGATGCGTGAGTGTGCACATCTGAACCGCAGATCCCCATCGTTGGGCGTACTGAAACGGGCTGGAGCGTCGAGAGCCGTCGCCAGTTTGACGCTCCGTCGGACTCGCGTATACTCTCGCGCGTCATTTCGTGGACACGCCGAAGTTCACACCGATCGTGGTCGGACGTACCCACCAGACTCTCCTTCAAGGCAGTGAGGCCGACTCCGCTCGCGTGGTCGGAATCCGTTGCACCGTGCCGAAGGCAAGTCGTCCTCGAAGATTCCCGCGACCCGACGCGAATGGACCGAACGTCGCCGGTGTCGCTCATCACTCGACGAAAACCGCATGCGATCTTCCGAGTTTCTCGAAGACCGGAGAACGCCTTCAGCGCGTGTCGTCTTGCGTCAGGAGGATTCGCCCGTGATCAGTTCCCGTCATCGACCCGCGGAGCGTGGCTTCACCCTCATCGAGATGATCGTGGTCGTGGCGATCATCGCCGCGCTCGCGGCGATTCTCGTCCCCATCGTTTCGTCCGAGCTCGACGACTCGAGCCGGGCGAGCGCCTTGGCGGAATGCCAGCGAATCGCCTTCGCGATGACGCAGTACATCAAGGACGCGCGGGTCATGCCGACGGGTCCGCTCGGCAACAACACGGTCACGTTCCTCTATTCGCGGGGCAACGCTCCGACCGCGAACCCGTTCGACGACGGCACATCGGCGACGCTCGCGAGCTACCTCAACAATGGCACGACCAATGGCGGATCTCTCTGGAATGGTCCGTACCTGCAGGACTCGCCCATCGATCCATGGGGTCGCTTCTACATCGTCAACGTGCACGGCTACTATTCGGGCGAACACGTGTGGGTGATGTCAGCGGGACCGAACGGCTCGATCGATACGTCGTTGACGGACAGCACCCTCCAAAGCGACGACGTCGGTGTGATGATTCGCTGATTCTCTCACGGCTCCCGGTCGACTGAGCGGCGGTGCGCCGCGCTCGCGGCGACCGTCGAACGATGTCGCACCGCGTCGGGGAGACGTCATCGCCTCACGTCGCGGGTCCGTCCTTTTCGTTGGGGGGAGGCGGCGCATCGGCAGATTGAGGCGCCGAGGAGTCGGCGTTCGGCGGCGATTCTCGCTTCTGTGCGTTGCGTTCCTTGCGCCGGGCCAGCTTCTCTTCCGCTTTGCGGCGCTTGAACTGCTCGCGTTGACGCTTCAAGAAGCTCTCGGGCCCGCGATTTCGGACCATGTGTTCTGCCTTGTCCGGCTCGAGTGAACGTGCGGCCTTCCAGCACCGAGCCGAGCCAGAAGACCCTTCGCCACCGTGGGCGCGTCTGAATCAAAGGAAGTGACGCATCGTAGCTTGTTTGCGGAGCATTTCCTCTCGATTTCGCGCGAACGCCGCGACCCCGGTCGGAGTCCGAGTCGTGTCGCGCGACTCGTCGACACGGCCTCCGGTTCGGAGTAGACTCGCCGGCCGCTTGGGGATCAGGGATTCCATTCGCCATTTGGGTGCACTCGGTCGCGAGAGGAGCAACGATGAAAGCGTTCGTGCGAGCGATTGCGGTGATGATCTCGTTGGGGATGGCTAATGTCACGATCGTTCAGGCCGACGGGACGGCGGCGGCGTCCGGCTATCATTTGCTGCACAAGTACAAGCTCGGCGGAGACGGCGCGTGGGACTACCTGGTCGCGGACGCGACCGCGCACCGCGTCTTCATTTCGAGATCGAGTCACGTCATGGTCGTGGACTCGGAGACCGGCGCGGTCGTCGGCGACATTCCCGACACGCCGGGCGTTCACGGCATCGCGCTCGCGCCTGACCTCGGCCGTGGCTTCACGAGCAACGGCCGGGGCGGAAACGTGACGATCTTCGACTTGAAGACCTTGAAAGCGATCGGCCAAGCGAAAGTGGGCGACAATCCGGACGCGATCCTCTTCGATCCCGCCTCGAAGCGCGTGTTCGCGTTCAACGGTCGAAGCAAGGATGCAACGGCCATCGACGCAGCGACGGGCGAGGTCGCCGGTACGATTCCGCTCGGCGGCAAACCGGAGTTCGGCGTGGCGGATGGCAATGGGCGCGTCTACGTGAACATCGAGGACAAGAGCGAAGTCGTGGAGATCGATTCGAAGAAGCTGGCGGTGTCGAATCGCTGGTCGCTCGCGCCCGGGGAGGAACCGAGTGGGCTCGCTATGGACGTGAAGAACCGTCGCCTCTTCTCGGGATGCGGCAACGAGAAGATCGCCGTGATGAACGCCGACAACGGGAAGCTGATCACCACGCTGCCGATCGGCCGCGGAGTCGATGCGTGCGGGTTCGATCCGGGGACCGGGTTCGCCTTCGCGTCGAACGGTGGGGATGGAACGCTCACGGTCGTGCACGAGGACTCGCCCGACGCGTTCACCGTCGCGGAAAACGTCGCGACGCAGCGCGGCGCCCGCACGATGACGCTCGACCCGACGACACACCAGGTCTTCGTCGTGACCGCCGACTTCGAATCGCCGCCCGCGGCGACGAAGGACAATCCTCGACCGCGTGCCGCGATGGTGCCGGGCTCGTTCACCCTGCTCGTCTACGGGAAGTGACGGCGTCGTCGCTCGCGTCAGACCCGACGGAGCTTCACGACTCGGCCTGCGGCGAGCCACTCGCTGACGTAGAGGTTGCCTGCGGCGTCCCATCGTAGGCCATGGGGCGCGATGAACTCGCCCTCCTTCCATTCGGCGGGCGGAACGCCATTCTGCGCGCGCTTCTTCGGATCGGGTTGGTCGCCGAGGTGCGTGACGACCTTGTCGTCCTTGTCGAGGATCGTGACGCGCCCTTCGAGGTCCGCGACCGCGATGTCCCCGCCGCGCTGATCGAAATTGCAGGGGCGCCGCACGTCGGCGGCGAGAACGGCAATCGGCTTTCCGTCGAGGCTGAACGTCTGGATGCGCCGGTTCTCGCGATCCGCAACGAGGATCGACGGCGTTTCACGGCGGGTGTCGACCCAGATGCCATGAGGCGTCCGGAACTTTCCCGCCTCGGTTCCGGGGCCGCCCCACGATGCCAGGAACTCGGCCTTTGCCGTGTAGTGGTGAATGTAGGAGAGTCCGTAGCCGTCGGCGACGTAGACGTCACCGCTCGGCGCGACCGCGACCGACGTCGGGCGGTAGTCGTCGGCCTTCGAGTAGATGCCCGACTTCTCGGGATACCCGACGCGGAGCACGATCTCGCCGTCCAGCGTCGTTTTCAACACCTCGTGCCGGCCGACGTGCGCGAGCCAGAGAAACTCCTTTCCGGACTCCTTGACGATGGCGACGCCGTGGACGCCGCCGGCCAGGTCCTTGCCCCACGACTTCGCGTACCGACCGTCCGGATCGAAGATCATGATCGCGTTCGCAGAGTCGGTGCTGCAGAAGACGCGCCCCGTGGCATCGATGACGACGGACCCGTGAGTGCTGCCGAACCCCACTCCTTCCGGGAATCGAGGCCACGTCCGGTCCCACTCGTAAGTGTGGGCGCCGGTGCCGAGTCGAACCGGCCTTTCCCCGTCGCGTGCGAACAGGCGTCGCGGTGCGAGCGCGGCCGCGAGCGTCGAGACAGCCAATCCGCGCAGCAATGCTCGCCGTGAAATCACGAGTTTCGCCGATTCGTCGATCATCATCGTTCTCCTGTCTGCTCTCGGGCCGATCCTTTCGGCCGCCGGGCGGGCGATCCTATCACTCCGGCGCACAGTTCTGACGATTGCGCCGGCCCGACCGCTTCTCGCCGAGATGGGGTAGGGTGCGACGGCATCGACCTCAAGCCAATCGGTGCATCGTTCCGATGAAGAACACTTGTGGGTCCATGGGAACCAGTGGCGTTTGCCGCAAGGGCGAAGGAGCAGGTCGATGATCGTCGAAACGACTTCGTTTTCAGAGCAGTCCGGCTGGTCGACGAAGAGCTTTCCGTCACTCGACTCGGAACGAACGCTCGTCGTCGTGTTCGGTTCTTCTGCGCTCGCGGGTGATCCCGAGCAGGTCCGAGCGATCTCGAGCGCTTATCCGAAATCGAACGTCGTCGGATGCTCCACGTCCGGCGAGATCCTCGGCACGAAGCTCGCGGACGGCGGCCTCGTGGCCGCGGTCTGTCGCTTCGACGGAACCGAGATCGCGACGGCGTCGGCACCCGTCGAGCGAGCCTCCGATTCCTTTGCCGCGGGGGAGGACATCGCGCGTCGTCTGTTGAAGCCGTCGCTTCGCGCCGTGCTTCTCTTTTCCGACGGCATTCACGTCAACGGAAGCGAGCTCGTGCGGGGCATGAACCAGGCGCTCCCGGAGGACGTGGTCGTCACCGGCGGGCTCGCGGGCGACGACGTTCGATTCAAGAGCACGTGGGTCGTGAACGGCGGCGAGCCGCGCAGCGGGTTCATCTGTGCGGCCGGAATCTATGGTGATCGGGTGCGCGTTGGCCACGGCTCGAAGGGCGGCTGGGACATCTTCGGGCCCGAGCGACGCGTGACGCGATCCGCAGGCAACGTCCTCTACGAATTGGACGGCCAGCCGGCGCTCACCCTCTACAAGACGTACCTCGGTGAGCGCGCGTCGGGCCTGCCGTCGACGGCGCTCCTCTTTCCTCTCGCGCTGCGATCGGGCTCGAAGGACGAGCGACAGTTGGTTCGCACGATCCTGTCGGTCGACGAGGCGACGAAGTCGATGACGTTCGCGGGTGACGTCCCGCAGGGAAGCCTCGTTCAGCTCATGCGAGCGAACTTCGATCGGCTCATCGATGGCGCCGGCGCCGCCGCGCTCGCGACCCGGGATCGATGTCAGGACGGCGTCGCGACGCTCGGAATTGCGATCAGTTGCGTTGGCCGCCGTCTCGTGCTCGGCGAACGCACGGAGGAGGAGATCGAAGCGGTGAGCGATGTGCTGCCGCGTGATGCTTCGCTCATCGGTTTCTATTCCTATGGCGAGATCTCGCCCTACGCGAGCGGTCGATGCGATCTTCACAACCAAACCATGACGCTCACGACGATCCAGGAGGCATGACGGCGTGCTCCATCCCCTCCTTCAACGTCAACTGAAGAAGGTCGGAATCGGAGACGTGTCCGCCGTGCCTTCGGCTGAGGTTCTTGCGCAGCTCCTGGAACGGGTGAGCCGCAGCTACACCGAGTCCGATCAGGACCGCTACACGCTGGAGCGGTCCCTGCGCGTCTCGTCGGCGGAGATGCAAGAGCTCAATTCCCGCCTCACCGCGGAGTCGAACCACCTCGCGATCGTCATGCGCTCGATCGGCGACGGGCTGTACGTCCTCGACCCCGAAGGTCGTTTGGTCTTCATGAACGCCGAGGCGGATCGCCTTCTTCGATGGCGTGAGTCCGATCTGCGCGAACGACCGGTGTGGGAGATCATCGTGCCCGATGATTTACGCGAGGCCGACGGGAGCCATCGAACTCTGGGGTTGCGAGAGGCCGTGGCACGCGGCCAAGGGAACCGTGAGTGGGACTGCGAGATTCGCCGGGCCGACGGCTCGACGATACCCGTCGCCTACGTGCTCAACCCCGTCGTCAGCGGCGGTGCGGTGCTCGGCTGGGTGCTCGTGTTCCGAGACATCACCGATCGGAAACAGGCGGAAGAAAAGCTGCGCCAAAGCGAGGAGAAGTTCCGGCTCATCGTCGACTCGGCTCACGACGCGGTCGTCATGATGAACGCGGCAGGGGAGGTCAGCGGGTGGAACGTCGAGGCTGAGCGCACGTTTGGGTGGAGTCGTGCGGAGGCCGTCGGTCGCCGCTTGTCGGACCTGATCGTTCCGCAACGCTATCGCGAATCGCACGAACGGGGCCTCTCGAGTTTCCTCGAGACGGGCGAGGGGAGTGTCGTCAATCGGCGGATCGAGGTGACGGCTCGGGATCGCAACGGTCGCGAGTTTCCTGCCGAGGTGACGGTTTGTCCCGTGAAGACGGGCGGTTCGTTCGAGTTCAGCGGGTTCGTCCGCGACATCAGCGAACGCAAGAAGGCAATGTCGGACTTGGAGGCGGCCAAGAATGCCGCGGAGGCTGCCAACCGGGCGAAGAGCGAGTTCCTCGCGAACATGAGTCACGAGCTCCGGACTCCGATGAACGGGATTCTCGGATTCGTCAGTCTGCTGTCGGACACCGGCCTCGATTCGGAGCAGCGCGAATGCGTCGACGTCGTCCAGGCATCGGCGCGATCGCTCCTCACGGTCCTCAACGACATCCTGGACTTCTCGAAGATCGAGGCCGGCAAGCTCGAAATCGAGGCCATCGAGTTCGACGTGCGTCGGCTCGTCGAAGCGATCGGCGACCTCCTGGCGCCGCGTGCGGTGGAGAAGCGGTTGGAACTCATCTGCGCCGTCGACCCGAGCACGCCGTCGGTGGTTCGCGGCGATCCGACTCGCATCCGGCAGGTGCTGCTCAATCTGCTCGGCAACGCCCTGAAATTCACAGACCGCGGAGAGGTGTCGTTGATCGCCTGGGCGGACGAAGGGGATGCCGCAGATATCCGCGTGCACTTTCGCGTCCGCGACACGGGCATTGGCATTCCGGGGAACAAACGCGACCGGCTGTTCAAGGCGTTCTCGCAGGTGGATGGTTCGACCACGAGACACTACGGCGGAACCGGTCTCGGCCTCGTGATCACGCGACGCCTGGTCGAACTGATGGGCGGCCAAATCGAATTCGAGAGCGAGCTCGGCGTCGGAAGCACGTTCACCGTGACCGTTCCGTTCGCCCGGGCCGACGCGGGTCACCGTTCGGCGATCGTGCCGAGCCCGGCGCTCGCCGGGATTCGATTGCTCGTGGTCGACGACAACGAGAGCCAACGGCTCCATCTCGTCGAAACGCTTCGCTGGTTTGGTTGCGAGCCGGACGCGGCGTCGGGCGGCGCGGAAGCGCTCGTCTTGCTTCATCGCGCGGTCGAGGCGGGTCGTCCGTTTGCCGTCGCGCTCATCGACTCGCAGATGCCGGAGATGGACGGTGTCGGGCTCGCCGACGCGATCCGACTGGATTCGACGATCGCGAAGACTCCTCTCGTGCTCCTGAGCTTGCTCGAGCCCACTCGGTCCGTGGCGGCGAAGGAGCGGGGGTTTGCGGCAACGCTCACGAAGCCGGTGAAATCCGACGCGCTGCGCGGGGCGCTGCTGGCCGTGACGTCGGCCCAGCACGAAGAGGTTGCCGAGTCGCGGACCGCGCCCCGTCCCGAAAGCGCCGGCCCTGCGATGGCGTGACGTGCCTCGCGCGCGCCCCTCACGATCGCGACCGCTTCCGCATCTTGCCGTGGTCGACGAACGAGTCCTCCCGGGGCGTCGGCCATGGAACGGCAGCCGAGCGCCCCGAGAGACAAGACGAGCGGCGCGCTAGGGCTGAACGATCACGGTGAGCGAGTTGCTCGTTCGCACGGAAGCGCCGGCATCGATCGTCGCGCCCTGGAAGTAGACGGCGGTGCCGATCAAGCTCGGGCTCGTGCCGATCGTGTAGGTGCGCGGATGGAACCGGCCGGCGCGATCGGCGGTGCCAGCCTGCAGGACGCGGATCGGCGCGCTCAGGTTGAACGAGACGCCGTGACGGAACACGGTGGGATCATTGCCCGCCTCCGAGTAGAGGACCGCGACTCGCCGGCCGAATCGCGCACCGTCGAGGAGGAGCGCGACCGTGTCGCCGAGGCGCGGCGTCGTCGGCCCCGAGACGTCGAGGTCGCCCACCGCGAATCCGGTGATCACCGAAACCGTCGTCGAGTTCTGATTGGTGACGAACGCCTTCGATCCGTCGCCGACGAACACGACGTCGTTCGGCTGCGCACCGACGAGGAGTTCCGCGACGCGCACGCCGTTGTCGACGTCGAACACCGTCACCGTCCCGTTGATGAAGTTCGTGACGACCGCGAACCGCCCGTCGCGGCTCGTGCGAACGCCGTACTGGAGGTTCTCGGCGAGCGGGCCGAGGTTCACGGTTCGAACGAGCGTGCGACCCACGACGTCGACGACGAAGAGGTTTCGGTTGTAGCCGAAGACCGTCACGAGCGCCTGACCATCGGAAGTGACGGCGACGGCGTTCGCGAAGCGGAAGTCGGCTCCGGGCGGCGACAGCGTGATCGTGGTCAGGTCGTTCGGGTCGTGCGGATCGAGAATCGTCACGCCGGCGACCGAGCCCGAGAAGTCGGCGGTGAACTCGCCGCGCGGCACGACGAGCCGGTCCGGCCCGAAGAACGCCATGCGGCCGAGGCCGACGCCCGCACCCGAGAACGGAACGTGAATCGTGTCGACGACTGTGGCGAACGATCCGCTTGCGGGATCGACGTCGACGACGAAGATCTCGCCCGATCCGCCTTGCGTCGAGACGTACGCGCGCGACTGATCGGGTGACACGGTCACTCCGAACGGAAATGCGAACGCGCCGAACGACACCGTGGCGACCGGGGCAGGCGAGAGCGCCGAATCGAACACCGACAGAGTGCCGTCCGTGTTGTTGGTGACCAGCACGTTCCGGAGCGCGCCCGCGGCATCCACCGTCACCGCGACGTCCTCGGGAAAGCTGCCGGTCTGCAGCTCGCCGACCTTCGTGTAGGTGTCGACGTCGTACACGTCGGCGCGATGGTTGTTGAGCGGGTGACCCGGCGTCGCGTCGGGCTCGCCGGAGATCGCGACGATCAAGCGCGTGCCGTCGGGCGTGAGTGCCGCACCGAACGGGTTGTCGGGGACCCCTTGCGCGTCACCGTCGAACGTGGAGATCGGCGTCGTGACTTGGAGCTGCGCTCGAGCCGTCGAAACGAAGGCGAGCGCGACGACGGAAACGGACCCGAAGACGAAGCCGAAACGGACCATGAAAATCTCTCCTCCCGCGCAGCGCGCGGAGCAGGGAGACGGCGTCGAGCCGGCAGGCTTTCGTGATCACGTCCGGACCGCGACGAGGTCTGTGCGCTCGCGTCCACGACGGGAGATCGAATCGAGGAGGGCTGCTTTGGCTCTTCACCGTCTCGTCACCGAAGACTTTCGTGAAGGGCTCTCAGGCAGGTCTTCTGGCTCGGGGATCGTCCTACTCGCCGTCCCTTCCCGAGGCGATCGCTAGGGCCGTCACTCGGCCCTCGACCTCTCGCCTCAGTGGGTTGTCACGGCTTTCGTCCCCCCTTACAGCGGCGGGACCGCGGTGGATTCGCACCACCTTCCCATTTGATCCGCACGGCGCGGAACCTGAAAGCGAACGGGCCGGATGCTATCCGCGTTGCCGGGCGCGGTCAACCACGTCGGGAAACACCGTAGTCCCTCTTTGGGTGATTCTACGCCGTGTCCAACGGCCGGCGCCCCGCGGCCCATTCGCGAAGAGGCGCTTTGAACGCACGAACGTTTCGCGCGTGGCGCGATCGCAGAGTCGCACGCAAACCCACGCGCGAGAAATGCGCGCCGCAGTGTCGCCGTCCGGCTCCGCACTTTTTCCCAAGAGAACGCGCCGCTACTCGACGCGAATCACGACGGCGTTGGTGACGCTGAAGTGGAGCGCGTTCGCGGCGCCGTCGTCCTGGATGATGCCCTGCATCGTGAGGACTCGCGGCGTGGCGAACCCGTGCGCGCGCCGAATCGTCCACGGCGTGCGGGCCGGCCCCGTTGGAGCGGCCGTGCCCCCGCACAAGCCCAATGGGATGCCGCTTCCGTGAACGCACACGACCGGTTGCGGACTGGCCGCAGCGTGCAGCGGAGTGGGGTTCACCATCGATCCCAGGAGAGCTCCTTGGCGTCGCAGTTCGAACGCGGGTCCGGGCGGACTCGCCCACACGAAGAGGCAGTACGCCGCGGCGCTCGGGCCCGTCGACGGTGAGTCGAGCGTGATCGTCGTCGGAAGCGCGGTCTGCGTCTCGACGAAGCCCACCGTGCCGTTCACGCGTAGGAGCGGCGAAAGGAACCGATCTTCGGACTCGGGTCGACGGTGCCGAGCGCGACGCGACCTCATCGATGGAGGGATTCGGAGACGGTCGCCGCCGGCTCGCGCTCCATGCGGTCTGCGACGCCTGCAGGTTTCGCGCGCGGCGCGCCCGCAGAGTCGCACGCAAACCCACGCGCGGGAAACGCGCGGTGTCGCTGCGCCGTCCGGCTCCGCACTTTCTCAAAAAGGCGGCGACGCTACTCGACGCGGACCACGATCGCGTTCGTCACGCTGAACCCGGTGGGGTTCGCGGCGCCGCTGTCCTCGAGGATGCCCTGCATCGTGAGCACGGTGGGCACCGCGAAGCCCGTGTTGCGGTGGATCGTCCACGGTCCGCGCGCCGGCGCGCTCGGCGACGCCACGGAGCCGCAGACCGCCGACGGGACTCCGGTGCCGTGGATGCACAGGATGGGTTGCGGCGATGCGGGGGAGTGAAGCGGCGTCGGGTTCACGGTGCAGCCGACGTACGCGCCTCCCCGGCGCAGGTCGTGTGCCGACGATGGCGGTTGCGCCCAGACCCACAGCGCGTACTTCGGCGCCGCGGGGCCGTTCACGGCCGAGTCGAGCGTGATCGCGAGCGGCAGGCCGACGCTCGTCCGCACGACGCCGATGGCCCCGTTGGCGTGCAGCACGGGCGAGAGGAATCCATGCGCCGCCCCAACGGTGCCTTCGCTGCAAAACGGATGTTCGCGCACGAACGCGTCGCTGACGTTGTTCGTGTCTCCCTCGACGAGATCGGTCGCGCGACTGGCGAACGCGGCGAATCGACCATCGAACGACAGCGAACAAAACGGATTGGCGGAACTCGGATCGAGAACGCCGACGCCCCCGGCTCCCGAAGATCCCACGTCGAGTCGGACGTTCACGCCGAGGACTCGGTCGTGGAGGAAGATCCGATACGTATTGTCCGTTTCACCGGGCAACAGGTTCGTGGCCACGCTTTCGAATGCGATGAATCGTCCGTCATGCGACAGGGCGGTTCCGAACGACACCGAGTTGCCGCTTCCGTGGGTCCACGTGGTGCTGATGCGGGTCGTGGTTTGGGCGATGCGATCGCGCACGAACACGTCGTCGACGACGTTCTGGTCGTTCGGGTCCAGGTTCGTTGCGACGCTCGAAAACGAGACGAAGCGCCCGTCCGCGGAGATCGAGCCGTACTGGCTGTCGCGGTCGCCTTGGACACCCGCGGAGTTCACGCTCACCAACTCCGTGGTGGCGGCAACGCGATCCCGGACGAACACGTCGGGATGGTTGCCGGTGTCACCAACGACGACACCTCGGGCGGCCGTCTCGAAAGTGACGTAGCGTCCATCGGCGGACATCGCGGGTCGAAAGCTGCTGCCGTTCAGCTGCAGTCCGACGGCGTTGACGCTGACGCGCTCGGTAACGCCGGTTTGGCGATCGTGCAGGAAGATGTCGGTGGCGATGTTGAGATCGTTCGGCACGAGGTTCGACGCGAAGCTCTCGAAGGCGACGAATCGACCGTCCAGCGAGAGGACGGGTCGCGAGCTCCCGACGTTGTTCGGCGACATCGCTTGCAGGCCATCCGAGCTGACGCTGATGCGCTCCGTGACGTGGGTGAGTCGGTCACGAACGAAGACGTCTTCGAGGTCGTTGGTGTCGCCCGCGACGAGGTTTCGCGCGCGGCTGACGAACGCGACGTAGCGGCCGTCGGCGGAGAGTGCCGGCGAAGTGCTCGACATGTCTCCCTGAACGAGATTGGGACCCAGGCTCACGCGAGTGGTCTCGTGCGTCAGTCGATCGTGAACGAAGACGTCCTCGGTGCGATTGGTGTCGCCGGCGACGAGCGAGTACGAAGCGCTCGTGAACGCGACGTAGCGCCCGTCGGCCGAGAGGACCGCTTCCGAGACCGAGTTGTCCGCTTGATACCCCTCGGTCGTGACGCTGACGCGCGTCGTTTCCTGCGCGATCGCAAACGTCGACGCGAACGCACACGAGAATCCAATCCAGCTCGCCGTGATTCTCATCGAGAGGCTCCTTCAGTTCACGAGCACTTCGTGGGAGGTTCTTCGAACGAGAGCATTATCGAGGCGCCGACGCCGCGATGGCAATGCAGCGCTCCCAAGGCCTGGGCCGAAGACGCCGAGAGTGCCGCGCGCTCATCCGTGGGGAGACGCCGAACCCGCCGCCATCGGCGGAGGGGGTTGGCCCGCCTCGCGCGAGCGCGCGCTCGACGATTGCCGGCTTCGCGCGCGGCGCGTCCGCAGAGTCGCACGCAAACCCTCGCGCGAGAAACGCGCGCCGCCGCTTCGCCGTCCGGCTCCGGCATTCCCACGAACGCTACTCGATGCGGATGGGCTCGAGCGTCGCCGCGCGGAGTTTCTCGTTCAGCCGCGCGACGTCGCTGGCTTTCATCTGCTCCCAGCTCGCGAGAAGCTGGTCACCGACTTTCGTCGTGTCAGCGATCGCGGCGCGCACCGAATCCGTGGGCGATGCGTCCGCGCCTTGGACGATCTCGAGGAGTTGGGACAGCTCTTGCGACGTGCGGCCGAGGTTTGCTGCGTCGCCGCCACTCTCCAGCGCGGCGATCTTCGCATCGAGGGCAGCCGCGTCCGCGTCGAGAGGTGCGGGCGGCGGGCGCTTCTTCAACTGTTCGCGAACTCCGTTCGCACTTCGCCTCACGTCGGCCGTTTTGCGAAGGAGATCGTCGAGCCGCTTCGACTCCGCGAATTGAAGCTCGAGATCGCGCGCCGAGGCGGTGACGCGCGGGTCCATGCGGACCTCGAGGGGCTGCGTCAGCGCGCGGCTGCCGACGGTCAGCCGGACGGCGTACGAACCGGGCAGGGCCCAGATGCCTCGGGGCTCGCGCGGCGTGTCGTGCTCGATCGCCGAGATCGGATACTCGAACGATTCGACCGCGGGCGGCTCGTGGCGTAGATCCCACGTGAAGCGGTGCATGCCGGCCTTCGCGGACAAGAGGTGCGGCGGGCGGATCCAGTAGTCGGGGATGTTGCGGCCTTCGACGAGCGGCTCGGGGGAGTCCGCGCTCGAGTAGCGGCGAACGAGCGTACCTTTCGCGTCGAGGATCTCGAGCGTCACCGGCGACGTGGCGTCCGTCGCCAGCCAGTAGTCGACGATCGCGCCGTCCGGCGGGTTCGAGCCCGCGGGCTCCTCCTGCGGGAGCGGCGTGTCCGTGTTCGTGTTCCAGCGCACGCGCCACGCGACCTGCGGCGCGAAGAGATGCGCGTCGGGCGCGGCGGCCGCCGCGTCGATCTGGCGGAGCGGCGTCACGTCGTCGAGGATCCAGAACGAGCGACCGTGTGTTCCGACGACCAGGTCGTCGTCCTTCACGACGAGATCGCGGATCGACGTCGCGGGCATGTTCAGTCGTAGCGATTGCCAGTGGTCGCCGTCGTCGAACGAGACGTAGACTTCGCGCTCGCTGCCGGCGTAGAGGATCCCGCGCCGCTTCGGGTCCTCGCGGACGACGTTGACGATCCCGCCGTCGGGGATGCCGCCGGTGATCGCCGTCCACGTGTTGCCTCCGTCGCGCGTTCGATAGACGTGCGGGCGAAGGTCGTCGAGGCGAAACGTGTTGATCGCGGCGTAGGCGGCCGCAACGTCGGCGTGCGACGCCTCGAGCATCGACACCTTCGCCCACGGCGCGAGATCGGGCGGCGTCACGTTCGACCAGCTTTTGCCGCCGTCCTTCGTCACGTGGACGAGGCCGTCGTCGGTCCCGGCCCAGAGCACGTTCTCATCGAGGGGCGACGGCGCGAGCGTGTACACGACGCCGCGGTGCTTTCCCTTTTCGGGATCGAGCGACGCGAACGCGCCGAGGTTCGGAGGCGTGGCGTACGACTCGCGCGTGAGGTCGGGGCTGATCGCTTCCCACGTCTGGCCGCCCGTCGTCGTTCGCCACACGACGTTCGACGCGAAGTAGAGGACGTGAGGGTTTGCGGGCGAGAAGAGAACGGGCAGCGTTCGCACGAGCCGATAGTCGCTCGCGCGGAACGGCTTCGGCGCCACGAACTGCGTCTGCCCGGTTCGCCAATCGAAGCGCGAGAGCTTGCCGCCGTAGACGACGTTCGGGTCGAGCGGATCCGCGGCGACGTAGCCGTACTCCTCGGCGCCGACCGGATGCCATTCGCGAAACGCGATCTGTCCGTCGTTGCCGCGGCTGGCGATGCCGACCGAGCCGCTCTCCTGCTGGCCTCCGTAGACGCGGTAGTGGAACGCGTTGTCGGCGCTCACGTGGTAGAGCTGCGCGGTCGGCTGGTTGTACCAGCTCGACCACGTCTCGCCGCCATTCACGGTGACGAGCGCGCCCTGGTCCGCCGTGAGGAGGATCGTCTTCGGATCTTCGGGATCGATCCAGAGCCGGTGGTAGTCGTCGCCGCCCGGCGCGCCGCGAAATCCCGTGAACGTCTTGCCGCCGTCCGTCGACTTCCACGTGGCGACGTTCGCGACGTAGACGACGTCGGGGTTCTTCGGGTCGATGCGGATCTCGTTGAAGTCGCCGTCGCGTCCCCACAGCCGCGCGTCTTCGTTCACGCGCGTCCACGATTCGCCGGCATCGTCGGATCGGTAGACGCCGCCGATCTTCGTCGCGCCGACGATCGCGTAGAGGCGCTTCGGGTCGCTGCGCGAGACGTCGAGGCCGATGCGCCCGAGTCCGTCCGCGGCGCTCGGCAGCCCGACCGTGATCTGACGCCACGTCTTGCCGCCGTCCGTCGACTTGTGGAGCCCGTTCTTCGCCGAGATCGTCCACGAGCTGCCGATCTCCCACGGCGCCTGGCGCCCGGCCCAGAGCACGGCGTAGACGACGTCCGGGTTCGACGGGTCGAGCGCGACGTCGAACGCCCCGGTGTCCGCGTCCTTGCCGAGCGCGCGCTCGAACGTGCGGCCGCCGTCCGTCGAGCGATAGAGCCCGCGCTCGTCGTTCGGTCCGTACGGGTGGCCGAGCACGGCGACGTAGAGTCGGTTCGCGTCGCGCGGGTCGACGACGATCTGCGCGATCTGCTGGCCGTCGCGAAGGCCGAGGTGCGTCCACGTCTTTCCCGCGTCGGTGGACTTGTAGACGCCGTCGCCCGTCGAGAGGTCGGGCCGCTGCAAGCCTTCGCCGCACCCCACGTAGACGACGTTCGGATCCGAGGGCGCGACCGCGATGGCGCCGATCGACCCCGTCGGCTGATCGTCGAAGATCGGCGTCCAGATGCGGCCGTAGTCCGTGCTCTTCCAGACGCCGCCATTGTTCACGCCCATGTAGAGGACGTCGGGGCGTCCGTGCACTCCGACGGCGGCGACCGTGCGCCCGCCGCGATGCGGCCCAATCATGCGCCACCGCATTTCGGCGAAGAGCGCGGGGCTGACCGGCTGTGCGGCGGCGCACGACGAGAGCGCCGCGAGCGCCAGGGCGGCAACGACGGACGACGGTCTTCGGCGATCGATGTCGATCATCAGCGTCTCCTCCAAACCCGAATCGACGAGGGGCACGGATACTCGGATTCCTGCGAATCGTTGGAATTCGCGAAGAGGATACCGGACCGGCGGGGTATGTCGACGGCCGCGATGCGCGAGGGTGGGGGAGAATTTCGGAATGAAGGAGCCAGCCTCGGTACGCGTCGGTGCTTGACGGTCGGAGAGGCGGGCCGGTAGAAGGCGGCCGGCATTTCGAAGGAGGCCCTCGTGAGATCGTCTACCGTTTTCGTCTCCATCACGCTCGGCTGTGGCGCCGCGCTCGCCATTGTGGCGTGTTCGTCGATGCCGCGCACGGCGCGGTACCTCGATGCGTCGCGCTCGGTCGAGGATCGCGTCGACGATCTGCTGTCGCGCATGACGCTCGATGAGAAGTGTGCGCAGCTTCGGTGCAGCATCTCGGAGCCCGAGGGCACCGACCTCATCAAGTCCGAGGGGATCGGCGGGCTCGGGCTCTTCAGCCGATCGCTCGACGCGGGGGCCGCGGCGGAGAAGGCGAATCGAGTTCAGAAGCTCGTGCAGGAGAAGACGCGGCTCGGCATTCCCGTGATCGTGCACGACGAGGCGCTGCACGGGCTCCTCGGCACCGGATCGACGAGCTTCCCGCAGGCGATCGCGCTCGCGTCGACGTTCGACCCGGAGTTGATGGGCGAGGTTGCGAAGGCGATCGGGGCCGAAGTGCGCTCGCGAGGCATCCACCAGGCGCTGTCGCCCGTGGTGAACCTCGCGCGCGACGTGCGATGGGGACGCACCGAGGAGACGTATGGCGAAGATCCGTATCTCTCCGCGCGCATGAGCGTCGCGTTCTGCCGCGGGCTCGAAGGCCAAGGCGTCATCACGACTCCGAAGCACCTCG
This sequence comes from Planctomycetota bacterium, assembly GCA_016178505.1. Taxonomy (GTDB): domain Bacteria; phylum Planctomycetota; class JACOTG01; order JACOTG01; family JACOTG01; genus JACOTG01. Next base: position 22,286 of record JACOTG010000143.1, read on the forward strand.
CCGTGAACGTCGGCGAGGGGGGCCGCGACAGCCAAGCGATCGACATCTCGGAGCGCCTGCTTCGCGAAGGCGAGTTCGTCCCGTTCGAAGCGTGCTTCGAGGAAGCGCACTCGCGCTCGGTGATGGCGGCGTACAGCTCGCTCAACGGCCGGCCCTGCTCGGCGAGCCGCTGGCTCCTCACCGACGTCTTGCGCGGCGAGTGGGGATTCCAGGGCTTCGTCGTCTCGGACTACGGTTCGGTCTCGGGCATCCTCGAGATGCACCACGTCGTCGCGGACAAGAAGCACGCCGCGGCCGCGGCGCTCGAGGCGGGCCTCGACATGGAGCTTCCGGACGTCGACGTCTACGGTCAGCCGCTCGTCGACGCGGTCCGCGAGGGCCTCGTGCCGGAAGCGACGCTCGACGCGACGGTGCGCCGCATCCTTGGCGTGAAGTTTCGCGCCGGGCTCTTCGAGAATCGCGTCGCCGACCCGAAGCACGCGGCGGATCTCGCCGATTGTCCGAAGCATCGCGAGCTCGCGCTCGGTGCCGCGCAAAAAGCGATCGTGCTCCTTCGCAACGAAGGCAACGCGCTGCCGCTTCAGAAGAACCTCGCCTCGCTCGCCGTCGTCGGGCCGCTCGCCGACGTCGCGCGTCTTGGCGGCTACACCGGCACGGCGAACCATCCGGTGAGCGTCCTCGCGGGCATCCGTTCGCACGTGCCGGCGGGCACCGACGTCGTCTATGCGAAGGGCTGCGATCTCAAAGGCGAGCTGCCGCCGATCCCGA
>JACOTG010000144.1 GCA_016178505.1 Planctomycetota bacterium
GGCGGAGCCGCGCGATGTCCGAGGTCTACAAGACGGTCGCTCGCGTTGCCGGCGGACGCACGACCGTACTCCTGCGCGGAGAGAGCGGCACCGGCAAGGGGCTCGTCGCGCGAGCCCTTCACGTCAACAGCCCGCGCGCAAGCGGCCCGTTCGTGGCCGTGAACCTGCCGTCGCTTCCAGAAACTCTCCTCGAGTCCGAGCTGTTCGGTCACGAGAAGGGCGCATACACCGGCGCCACTCAAGGCAAACATGGACTCTTCGAGGAGGCGTCGGGCGGCACGCTGTTCCTCGACGAGATCGGCGACACCTCGCTCGCGCTGCAGTCGAAGCTGCTTCGCGCGATCGAGGAACAAGAAATCAAGCGCGTCGGAGGCAACGACACCATTCACGTCGACGTTCGCGTGGTCGTCGCAACCAACCGCGACCTCGACAAGATGATGCGTGAAGGAACGTTTCGCGAGGATCTGTTCTGGCGCCTCAACGTCGTGCCGATCGTTCTGCCGCCGCTCCGCGACCGACGCGAGGACATTCCCGATCTCGCTCGCCATTTTCTTCGCAAGTACTGCCAGCGGAACGCCAAGGAGATCGAGGAGTTCACGCCGGACGCGATGGAAAGACTCGTTTCATACCCGTGGCCCGGCAACGTCCGCGAGTTGGAGCACATCGTCGAGCGTGCCGTGGCGCTCAACCAGAAGCGCCGGATCTTCATCGAGGACCTGCCGGAAGCGTTGCGTCGCGAGCCCGCGCGCACGCGGCCCACGCTCGACGATCTCGAGCGCGAGTACATCCGCGGCATCCTCGCCGAGACGAAGGGGAGTCGCCAACAGGCCGCAGCGATACTCGGAATCGACCGCAAGACGCTCTATCGGAAGATCCTGAAGTACGGCCTCGAGGACGTCGAGTCGCCGCGCGATCCGCCGGCCTGACTTCACGTCGACTCATCGGACGCCTCGACGGAACCCGATGGGGACGCCGGGAACGTCAGGACGACGCTGGCTCCTCGACCCGACTCGCTCTCGGCCCGGATCTCGCCGCCGTGCCGCCGCACGATCTCACGACAGATCGCGAGCCCTAGCCCCGCGCCCGCGCCCGGCGCCTTGCTCGAATGGAAGGGCTGGAAGACGCGCTTCAGATCCTCGGGTGCGATCCCGGCCCCGCTGTCGGTGAATCGCACTTCGATCTGACCGCTCGATCCAGTCGTGCCCGCCACGTTTCGAGTGCGAATTCGGATCTCGCCGCCGTGCGGCATCGCGTCCATCGAGTTCGTGATCAGGTTCAGGAAGACTTGCTCGAGCTGACTCCGATCCGCGCCCATCGTGGCGAGGTCCGCGCCGGGCTCGAGGTGGGACACGATGTGCTTTCCCTCGAGCAACGGCGCCGTGAACCGCAAGAGGTCGGACAAGAGCTCGTTCAAGTCGACCGGTTCGCGCGCGAGAACCGGCGGGCGAAGCGTGGTGAGCACGTTTCGAATGATCGCCGCCAGGCGGTCGACTTGGTTCTCCACGATCTGCAGACGCTCGCGCGCGGGCGGCGGGAGCGTCGCGTCGCGTCGCAGGAGCTGGATGTGTCCCGAGATCGCGTTCAACGGCGTTCCGACCTCGTGTGCGATCTCGCCGGCGAGCTGGCCCAGCGAAGCGAGCCGCTCGACGCGCGACAGATCGCGTTGCGTGGAGAACAGCCGATCCTGCGCCGCTTTCAGCTCCTCATTCTTCTGAGCGAGTTCTTCGGTCGCCTCGCGAACGCGCTCGCGGAGGTCTTCGTTCATGCGCCGGATCTGGGCGAGGAGTCGCACGTTTTCTTCCTCGCTCCGCCGCAAGTTCTGGAGCATGTGATTGAGCGTTACCGCGAGCCAGCCGATTTCGCCGCCCGCGCGCACTTCGGCGAGCGCCGATCGCTCGCCTTTCGTGACGCGCTCCATCGTGTTGACGAGCGCGAGAACGGGACCGCTCACCGCCTGTCCCATGTAGAGGTAGAGGAGCGCGCCGAGCACGATGAGCATCACGAGCGTGAGCACGAGCACTTGAACGCCCGATCGCGTGATGACCGAGTCGGCTTCTCGGAGGGACAAGCGTGCGCGGACGACCGCTGCGATGCCGCCGGGCTTCGGAGCCGCCATCGACACTTCGAGCACGCGATTCGGAACCTGGCCGACGTGCGCGATCTTCGGCCCGGGCTCGAGCACGGCATCTTGGAGCGTGTTGGAGACGTCCATGCCGAGCCCTTCCCCTCGCGCCGTCAGCGGCACGAGCTGGCTATCGACCATGTTGAACACCGCCAACTCGAGGAGCCCGGTGCCGGATTTGAGGCGGCGGTCCAGCTCGCCGTTCACGTCGGCTTCCGTCGACTTCTCGCCGTGTTCGGCGACCCACGCGGCGAGGTCTTGCGCCGCGAGACGGCCCCGCTCGTCCGCCGCCTGCAGCACGTACTCCCGCGTTTTCTGGTAGCTCAAGAAAGAGAGGAAGAGCATCGCCGGCGCGATGACGACGACCATGACCAAGAACACGCGGACGCGAAGTGACAGCCCCAAAACGGTCGGTCGAGCGCGTCGCGGCCCGGCCGGACGCGGGCGCGGTGCCGGCGAATTCGATGGGTTCATGTCCCGCAGCGACGATCTGCAGCGTTCATGGGCGCTTCCCTCGCGGCGCGTCGGGACTCACGACGCTTCGAGCGCGGTGCGTGCGACGCGTGCCGCTGCGTCGAGCGCGTCTCCGAGACGCTCCGTGCGTGGTCCCGCGCCTTGCGCTTGCGTGGGCTTGCCGCCGCCTCGACCGTCGACGATGGCGAGTCCGGCCTGCAGTACGGCGCGCGCGTCGACGGAGCAGCCCTCGGCGACCGAGACATGGATCGCGGCGCCGTTGCCTCGTGCGCCCAAGCAAACGACGGCGCGTGCGAGGCTCGCGATTTCACGCGCCAGCGGGCCGAGCTCGCTCGGTTCCACGTCGTCGAGTGCGACGGCGACCAGCTTCGTCCCAGCGACGGTGGGCGCCGCGTCGACGATCGATCTCGCGACGCCGCGGAGACGGTCGGCGCGGAGTTGCTGCCGCTCCTTCTCGAGCGCACGCAAGCGTTCTTTCTCGCGCGTCGCGGCGGCGACGACTTCGGACTCGGGCACCATGAAGAGCACGACGAGGCGCGCGAGTGCATCGGTCTTGCGATCGAGCGCGCGCACGGCGCGCTGACCGCAAACGAACGTGACTCGAGTTTGACCGGACTTGCCGCGCTCACAGCCGAGAATGGCGATCGGACCGATTTCGCCCGTTCGCGTCGCGTGCGTTCCGCAACACGCCGAGGCATCGAAGTCGGCGATTTCGACGACGCGAACGACGGGCTCCTCTGCGGGCGACCGCCGGAGGGCGAATCGGCTCGTCGCCTCGGCGGGCGAAAGCAGATGCACGCGAATCGGCCGATCCTCCATGACGACCGAGTTGGCGAGCGTCGAAACTCGATCGCGCTCGTCCGTCGTCAGCGATCCCCGCGCGAGATCGAGCGTGCACGTTTCGTCGCCGAAGTGGACGGAGACCGTTTCCGCGCGGAGCACTCGCTGGAACGCCTGGGACAAGACGTGTTGACCGGTGTGCTGCCTGAGGAAGTCGAACCGTCTCGACGCGTCGATGTCTCCGCGAATCGCGTCGCCGGCTCGCTGCGGGAGTTCGGAATCGAGCACGTGCAGGATGTCCTCGCCGCGCTCGACGACGTCGACGACCCGTGCGGAGCCGAGTCTCCCCGTATCGTGGGGCTGTCCGCCGGACGTGGGGAAGAAAAAGGTCGCGTCGAGAAGCGCCGCCGGCCGCGAGTCGATGCGCTCCTGGGCGACCAGCGTTGCGTCGAAAGCGAGCGTGTGAGCGTCCGTGAAGTAGAGCCGTTTCGTCATCCTCACCTCGTGTTCCCGAAGGTCAGTTTGCCACATTTCGGAAACGAGTTGGAGAATGGCGATAAACAGAGGCAGATGATGCGTGATCGATCCCGAGTTTCGTCGCTGCTGGCCTCGCTTGCACTCGTCGCCGGGTGCGAGTCGATAGCGCACCGGTCGGCGGACGACGATCGACTCGCGCAACCGCTTCCAACCGAGGTCGCTGCGAGGTACGCATCTCATGGAGCGCACGGCTTCGAATCGACGCGATCCGACGCCTCGAACTCGCGCTGGTCGGTTTTCGACGTCTCGTTTCACCTCGACGAGCCGCTTGCCGACCGCGCCGGCGCGGGGAAGTTCGAGTGGTACGTCCCGGCTGGGGCCCATCGCGCTCCGGTCGTGTTGGTCTCGCCGATCCTCAAGGGAGACTACGCGCTCGAGCGACTGCTCGCCCGTGCACTCGCCGGCGCCGGATTCTCCGCCGTCGTGCTGCATCAGCCTCGCGAGATCCTCGATGCGGACGACGGTCCGCGCGAGCTCGAGCGGTTGATGCGGCACAACGTCGTCGAGGCAAGAGCAGTGATCGACTGGCTCGAAGGTCGCCCCGAGATCGATCCGCGGAGGATCGGCGTGCTGGGAGTGAGCCTCGGCAGCATCAAGAGTGCGATTCTCCTCGCCGTGGAGCCTCGTGTGCAGGCCGGCGTCCTCGTCATCACGGGAGGCGACGTCGCCGGCATCCTCGAGGACTCGGTCGAGCGAGAGGTCCGACGCTGGGTCGAGAAACGCGCCGCGCGATCGAACGAGGGGGAAGCCGACGTGATCGACGACGTGCGCGCGGCGTTCGTCGACGACCCACTCGCTTTGGCGCGCTTCGTGGATCCGCGGGAAGTTCTCCTCGTGCTCGCGCGCTTCGATCACTCGATCCCGTACGGCTACGGCCTGCGGCTCCAGCGCGCCCTACGCGGCGCTCGCACGATCGTCTACCCGACCGGTCACTACACGCTCGTGCTCTTCCTTCCGGCAGTAGAGGACGCGCTGATTCACTTCTTTCGCGAGCGCCTGTAGGGGAGGATCGCGGCTTCGACGCGTTCGATCGCGCGCGCCGCGGGATCCTGCTAAGATGCCGCGTGTTCGGAGCGAGGCGCGCTCCGATTCGACGTTCGGCAAGGAGACGAATTCACGTGATCCGAAACTCGTCACTCTCGCTCGTGGCCGGTGCGCTCTTCTCGATTCCGTGCATCGGCGTCGCCCAGGACTCGAAGCCCGCGACTCCGCAGCCGGCGACCCCTCCCGCCGCGGCAGCTGCGCCGCTCGATCTCGCGGAAGTTCAGAAGAAGATCTACGACCCGACGGTCGCGGGACTTCGGGACGTCTCGTTCTCTTTCGTGCATCCGGCGTTCGCCATCACGCCGGCCTTCTCGAAGATGTCGTTTCGCTGCGTCTGGAAGGCCGACAGCGAGCCACGGATCGAGCCCGTCGACCTCGCGCCCGAGTACGAGCCCATGAAAGCCCAATTCACACAGATCTTCGACTACGTGTGGCGCTTCGCGGGACCGCAGACCATCCTTCGCGAGAAAGCCGAGAGGGCGGAGAAGTCCGCAGACGGGGTGACGGTTCGTCTCGTGGCGAAGGACGCGCGGCACGCCTGGGCGCTTCAATTCAAGGACGTCGGCGGCCAGCTCCTTCTTGCGGGTGCAACGTCTCCCGAATACGGCACCGTCACGGTCGAGTACGCCGACGTCGCGGGCTTCCACCTCGTTTCCCGCCTCACCATCGATGACCCGAAGCGGCCGATCGGGAAGTTCACGATCGAATGTCGCGACGTGAAGGCCGGCAAATAGGTCTCGCTCGGGGCACGCGACCACCGCACGCCCGCGGGCGGCGCGGTGTGATCGCGCTCGTGCCGTCGTGCTAGAATGCTCGCCACCGACGCCGGAGACGGGCGCTTTCCGACGACGTGGACCATCCGAACGTTACGGCCGAGCTGGAATGTGAATTGCTCAAAGCCCGCTCGCCGGACGTCCGATACAAAGAGGATGGCTGCGCTTCACTCGATTTCGGTGTGGCTCAAGCCGGCGAGGCCGGCCCTTCGAGGTGCGTCATGATCCCCAAGAACCGTCGATCGTCGCGAATGGTCGTTCTCGGTCTCATCACGTTCGTCTTGCCGGCCGCGTCCGCACGGGCCCAGCATGGCCAGTATCGGGGACCCGTCGACGAGCTTCGCAACGAGTTCAGGGGTCGAGCGAACCCCCGGCTCGGCGGAGAGTCGCCGCGCGGCGCCGGCGAGGGCGGTGATCTTCCGGCGACCCCCGGCGTGGGCCCGCGTCGCCGCTTGCCGTTCGGGTCGGACGGCGAAGGGTTCCGGCGCTGGGAGTTCTGGTGGGAGTACAACAAGGACGTCTACCTTCAAGTCTGGAACCTTCGCAATCGAGACACCACCGACATCATCTACGGAAGCCTCGACTTCTACCTTGGTCGGCGCAGCAGGCTCGACGCGACCGTGACCGAACCGATTGGCCTCGACGCTCGGCGACGATTCATCGCGCCCGCGCTCCTCGAAGCGACGAAGGATTCGGACCCCGGGGTTCGCGCGGCGGCGCTCGTCGCCCTCGCCAAGGTGAAGGACGGCGCGACCGTGGCTCTTTTCAGGGAGCACTTCGACGACGCCAACGCCCTCGTGCGAGAAGCGGCCTTCGTCGGCGCCGGATTGCTCGGTGATCTCGAGGTCGTGCCCGCACTCTTGAAGGTGTTGCACGCCTCTGACGCGGACGTCGCCGTTCGGACGGACGCGGCGATCGCGCTCGGGATGCTCGGTCGCCCCGAGGTGACGCCTTACCTCGTCGAGTTCCTGAGAAAGAACCTCGGCTCCGTGGAGAACCGCGCGGAAGACGTCAACGTTGCGGTCCTCGCCGCGCTGGGCGTGTCGGGTGATCGCGCGGCCGTTCCGTTCCTGGTCGAGCTCGTGCACATGGGCAATCTTCGGAGCGACAAGTTGCGGAGCTTCGTACTCACCGCGCTCGGCCGTCTGCGCGATCGCCAGGCGCTTCCGGTGCTCATCAAGGCGCTCATCGACAAGGACCTCGACACGAGGCGCGCCGCGGCGCTCGCACTCGGCGAGATCGACTACTACTCGTCCGAGGAAATCGAGGTCGCGCCGCTCATCGATCGCAAGGCGAAGTGGACCGAGAAGGACACGCTCACGCACGACGCGCTGGAAGCGCTCGATCAGCTCATCGTCGAGAAACAGGTGGAATCCGAGAAAGAGAAGCGCGAGCTGCGGCGGTTGCGAGACATCGCGGCGAAAGCGCTCGCTCACGTGATTCGCGAGGACAACGACAACCAAACCCGAAACTACGCCGCGATATCGCTCGGGAAGGTCGCGGGCTCGGTCTCCCGCGACGCGCTCGTCTGGGCGCTCGACACCGGTTATTCGCGGTCGCTGCAGAGCTTCGCGGCCGTCGGCCTCGGCATCCTCGGCGATTCGTCGGTGTCCCCGTTGCTGCTGCGCAAACTCGGAATGGTCGGCGAGGAGAGCTTGCGCGGCGGCGTGGCGATCGGCCTTGGCCTCTTGCGCGAGCCCGCAGCCATCGAGCCGCTCCTGTCGGTGGTGACGAACCACGGCGGGGACCGCGACTTCCGAGGTTACGCTGCCATCGCTCTCGGTTTGATCGGCGCCCGCGAGACGCTGCCCGTCGTCCAGAAGACGCTCGAGGAGGAGGGCGACGACAAGGACATCGCTCGCGGTTTTTCGCTAGCCGTGGGCGTGCTCGGCGATCGCGGATCCGTTGCGTCGCTCGTGTCGGTCATCGATCGCAAGCCGAACTTCGACGAAGCGCGCGGAGCGGCGGCGTTCGCGTTCGGTCTCTTGCGCGACAACTCGGCGATGAAGCCGCTCATTGCGCTCTTGCAAAGCCGGTCGGCGACTCCTGAAGCACGTGCGTATGCGGCAGGGGCATTGGGATACCTCGGCGATACCGAGCGCATTCCCGGTCTCTCGCGCATTGCTCGCAACCACGACTACCGGATCTTCGTCGAGCCTCTCGAGAGCCTATTCAAGGTGCTCTGAGCCTGACGCGACGACGTTTCGATTTTCGATTCGAATCGACGAGACGCAGGCGTCAGGCGCGCGTCACTTCTGTTTCATGGCCCATTCGTGCCACTTGCCGTCGACCTCGGCCGGCGCCATGCCGAGTCCTTCTTTGAACGCGTGCTCCTGGTCGCCCGTGCGCAGCTTGCGGATGAACGAGATGAACGCGTCCTTCGAGTTTTCCACGAGCATCGAGACGATGCTCCAGGACTTGCTGAGGTGCTCGTAGTCGAGTTGGTTGAGGCTGATGTTCATCATCGATTCCAGGGGCGTGTCCGTCTTCGTTTCGATGCTGTCGCGGATCAGCTCCGGCCAACTCTTGCTCGAGCTGGCCTTGTCCGCGATCTCGCTGCGATCGCCGTAGCTCGTCTTGGTCGTGCAGTGGACTCGGCTCGCGTCGTCGAACTTCGTCTCCATCCACGAAGCGTACCCCTCGTAGAGCCAGGGTGGAACGCGACCCCCGCAGTACTGCGCGAGTAGGAAATGGGCGACGACGTGATCGACGCCGTTCAACTGGAACTTGTCCTCCTCGATCGAAGTTCCGGAGATGTTCGGGCCCGTGACCTGAAACGCGCCCGACTTCAGGAAAAACTTGCGCGTGTCCTCGTCGTGCAGCATCTCCGGCAGGACGAAGTTCACGAAGTCCTCGTAGTTGTTCCGATTGTTGAGCACGTAGAGTTGGGCGCGGCCCATCCAGAACTGGTGATCCGGCTTTCCCTCGAAGAACACTCCGAAGAACCGGTAGATCTCCTCCGCGCGATCGGACATTTGCTTCGTGTGCTCGCCCGACAGCATGCTCGCCACCGTGAAGTGTGCCGAGAAGATCACGATCGGTTTGACGCCGAGCGCCTTCTCGAGCTTCTTTTCGACCTCGAGGCGCTCCTTGTCCTCGGCCTTGACCCACTTGCCGTCGACCTTCGTGTAACCCTTCGACTGCATCTCTTCGTCGGGCGTCATCCAACGATCGCCGACCTTCTTCATTCCCTTTTCGAGCTTGTCGACGTCTTCCTTCGGCATCCACTGGCCCTTGTACTTCACGAGTCCCTTCGCCTTGTTCTCCGATTCCTTGACCTTGTCGAGGTCGGCCGGCGAGTACCAGGTGCCGTTGTATTGGATGTTCCCGAGCTCCTTGTTCGCGATGGGTTGATTGGGCTCGAGGACGAGGACCATGCGATACAGGTCTTTGGCCTGCCCCGTGAGCTTGTTCTCCTTGCACCAGAGCGCGAGCTTGAGGTGGCCTTCGAGGTCGTCGCTCTTGAGCGCGTCGCGACGCTTCTGGTACTCGTCGAGCGCCGTCTCTCCCTTTTCGACCTTCGCGACGTCCCGCCGCGCGATCTTCTGGGTGCCGAACTGCGTCTTCAACGTGATGTTCTCGTCGTCTTGGGAGACGACTTTGCCTTCCATGATTCGACCGTCTTTGAACGTGACCGTGTCCGCGCCCGCGCGGCGGCAGAAAAGACAGACCAGGCCGAACACGAGCATCGCGCCGAACCGACTAACCGTCATGAGCGATTCTCCATTCCGCGACCAACCCGTGGCATGCAGGGACATGCGGCGCATCTTATCACGGCCCCCGGCGCCGCGAGGAAGGCGGGTTCACTTGCATTTCGTCGAGGCCATCGGTCTAATCGGGCGCGCGCGGTAGGCGGGTCCGTGCAAGCGCAAGAGTCGATCCGACCGAAATCGTCATCGGGAGAACGATGGCCGAAAGCGACGCAGTCCTACTCGAAAGATGCCCGACGGGCGATCGCATGGCCTTCTCTACTCTGATCAAGCGCTACCAAGGCCTCGCCCTCAGCCAAGCGTTTTCGCACACGCAAGTCCGGAGCGACGCAATCGAACTCGCGCGCGAGGCCTTTTCGCGCCTTCACGCGCAGCTGCCGGCCGGAACCGAACCGTTCGCGTTTCCGTCCGCACTCGTGAGGAAGATCGACGACCTCGCGCAGGATCGTCGGAAGCGACGCAGCCGCGTGGGTGAGCCCATGGCGCCGCCGACCCAAGACGAACGCAATCTCGTCATCTTGAGTCGAGACGTGGCATCGCTGCCGGAGGCCGACCGCATCGTCATTACGTTGAAGCACCAGAGCGGGATGAGCGACGCGGAGATCGCCGAAGCCGTAGGCGAGTCGGCGGGGAGCGTCGGTGCACGCGTCGCGCGGGCGGCGAAGATCCTCCGGGAGACGCTCATCCGAAAGATGCGCGAAGGGGAGCTCGCCGGTGAAATGTGAAGCGGCGCGGTTCATCCTCGATCAATACCTCGAGAACCAACTGAATCCGGTTCAACGTGAGAGGCTCGAGGAACACTTGGCAACGTGCGCGACGTGCACGCGTGAGGTGGCGCATCACCGCGGGTTCCGGAAGCTCCTCGAAAAGTACTTCGCCGAAGTCAGGATGCCCGACGGTTTCGCCGAGGAGCTGATGCTCAAGCTCGACAAGCCGGCTACGGCGATCCGAAAACGCCCGCCGACGGAAGTGGGTCCGGTTCTCGTCGAGCCGCCGCGTCGATCGTCGCGCGTGGTACCGGGGATTGCAGCGGTCGTGCTCGTCGTCGTCGTCGCCGTCACGATCGTTCGCTTCTGGCCGAAGTCGAACGTCGAGGCAGCCGCGTCCGTTGCGGCGGTTCAGGGATCTGCGTCCGTGCGGCTCCCGGATGACGGCGACTGGAAGCCCGCGACTCCGCTCCAGCCCTTGATTCCGAAGACTGCGGTCCGAACGGGAAAGGGAGGCTCGGCCAAGATCGCGACATCCGACAAGTCGACGATCGAGTTGGCCGAGGAATCCGAGATCGAGATCTCGGCGATCTCGGCGGCCGCCGGCACGACGATCCGTCTCGCTTCCGGAGGCGCGGTCTTCAACGTGCTCAACGGCGAAGAGCGGTTTCGGGTCGAGACGACCTGTGGCGAGGTCACGGTGCGCCGCGCCGAGCGGTACGTCACCGAGTTCGAAGCCATCTTGCCGCGTCCTGTGACTGCCGGGACATCGCCGGCGTCGGCGGTCGGAAGAGTGACCGTACATACCGGGGAGGTATCGGTCGAAGGCAGCGGGGCAGTCGTCACGATCGGGGCCGGCATGCAATCCCTTCTGAGAGCTGGGCAGCCGCCAACGAACCCGTCGTCGACCGAGCCGGCGAAGCCGGGCACCGTGGCGTCGAAGGCGAACGTCGACAAGAAGCCGCCTGGATCCGGGAGCGGAAACACACCACGCAAACCGGGCGACAAGCCGGCTTCGTCCCCGTCCACCGGTTTGCCCAATCCGCAACCAACGAAGCCCGCGGAAACACTCGACGCACTCATCTCACGAGTCCAGGACGGTTCCACGGAAGAGGCGACGCGGGTGGGCTTGGTCGCGCGAATCCCCCAATTGGCGAAAGAGGATGAACGCGACGTCGCGCGCGGCGCGATTCGCGAGCTCCTGCGCCGCAACACCAGCGAGAAGATTCGCGCCGCCGCCGTGAAGGCGCTGGGCGCGCTCAAGGAAGAAGACCTCTTTCCCGAGATCGCCGATGCGTTCCGCAGTGATCCGTCCGTCGAGGTCAAGCGCGCCGCGATCACGGCAATGGTCGAACTGAAGAAGGAAGACGCTCGCGGGCAACTCGTCGAGGCACTGGGTCAAGGATCTGCCCTCGCCGAGGAACTTCGGCTCGATGTCGTTCGCGCGCTCGGCGCCATCAAGAACGCCGCCGACGTCCCGGCGCTCGTCGGAGTCCTGCGCGCCGACGAGAGCCTGCACGTTCGCGAAGAAGTCGCAACGATCCTCGGGACGATCCACGACAAGGAAGTCGTCGGTCCGCTGATCGAGATATTGCGCGATTCCAATCCCTCGCTGCGCGCGAAAGCCGCACAGTCGCTTCGCCTCGTCTCGGGCCAGGCGATCGACTTCAACCCCGAAGGCACGGACGAAGAACGCGAAGCCGCGGTTCAGAAGTGGGAAGAGTGGTGGGCTCAGAACCGCGATACGTTCCAGTGACCGCGTCGTTCAAGTGATCGCGAACACATGGCGAGCGTCGACCTGGAGCGGGTGACGAAGGTTTATCCGCGCTCCGGTCGCGGCGACTCGCCGCCTGCCGTTCGGGACGTTTCGATCGAAGTCCGCGATCGAGAATTCCTCGTCCTCGTCGGACCGTCCGGCTGCGGCAAGTCGACGATTCTGAGACTCATCGCGGGACTCGAGCACCCGGATTCCGGTGCGATTCGAATCGGGGGTCGCGATGTTGCCGCCGTTGCCCCGCGTGACCGAGACATCGCGATGGTGTTCCAGTCGTACGCGCTCTATCCGCACCTGACGGTCCGAAAGAACCTCTCGTTTCCACTCGACATGCGACGCGTCGCTCGTGAAGACGTTCGACGTCGCGTGGAATCCGTCGCGGGTTCCCTCGGGCTCACGCACCTCCTCGATCGAAAGCCGCGTGCGCTCTCGGGGGGTGAGAAGCAGCGAGTCGCACTTGGCCGCGCGATCGTGCGCGAGCCGAAAGCGTTTCTCTTCGACGAACCGCTCTCGAACCTCGACGCGAAGCTGCGTGCCGAGATGCGCGGCGAGCTTCGCGCGCTCCACGATCGCCTTCGGACGACGATGATCTTCGTGACCCATGACCAGATCGAGGCGATGACGCTCGGGCATCGAATCGTCGTCTTGCGTGCCGGCGAGGTGCAACAAGTGGGACCTCCGCTCGAGGTGCACCGACGTCCGAGCAATCGATGGGTCGCCGGCTTCATCGGTACGCCGCCGATGAACTTCGTTCGTGGTCGCGTGGAGACGGTTGCAGGTCGACGATCCGCGCGCGTCGGATGTGGAATCGTCGAGCTCCCCGCCGACCTCGCACCATCGGTACGCGACGGAACCGACGTCGAACTCGGAATCCGGCCCGAGGACGTGCACGCAACGTCGATCGTTCGGGCCGACGAACCGTCGTCGATGACGGGAGTGGTTTGCGCCGTCGAGGCGCTGGGTGATCACACGCTCGTTCGACTGACGTCCGACGCAGGCGACGTCGTCGCGAAACTCTCGGGACGCGAGACGCCCACTCGCGGGACGCCGTTCTCGATGCGGTTGGACCCGGACGACGTACATGTCTTTTCAATGTCCGATGGATCGAGCCTTCGAGGATCGCCCGATCCCGCGATGCCTTGAGCCAAACGAACGTCGAGACGCGCAGCCGGTCGATCTTCGCGCTCGTCGATCGAAGCGTTGCTCGGACGAAAGTCCTTGACCCCTGGATTCGACGTTCCTTACTATTGATGATCTTGGGGCATGCGTCCCGCCCACGGGGCGGCGAGCGGGCCTTTTTCCCCCTGGAACCGAACAGGAGCATGGCGGACTCTCCCGCAGGGCAGTCCTTTCAGTTCGAACACACGTTTCCCGCGGATTCGCACGTGGTGAAGCAGGAACGCCGTTACGTTCTGGCGATTTGCCGCCTCCGGGGGATGTCGGAACGAAAGCGGGACGAACTCGGACTCGCGGTTACCGAAGTGCTCAACAACTCGATCGAACATGGTGCGAACGGGGTGGGTCGCATCCGGATGCACTTGTCCATCGACAAGGACCGGGTGGTCATCTCCATTTCGGACAACGGGAAAAGGTCTCTCGACCCGGCGCAGTTGTCGGAAGCCGTCGAGAAGGGGCCGGGAAAGCCGGACGACACGCAGTTCCGCGGTCGCGGACTCTTTCTCGTGCACGCGTTGACGGATGGTTTTCGGATTGTCGACTCAGAGGGGCCGGGCACGACGGTCGAGTTGGTGAAGCTACTGTGAAAAGCGTTCGCGACTTTTTCGGACTCGGCGGGAAGAGCCCATCGTCAGAGCGGGCGGATGGTGCTCCGAGCCCCGCGAATTCCGACACGGTTCATCGGAACTTCCAAATCCTCCTCGAGACGGTGATGAGCGTGAACAGCGAGGTGGACCTCGACAAGCTGCTGCCGTTCGTCGTGGACCGCGCCGTCGAGTTCACCAAGACGGAGCGGGGAATCTTGCTGATGCCCGACGCCAAGGGAGATCTGATCCCGGCGGTCGCCCGTGACGTGTCCCGGCGGAACCTGCCGCCGGGCGTCAAGTTCAGCCGAAGCATCTCGACGGCGGTGGCAAAGACCGGCCAGGCTCTACAGCGCGTCATCAGCGGTGAGGACGAACCGGCCGATCTCGCCACGAGCATGCTCGAGTTGAAGCTGCGATCCGTGATGTGCGCGCCGCTCGTGCTCCACGGGCGAACGCTCGGCGTGATCTACGTCGACAGTCGCGCGGCCTCTCGCGAGTTCACGGAGACGGACGTGCAGATGTTCGAGATTCTCGGCCAGCATCTCGCGAACGCGATCGAAAAGGCGCGGCTCGTTCGCGAAGAGGTCGAGAAGCAACGCATGCAGGTTTCACTCGGCGTCGCTCGCGACATTCAAAAGCACTTCCTTTCACACAAGGAAGGATCCGTCGATGGCTTCGATGTCGCGATCCGAAGCTGGTCATGCGACGAAACGAACGGCGATTATTGCGACATCCTCCCGTTGCGAAGCGGCCGCGTTGCGATTGCGGTCGGCGACGTGTCGGGGCACGGTATCGGACCTGCGCTGTTGATGTCGGCGGCACGAGCGCGACTTCGCACGTTGCTGCGCTATTGCGCCGAAATCGAGGAAGTCCTGCCTCGGCTCAACGAGGGGCTCGAGGAGGACATGGAGGCGGGGCGCTTCCTCACGTTGTTCTACGGCGAGCTGGAAAAGAGCACCAACACGCTCGCGTACGCGAGCGCTGGGCATCCGCCGGCGGTGCTCGTGCGCGCCGCGGGCGGCGCGATCGAAGACCTCGGAAAGACGGGACCTGCACTCGGGTTTTCGACCGACAGCATCTACACTCTGCGCCGGGGCATCCGAATGGAGCGCGGGGATCTGCTGGTCGTCTACACCGACGGTCTCGTGGAAGCCATGAACGCCGAGCGGACTCCGTTTGGCATCGACAACGTCAAAGAGATCTTGAAGTCTCATCGCGGGGATAAAGCAGACGCGGTCTTGGAGCGACTCGGAGCGGAAGTGACGAAGTTCGCCGGTCCG
The DNA here is from genome assembly GCA_016178505.1 of Planctomycetota bacterium. Classification (GTDB taxonomy): domain Bacteria; phylum Planctomycetota; class JACOTG01; order JACOTG01; family JACOTG01; genus JACOTG01. The sequence continues at coordinate 14,965 of JACOTG010000144.1, forward strand.
ACGCGCCAGGACGACATGACGCTCGTCGCCATCAAGGCGAGCGAATAGCTCGCCGCGCTCGAACCTATCGCGGAGAAACGAAACGAACGTCCGGAAGAAAAAGGGAATCGTGAGAAGGAGGTCGTCTTGAAGATCGACAAAACCATCATGGAGGATGTGGGCATCCTCTCGCTGAAGGGTGAATTCGATACGTTCGAGTGCGCCATGTTCACGGAAGAGGTCGACAGCTTGCAGGCACTCGGAATCAACAAGCTGGTGCTCAATTTCCGATTGTTGCGATTCATCAATTCGACGGCGCTCGGCGCGGTCGTGCGCACGAAGAAGAATCTGAAAGTGCGCGGCGGCGACGTCGTGATCGCGAAGCCCTCGAGCTTCACGCGAAACGTGCTGAACCAGCTCGGCCTCGACCAGCTCATCTCGGTCTACGACGAAGAGGAAGAGGCCCTCGATCACTTCAAGGCAAAGAACACCAACAGCGTCGAGGTCGATGGTGAGAACGTGATCCTCTTCCAGTTCGCCGATCCGCAGAAGGCGCTTCTGTACGGCCATCCGTACGGCGTCGGCAAGATCGACAACATCGAAGAGGACGGTCTCTCGTTCCGCTGGGAACGCGGCAAGAAAGACACGAAGGGATCCGACGCGAGTGCGTCCGAACTCTTCACGCCCGGGACCGAAGTGAAGGCGAAATTCCGCCTGCCTTTCTACAAGAAGGCGTACTACTTCGACATTCCGTCCCAGGTTCAACGGGTCGAGGATCGTCGTGCGGCAGGAGCCACGGTCACGCTGCAGTTCAAGCAAGTGAGCGACCTGGATCGAAAGTCGATCGAGCAGTTCGTGAGCGACATGCGCTACCTGAAGGGCGAGGCCCGCACGGCTGCATCCGACTCCAAGGCGAAGCCGCAGTAGCCCACCCCGCGGACGTGGCGACGACCTTCGTTGACAGCGTCGGAGACCGTCGTTATGATCCGCCCGCATTTTTGCGGTTGAACCCAAGCGTCCATAGCTCAACTGGATAGA
>JACOTG010000145.1 GCA_016178505.1 Planctomycetota bacterium
AGGTACGGCCCCCAGGCACACCACGGTGCGCGCACCGCTCCCGCGCTCGAGTCGAAGTTCAGGTTCGGGTCGCCGGCGATCTGATCGCGCACCAGCCATTTCACCGCGAAGCCCGACTCGTACGCGATCGGCTCGGGGTTGAGCGTCGTCGTCGCGTAGCCTGCGTACGTGCGGCTCGAGAGGTAGACGATCTTCAAGCTCGGGTAGCGGTCGTGGAGGATCTGCACGATCGTCTGCAGCGCATTGCGCAGGCGCACGGTCTCGTCGGGAAACGGCAGCGCGAGGTTCGGCCCCGCGATCGCTTCCTTGAGCCACACCGCTTGCACCTGCGCGCCCGTGACGCCGGCCGACGTCAATCGCTGATCGACGACCGTCCAGAAGTTCGCGCTCGGGTTCGAGACGATGACCGCGTCCTGCCCGCCTTGCGCGCCGTCGACGATCACGAGCTTCGGGTTCTTGTCGGGGTCCGCGTCGGCGAGCGTCTTGAACGTCGAGAACTCCTGCGTCGTGTTCGACATGCCGATCGAAAGGAGCACGATGCGCCCGTTCGCGCTCGGCGCGCCCGCCGAGTCGAGCGGCTGGATCGCGGCCGCGCGCGCGAGCCCCGCGGCGTCGTGCGCCGCCGGCCGCGAGTTCGAGCCGCCCGGATAGAGCCCGCCCTCCTCGCCGTGATAGGTGCCGCTGCCGAGATCGACGAGCGGCGTGAACCCGACGGAAGTGCGCGAGCAATCGCTCGCGAGTGCAAAGGAAGCGATGAAGACGAGAGCGATCGCGATCGGCGTGGGACGCATGATGGTTCTCCGTGAAATCGATCGGCAAGGATGGCGACGAAGAAGGTCGCTCCGCATCGCTCGATTTCCAAGATGCGAGTCCACACGTCGCCGAGAAGTGTCGCGCCTTGACTCCGAATGCGGTCGCGGTAGAAGTGGCGGACGAGGGTCGGCACCTACGATCGGAGAACCTCATCCGCGTCGAGTCGCGCGTCATATCGCCCTATCAAGGGAGGGAAACATGCTAGTTCGTTCGGTCTCGCGCTCCGTTCTCGTAGCCGCCGGAGTCGCACTGTTCGCGGCGTGCGCGACGACCATGAAAAAAGATCAACTTGAAAAGGTCGCCAAAGACTGGTGCCTCGTCGTGCGGGCGAGCCAAGTGATCCCGGTGTATCCGCTCACCGAAGATCTCGAGCCCGGCGACGTTCTCCTCGTGCGCACGCCGGTCGCGACCCAGCAGCTGGCCTACATCGAGAAGGGCTTCTTGCCGCTCGATGAGTTCATCGCGCGCTTGCGCCCACTCGGCTACAAAGACTTCTACGCAGGCGGATACGGCGGCGTGGACGACGACAAGTCGCGACCGCCGCGCTTGTGGCAATTCCCGCCCGAAGGCTCGAAGGTCGGCTGGGACGCTGCTCCGCGCGCCGCGTTTCCGAGCTACTCGTTCTCGGTACAGTCGGGCGCGGGACTGAGCCTCGCGCTTCCCGTTCAGGGCGTGCCCGTCGCGCTCAGCTTGCTCGGCGCGCAGAGCGCCGACGGCAGCATCACGATCTCGGACGCGTACACGTACGGGCTCGACGAAGTCGCCCTGCGAGCCAAACTCGACGAATGGATCAAAGGCCACTCGAGCCTGATCGCTGGTCTCGCGCCGAACACTCCGGGCGAGGTCGTCTACCTTCGGGTCATCTCGCGGGTCTACCTCACGAAGAGCGTCGACGTCGTCGTGAACGCGTCGAGCACCTTCGGCGGCACCGCGTCTGCGGGCGAAAGCAAGACCGTCGATCTCCTCGATGCTCACCAAGCCGACGCCTACCAGAAAACGCTCGCGGCTCTGAGCCAACAGATTTCCGCGTCGCTTCCGGGCGGCACGGTCAAGGTGGCTTCGGCCTCTCGCCGGTCCGTCTCTCTCGTCGAAACGTTCGCGCGCCCGCTAGTGATCGGTTACGTCGGCTTCGATCTTCCGATCGAATCAGGGGGCCGCGTCGGACCGTCGGCGCCCACTCAGTCGATTCTCACCAATACCGCCTATGTGAAGGGCACTCGATTTGGCGAGGACCCCAACAGCGATCGCATCGAGCGCTGGATTGCGATCGCCGGCAACCGAGACAAGCTCGCGCAATGGCTCGCGTCTCGAGGAATCGACCGCACCGACATCCCGAACGTCATCAGCGGAGCCGAGCACTCGGCGCTTCGCGCCGAAATCGTCACGCAACTTCAGATCCCTTGAAAGGACTCTTCGATGGGAAAGCCGATCACCGACATCCCTCCGGAAAAGGTGGGCAAGGTCGTCCAGAGCTTCGTCGACAACGGCGAGGCGCGCGTCGACGCGTCCCAGCAATCGAACGGTCTGTTCACCGTGACGCCGCTTTCCGCGGGGGCATTATTCGCGGCCGATGCCCCGGCGTCTCGATCGTTCGCGCCGCCGAAGCCGCGACGCGCGGCCACGAAAAAGCGGGCGAAATGAGTCTGATTGGGTTCGCGAGCGCTTTCGTCGCGGGCTTCGGGCTCTCGGGCGTGGGCAGCTTCCCTTGGACGGGTTCGCCATCGCCGCGCGACGTTCCCGTTCAACGACCGACGAACGACTCGATCGTTCGCTCCATGGATTCCCGGCCGAGCCGATCCTCGAGCGCGACGATCGTCCCGTCGGACGCCACAAGCACGAGGCGCGGCAGGCCGATCCAATCGACGCCGTAATCTTTCGCCGTCTTGCTCTTTTGACCGCCGGGAAGGATCGCGTTCGCCCACGGCATGGCCCAGCGCTTGGCGCGGAAGCGTACGACGGTCGCCGCGTCGTCGTCGAGCGAGATGCTGATGATCGCGAAGTTCTTGCCCGCGAACCTCTCGTGCACGCGGTGCAGCGCAGCGCGTTCGCCCATGCACGGCCCGCACCAGGTCGCCCAGAACTCGACGAGGTAGTAGCTGCCCGCGAACACGTCGTTCGTGACCGTCGCACCTTCGCGCTCGCCGATCGCCGGTAGCGTGAAGCTCGGCGCTTTCTTCCCGAGGGCAACTGCGTTGTCGGGATCGAGCGTCGCGATCTCGAAGCGCAGCTCGTCGACGTCCTTGAACGTCGACAGCTTGGCGAATGCCTGCCGGTACGCCTCAAAATCGCCTCGACGCGACGCGAGCTTCGTGTTGGCAACATGCGCTCTCCCCCGCGTGACGCGATCCGATTGCGCGACCACGAGTGCGTCGAGGAACCGCTTCGCATCGTCGACGGGCAGGCCCTCGGACTCGGAGCGGATGGCCCGAGGAACGTCTTTCCACGCCGAGGAGTCAGGTGGCGCGACGCGAGCGATCTCGCGAAAATCCTCGACGCCGAGGACCACGTCGTAGTCGCGAAGCGTCGCCAGGTACGCCGCCGCCGTTGCTCGAATCGCCGGCGTAGCGCCCTCGCGCATCTGCGATCGCAACCACGTGACGCAGGGCGAAAGGTCGTGGCTGAAGCACTGGTCGAGCGTCGCCGAGTTCTCGAACGCGTCGAATGCCTTCTCATACCCATCGGTTTCGCGCTTGAACCGAGCGTCGAGCGACTCCGAATCGGAGAATGCTGGCGGCGCTTGCGCGCGGACGGCACCGATCCACCCTGCGGAAAGAACGGTGAGCCCGAATGCGATCACCGCAAGACGCAACGGACTGCTGCGCGAGGAGTCGACGCCCATGTTCGTCCTCCGACGGTGGAGCCTGCGTGAACTGGAATGCTGGCACTAGCGCAATCCGTCGGTAGAACCGGCCGGGCTCGAAAAGCCGGCTCCCATGCCCCAATCGACAGACATGGGAGCCGCGCGCGATCTTCCTCGAAGAACTAGCCGCCGGTGACGAGGCTGAAGGCGAGCGTCATCACCTCGCGGATTTCCGACGCTGCCCGCGCAGGCGTGGCGCAGCTCCGCGACGCGACGCCGACGTCCGATGACATCTCCTTGGTGAGCGTCAGCACGTAATTGCCGCGCGGCGCCGCGAACCGCGTCGGATCGGCCGCCGCTCGCTCGTTCGGTCCCACGCGCAGCTGCCCCGTCGCGACGATCGGCTCGCCGCGATCGATCTGGCAATTGCCGTTCTCGTCCGCGTACACGGCCCATTCCGCGAACGAGTATCCGTCCGAAGGACCGGAATCGGTGCGTCGAACCGAGAACGTGTCGACGTGGATGACGGCGCCGTTTCCACCGCCGACGGTGAACGGAACGGCCATCCGCATTTGGTTGTGGCCGGCAAGATCGAAGATCGACCGTGCGGTCACCAGCCCGCCGACCCCGGCGCTCGTGGCGTCGCGACGGACGATGTCGAGCTGGTCGTTCAGCGATCCGGCGACGATGCGGATCGAGTCCGAATCGCCGGTGAACCCGTAACGCATCCGACCGTCGGCTTCGGAAAGCGCCGCCGTCCGGCAGCCGCCGTCGTCGAACCGCCCGCGCACTCCAGCCGCGACGTGTCCCCCACCGAAGAACTGCAGCGCCGACGCGTCGACGATCGGAAAGTCGGCGTCGAGAACGCTCGCGTCTTCGTCGCTGCGCGTCCCCAACGTCGTGGCGATCGTCCCGCGCGCCCGAAGCGTGCCTTCGACGTGCGCCGTGCACGGCGGGTACAAGAAGAACTCCTGCGCGACCGCACTCCCTGACGAGCCGAACAACAAAGCCGCAAGCGATACTCCCCAAGCCGTGGATCTATTCATCTTCCTTCTCCTCACCTGAACGTGCAGAGACCGAGCGCCGTCTGCCACACGGAGACTCCTCGAGCGCTCGGCCGAATGGGAATCGATCCCGGAAGGGAGTGATGAGCTCGCGTGCGAGAGCCCACGGTCCGGGCCGCTCATAGTGGCAGCATCGAGGCGATTCTGTCAGCGAACGTTCGGAAAACTTTTTTCGACGACGCGAATCAGGCGATCACGCGTCGTGCGGACGGTGGTCTCGATCGCCCTCGCGAAAGCGCGCGGGTGTCAGAAGACCATCGGCTCGACGACGACGTCTCCCTCGGCGAATCGCTCCGGGCGAAGCGGGCGGATGTCGACGGTTTGCGCCGCGCCGTCGAGGACGACCTCGGCGATCACCTTGCCCGTCGCGGGCGAGTGCATCACGCCGTGCCCGCCGAATCCGACCGCGAGCACGAACCCTTCGATGCCGGGCATGCGACCGAGGAGCGGATGGTGGTCGGGCGTCTCGGGATAGAGCCCGGCCCACGCGCGGCGCCGGTCGACGCGCGCGCTCTCGAGGAGCGGCGCGCGATCGAGCGCCGGCTCGAGGAGCTTCTCGATGAACGACGGGTCGAACGTCGTCGAGTCGCTCGGCTTTTCGTCCGGATCCTCCCAGCCCATGAGGAGGCCGTTTCCCTCGCGGCGAAAGTGAAAGCCCGAGTCGCAGTCGATCACCATCGGCAGGCGCGCGGGCATCGCGTCGAATCGGTCGGTGCAGACGAGCATGCGGCGAATCGGGAAGACGGGGATGTCGACGCCCGCGAATTTCGCGACGCGCGCGGCGCTCGGCCCGGCGGCATCGATGACGCAGCGAGTCGCGATCGGCCCCGCGCTCGTCTCGACGCCTTCGATTCGCGAGCCCGAGATCATCACGCCGGTCGCTTCGACGCCGAGGCGAATCTCCGCGCCGAGTTGCCGCGCTTGCTTCGCGAACCCTTGCAGCACGCCCGCAGGATCGAGGTAGCCGTCCTTCGCGCAGAACGTGCCGGCGACGAGATCATCCGTGCGGATGTAGGGCGCGCGCGCCGCGAGGTCGTCGCGAGAGAGCCACTCGACCGGCAGCCCGTGGCGCTGGTGCAGCTCGAAGTTCGTGCGCAAGACGCGCGCCTTCTTCTCGCTCGCCGTGAAGAGGAGATAGCCCCACTGCCGGAACTCGATCGGGTAGTCCATCACCAAGTCGAACGTCTCGAAGAAGCGGATCGACTCCATCGAAAGGCGGACGTTCACCTCGGTGGCGAACTGGTGGCGCACGCCGCCCGCCGACTTCGACGTGGAGCCGAGGCCAAGCATCGCTTCCTTCTCGAGCACGATGATCCGTCCCGCGCGGCGCGCCGCGAGATGGAACGCGACGCTGGCGCCGACCACGCCGGCGCCGATGACGACGATGTCCGCGGTCTCCATCAGAGGATCTGCATCCTTGCGATCGAGGATGGGGCGACGCTGGGTCTACTCATCAGCGACGGATCTTCCCGCCGTCGACGACGACGGTCGTGCCGGTGACGTACGACGCGCGGTCGGACGCGAGCCACACGACCGCGTCGGCGAACTCCTCGGGCCGGCCGTAGCGGCCGAGCGGGATGTCGCGCTCCTCCGCCTCGCGGACGGCTTCGACGATCGTGCCCGTTCGCTTCGCGCGCGCTTCATCGAGCTGGCGCAGGCGATCGGTGTCGATGCGGCCCGGCGCGACGGCGACCACGCGAATGCCCTTCGGCGCGAGCTCGTCGGCGATCGTGCGAACGAGCCCCGTCACCGCAGCGCGAAGTGCGTTCGACAGGAGGAGGCCCGGAATCGGTTGCTTCACGGACGTCGACGTCATGACGAGGATTCGGCCGCAGGACTCCTCGAGGTGCGGCAACGCCGCGCGCACGAGCCGCACGACGCTCATCAGCGTGAGATCGAACGCCGCGCGCCAATCGTCATCCGAGAGATCGACGAACTGTCCCGGCCGCGGTCCGCCCGCGTTGGTGACGAGCAGGTCGAGCCCGCCGAGCGTCGCGGCCGCGTCGATGACGACGCGCGCGCAGTCCTCCGCGCGGCTCACGTCGGCCGTGAACGCCGCGACCGGCTTCCCCGTCTCGCCGCTGATCGAGCGAGCGAGCGCATCGAGCGCCTCACGCCGGCGGCTGCAGATCGCGACGAACGCGCCTTCGGCGGCGAGCCCGCGTGCAACAGCGCGACCGAGCCCTTCGCTCGCCGCGGTGACGAGCGCCCGCTTCCCCTTCAGTCCTAGATCCATCGACCTTCTCCTACGCCTTGGTCACGAAATTCCAGCTCACCTCTCGAATCGTGGTGCCCACGACGCCGATCGTGAACGAGATCGCGTGTTCGGGATCCTTCGTCCCGCGACGCGCGTCGATCGCACTTTTGGCGTGGTCGTAGATCGGATGCTTGCGGCCGGTCTCGACGGACGAGTACGTGCCGGCGCCGGGCAGTCCCCACGGAATCACCACGGTGACGGTCCAGTCCGACATCGCACCTCCGAACGTGACCTCGGCGGCGGCCGGCACCCGGATGTGCACCACGTCTTCGCGCTCCGCGTGCGGAGTCCGGTGCACCTTTTTCGCCGACGACGTCGACTCGCACGACGCGAGACATCCGATCGACGCAATCAAGATCACGACGCCAGTCATTCCCTTCACGTTCGCTCTCCTCCATTTGGAAGTCGTGACTCGCTCACGCGGCGTCACGGGTCGTTCCGCCGAGCAGTTTTCATCGAAGTGCGCGACCTCGTCACGGCGAGAAACGCATGGCCGGCGTCGCGCCGTATGGCGTCGCATTTCTCCATGTGAACCAGACTCTCACTGGGCCGCGCGAGCCGCGCGCCACTTCGCGTACGCGGCGGCAAACGCGGGATCGCGCTTCGCGACCTCGGCGTCATCGACGCGGCCGCTTCGCGTCATCAGCTCCCACGCGAGCTCCATCGGATCGAGGTGCATGCGGTCGGCGGCGTTCTCGAACCAGAGGAGACTCGAGTGCGCAGCCGCTTGGTACTCGTCCACGATCGGCTTTCGAACCCGTTCGAACTCGGCGAGCGCGACAGGGACATCGCGCTTCTCTTCGAACGCTCGGAAGAGCGCGACCGAATCCTCGAGCGCGAGCTTGGTCCCGGAGCCGATCGAGAAGTGCGCGGTGTGGAGCGCGTCGCCGAGCAGTACGACGTTGTCGTGGATCCAACGGCGGTTCTTCACGATCGCGAAGTTGAGCCATCGCACGAAGTTGTTCGAGAGGAGCGGCATTCCCCCGAGATCCTTGGCAAACACGTGCGCGAGGGTCTCGCACGTCTGCGCGTCCGACATCCCCGCGAACCCGGCGCGCTTCCACGTGGCGTCGGTGCACTCGACGATGAACGTGCTCGTCGTTGGATTGAACTCGTACGAGTGCGCGACGAAGAGCCCGGCATCGGCCTCGCGAAAGGTGAGCGTCAGCCCGTGGAAGAGGTGGTTCGTGCCGAGCCAGATGTAGCGGTGCTTGCGCACGTCGATCGTCGGCTCGAACGCGGCGGTCCAGTGGCGTCGCACGACGCTGTTCGCGCCGTCCGCGCCCACGAGCAGATCCGCGTCGGCGAGCCGTTCGAGGTCGGCCTCGACGACGTTCGACTGGAAGCGAATCGTGACGCCGAGATCGAGGCAGCGGCGGTGGAGGATTTGGAGCATGGCCAGCCGCGCGATCCCCGAAAAGCGGTTGCCGTGGATCGAGATCTTCTGGTCGCGGTGGACGACGTCGACGTTGTCCCACGCGCGAAAGGCGCGCGTGATCGCCTCGAACGACTCTCGATCGTTCTCCTCGAGGAACGCGGCCGTCTTGCCCGGGAGAACCACGCCCCATCCGAACGTGTCGTTCGGCCCATCGCGCTCGTGGATCACGATCTCGTGGCGCGGCTGGGTTCGCTTCATCAACAGCGCGAAGTAGAGCGCCGAAGGGCCGGCACCGATGATGTTGATCTTCATGCGTTCTCGCGCAAGGAATCCCGGGAAGCGAAACGGCCCCGACGAACGGCGGGGCGATTCTATCCGCGGATCGCGGCGAGTGTCAGTAGCCGGAGCGGTGTGGGCGACGCGACGAACGACGAGGGCGGGCATTCATGTGCCCGCCCTCGGTCTCGTCAGCGGCGGATTAGTCGACCTCGATCTCGCCGAGGCGGCGAATCGACGCAACCTCGTTCGTCGGGATCGAGACCGTTTCGTGCTTCTTCCAGAATCCGAAGCGCGCGACGGCGTCCACGTACTCGGCCTTCGACTTGCCGTCCTGACCGTCCTTGTGAGTGGCAACGTCGTGCAGAACGATCTCGCGATCGTCCATGTCGTCGCATCGACCGACGAAGACGTAAGGACCCTTCGTGTCGACGACGACGGTGATGCCGTGGAGCGCGTGCTTGTCGTTGTGAAACGTACCCATTACTCAGTCACTTTCAGATGCCGAAGGCCCAAATGACGACGACGTCCCATTACTCAGTCACTTTCAGATGCCGAAGGCCCCAATGACGACGAGGTCCCATCACTGTGTCACTCGAAAGCGCCAAGGACGACGATGTTCCATCACTTGGTGACGGTCGCGCAGTGCTTTTCGAACGCCTTCTTCAAGTCGGCGGCGAGGCTCGCCGCATCGCGACCTTCGATGTTGTGACGGTGCACGAAGTGGACGAGCTTGCCTTCCTTGAAGAGCGCGATCGACGGGCTCGACGGCGGGATGTTGGTGAAGTGGAACCGCGCGCGGTCGACCGCTTCGAGGTCCTGTCCGGCGAAGACGGTCGCGACGCGATCGGGCTTGATGGCGCCTTTGATCGCCTGTGTCACGGCCGGGCGAGCGGCGCCGGCGGCGCACCCGCAAACCGAGTTGACGACGATCATCGCCGTCCCGGACGTCTGAGCCAGGAACTTGTCGACGTCGGCTGCGGTCTTGAGCTCCTGGATTCCGGCCTGCGTGAGTTCTTCGCGCATGGGTTGAACGAATCGCGGATCGTACGGCATGTCGAACCTCCTCGTGTGATGGAGCGATAGGGAACCAAATCGGTGCTGATTGTGATTCGAGAGGGCGATCCGTTCAAGTCCGAAGCCCGGCATGGTTCACTAGACGCATCATGTTCGTTCCTTCGGACAAGCGCTTCGATGCGACGGCCGGCCACTACGTGCAGCACCGGCCCGGCTACCCCACCGAGCTGATCGACTGGCTGATCGATGTCGCACGACTCCAGCCGAGAGCCCGGGTTGCGGACATCGGCTGCGGCACCGGCATCGCCACCCGCGCGTTCGGGAGTCGTGGCTTCGACGTCGTCGGAATCGATCCGAGCCAAGCCATGTTGGACCGGGCGATCGCGGCCGGCGGCGCTGCATTTCAGCGCGGCGAATCCACGAGCACCGGGCTTCGCGCGACCAGCGTGAACTTCGCGTTCGCGGCGCAAGCGTTTCACTGGTTCGACGTGCCAGCGACGCTCATCGAGCTGCGGCGCATCCTCGTTCCCGGCGGCTGGTGCGCGGCATTCTGGAATCTTCGCGAGACGACGCCGCTCCTCGCCGAGTACGAGGTGCTGCTCCTCCGCTACAGCACCGAGTACGAGAAGATTCCGAAGCCCTTGCCCACGATCGCGGCGATCGAGGCGCAGCCGGACGTGACGTCGATCCACAAGGCCGAGTTCGGAAACCGACAGCACCTCGACCGCGAGGGGCTCATCGGTCGCGCGCTCTCGAGTTCGTTCGTGATGCACGGCGTCGACGATCGAAATGCTTTTCTGCGCGAGCTGGAAGCGCTCTTCGCCCGACACGAAACGGGCCGAGGCGTCGTGTTCCTCTACCGCACGGTCGCGATTGCCTGGCAGATCGCGGCGCGCTAGCATCGCGCCATGCTCAGCGACGAAAAGATCGAAGCGTACCGCCGGATGACGCCCGCGCGGCGCTGGAAAGAAACCGAAGAGCTCATGACGTGGGCATGGCGCGCGCTCCTCGCACTTCCACTCGCGGAGCGAAACCGGCGCTTACAAGTCGTCCGCGACGAGCACGACCGCAGTGATGCCAACATGCTCGCGCACATGCGGAAACTCGAGCGAATGCGAAAGCGAAAGCGCCGTTGACCGAGATCCCTGTCCAACGGCTTCTGATCGAAGCACTTGCCGTCGTCAAGCGGCTGCGCCTTCCTTACATGGTGATCGGTGGGATTGCGGTGAGATGGTGGGGAGTGCCTCGTCCAACCTATGACGCCGACTTCGCCGTCGCGGTAGACGAATCCGATCTCGCGCGACTGTTAACGGCGTTGTCCGATGCTGGATTCGCGGTCCCGATCGAACACACGAGCGGCTTTCGCGATGTCGTTGCCGGAATGGAAAAGGTCAAGGTCACGCGGTTCGAACACGGAACCGTTTGGGACATCGACATCTTTCTCGTCCGCACCCCGCATCTCGAGTCCGCGCTTCGCCGCCGACGGCCAGCCCGAATCGACGGTCGAGTCGTCCAGGTCATGGCCGTCGAGGACTTGATCGTGCTCAGGTTGATGGCAAATCGGTTCAAGGACTTGGCCGACATTCAAGAGATGCTTCGAATCGTCAAGGATCTCGACGTTCGATACCTTCGACGTTGGGCTGCCCGAATGAAACTCACGGAGCGGCTCAATCCGTTCTTGAAAGAAAGCTGAACCGGCTCCCTGCACACGCGACCCTCATCGGCCGCCCGTCGCCGCAGCCGCGGGCGTCGCGCGCTCCGGCAGCGTCTCCGACTGACCGATCCAGTCGCGGCCGAGGATGCGGCGAACGAGCGGATCCGCGAACTCGTGCGGCCCGCGCTGCACCGTCGGGATCACGTCGAAGTTGTGGTGCGGCGGCGGCGAGGCGACCGACCATTCGAGCGTGCCGACGTTCCAGGGGTTCGCCGGAGCCCTCTCCCCCGCCACGAGGCTGCGGAAGAAGTTCACGACGAAGAAGATCTGGCTCGCGAAGAGCGCGAACGCGAAGTAGCTCGTCCACTGGTTGAGCGGCTGCAAGTGCTTCAGGAAGTTGAACTGATACGGATCGTAGAGGCGGCGCTGCTGGCCGGCGTAGCCCGCGACCATCTGACCGCAGAAGACGAGCGTGATGAGGATGGCGCTCGTGTAGAAGTGTGCGACGCCGAGCCGATGGTTCATCATCCTGCCGAACATCTTCGGGAACCAGAAGTAGATCGCCGCAAACGTCCCGAGGAACACCGACGCCGCCATCGTCATGTGGAAGTGCCCGACCACGAACATCGTGTCGTGCATGTAGATGTCCGTCTCGACGGTGCCGAGGAAGAGCCCGGTGAGCCCGCCGACGCCGAACACGAACATCGTCCCGAGCGCGAAGAGCATGGGCACCGTCAAGCGAATCGATCCGCGCCATAGCGTGCGCAGCCAATTCAGGAAGAGCACGACCGCCGGAATGCTGATCGAGAGCGTGAGCATCTCGAATCCGTAGCCGAGGAGCGGGCTCATTCCCGTCGTGTACATGTGGTGCCCGTAGACGATCCCCGAGAGCACCGTGACCGCGATCATCGCGAGCGCAGTGCCGCGATACCAAGCCGCGGGCTTCCGCGAAAAGAACGAGATCAGGTCGCCGATGACTCCCCAAACCGGCAGGATCAGGATGTAGACCTCCGGATGGCCGAACATCCAGAAGAGGTGCTGGAAGAGCACGGGATCGCCGCCGCCTCGCACCGACGACGAGCCGGCGATGAAGTACTGCGTGCCGAACACGCGATCGAAGAGCAACAGCAGCACCGCGGCCGCGACGATCGGAACGAAGATCACGTTCAAGACCGCCGTCAGCCACAGCCCCCACACAGTGAGCGGCATGCGCATCCACGTCATGCCCGGCGCGCGCATGCGAATGACGGTCGTCACGTAGTTGATCGCGCCCATCAGTGTCGACGTGCCGCCCACGAAGAGCGCGAGCACCATCAGCGTCTGGCCGAGACCCGGCGAGCCGACGTTCGTCGCGAGCGGCGGGTACGTCGTCCAACCCGCGGACGCCCCGCCGAGCGGCATGTGGAACGAAGCGACGACGAGCAATCCCGACAAGACGAACGTCCAGAACGAGAGCATGTTCAAGAGCGGAAACGCCATGTCGCGCGCGCCGATCATCAGCGGGATGCACAGGTTGCCGAACGCGCCGATGAGCATCGGGGTGATCGCGAAGAAGATCATGATCAGCCCGTGGCTCGTGAAGAGGACCGTGTAGGTCGACGGCTCCAGCATGCCGTCCGTTTTCGAGAGGAAGGCGCCGCCGAAGAAGAACGGCATCTTCGTGCCGGGATACGCCCACTGCCAGCGGATCATCATCGCGAGGTAGCCGCCGATCAGCAGGAAGACCATCCCCGCCCAAAGGAACTGCTTCGCAATGACCTTGTGGTCCGTCGAGAAGACATATTTCTTGATGAACGAAGTCGGCGCCGGGTGGATGGGCTGGAAGTCCGGTTGGCGTTGGTCGGTGCTCATGGGTCAGATCTCCCTCCATTCCCAGCCCCAGTGCGCATCTTCGTCCGCGGAATCGTAAGCGCGCTCCGAGTTGTTCGACGCCGCCGCAAGCCACGCGTCGTACTCGGCGCGCGACAGCACGCGAAGCAGGCCGCGCATCTTGTAGTGGTTGGCGCCGCAGTGCTGCGCGCAGGCGATCTCGAACTCACCCGTCTCCTTCGCCTGGAACCACGTGCGCGTGATCATCCCGGGAACGACGTCTTGCTTGATGCGGAAGTTCGGGAGGTAGAGGCAGTGGATGACGTCGACCGCGCCCATCTGGACGATCACGGGCGTGTCGATGGGGATGCGCACGTCGTCGAGCGTGACGACGTCGTCCGCCGTGTTGAACTTGCCGTCGGGGCCGGCGTAGCGCGCGTCCCACGCCCACTGGTGTGCGTTGATCTCGATGCGGACGGCGTTCGGATCCGATTGCGGGATCTTGAAGTTCCAGACGACCTCTTCGAGGTCGCGCGTCGAGTTCACGAAGAGGTTGCCGTCGACGGTGACGAAGATCGCCATCGCGGTGGCGATCGTGAGGAAGATCGCGCGTCGCGAGTCGCCGTAGTCGTGCGCGGCCTCGCGCTTCGCGCCGAAGCGGACGCACGCGAGCAGCATCCAGCCCACCATGATCGCGAACAGAATCGTGATGAAGAGGAACGTGATGTTGATGAGCCAGTCGGTTCGCCAGCCCGCCGTGGAGACGTCGTGCGGCATTCTCCATCCGGGGTTCTCGGGCTCGCCCGCGAGCGCGAGGCCCGCGCAGGGCCCGAGGCTCGCCGCGACGGCGAGAGTGATTCGCGCTCCGATCGACGATCGTGACGGCATGTTGCTTTCCACCTCCGTGGACATCGACATCGGCGTTGGATGTCGGACGCCGAAGTTCGGACGGACGAACGCAGAAACGACTCGGTGTCTCGCGAAGTGCGAAGTCGCAACGACGACCTCGCTCGGAGGATTCGTTGAATGAGGCTCGCGAGATACGGCAACTCGTCCCCGCAATCGTCGCGGGGCGGCTCACCGTCATCAGGCTTGAAGCGTGCGAGTCGTCCTTTCCATCAAGGGTGGAAGAAAGGCGGCGGGAAGTTACCAGCCGCGAAGTCGCGTCGCAAGCGTTCGATGGCCAGCGGTTAGAATCGGCGCCCTCGGTGGGGCGACCTTGCGTGAGGCAAAGCGTGAGCGATCCCGAAATCACGAGGCGTGGATTCCTGAAGACGACCGGCGTCGCCGTCACGCCGCTCCTCTTCCGACCGGCGATCTCGTTCGCGCGGCCGCCGCTCCAGGCCGCGCCCGCGGACAAGGGGCTGTCGCCCGAGTGGCTGAAGTCGCTCTCGGACACGAAGCCGATCGTCTACCGCGGCGCCGCGCTCGAGCACGTCGCGTTTCCGCTCGGCGGCGTCGGCACCGGCAGCGTGTGCCTCGGCGGGCGCGGCGACCTCGTCGAGTGGCAGATCTTCAACAACGTCGACAAGCGCGCGAAGGTCCCCGACTCGTTCTTCGCGGTGAAGGTCGGCACCGAGACGCGGCGCCTCGTACAGGGCGATCGCGACGGTGCACGCGGGTTCGCCGACGCCGAGCTGCGCGCCGAGTATCCGATCGCGCGGCTCTCGCTCCGCAATGCCTCGCTGCCGATCGAGTGCGAGGTCGAGGCCTGGAACCCGATGATCCCGCTCGATTCGAAGCGCTCCGCGATGCCCGTCGCGATCTTCCATCTGCGGGCGAAGAACTGGAGCGCCGTCGTGCAAGACGTGACGTTCGTGGCGTCGCTCCGAAACGCGATCGGCTACGACGGCCACGGCGCGATCACGCCCGGCGAGGGCAAGTTCGCCGGATTCCGCGGCAACGTGAACCGCGTCGTCCGCGAGGACGGACTCACCGCGATCGAGATGACGAGCGCGCCGTTCTCACCCGCGAAGCTCGACCAGGCGCTTCGCCTCTACGTGCTCGGTGCCGCCGTCGAGTGGGGACGCTACGAGCGGCCCTCGAACGTCACGATCGAGATGGACGGCGGAAAGCTTCCCTCGGCCGACGACCTGCGCGCACGGTTCGACCTCGTGTGGATGAACGGCAGCTCGCGGTGGCCGCTCGGCAGCGACGAGATCCAATCGCTCGTCGAGTTCGTCGGACGAGGTGGCAACCTCGTCCTCTCGGGAACGGCGAATCCGCTCCTTCGCGCGATGGACGCTTCCGCGGACGAGGGCGCGACGCCGGGCCGGCAAACGACGATCGCCGACTTCGAGTCGGGCACGTACGACGGTTGGACCGTCGAAGGCAGCGCATTCGGCACATCGCCGGCAACCGGCAAGATCGCGTGGCAGAACCCCGTCAGCGGTTGGCAGGGCAAGTTCTTCGTGAACTCGTTTGCGGGCGACGACGGCCCGACGGGCACGATGCGCTCGAAGCCGTTCGAGATCGTGGAGCGCTTCTTCCTCTTCCGCATCGGTGGCGGCGGGCACGTCGGCGCGACGTGCCTCAATCTCGTCGTCGACGGCCGCGTGGTTCGCTCCGCGACGGGACAGAACACCGAGACGCTCGAGGCGGTCGCATGGGACGTGAGCGCCTGGCGCGGCAAGCAGGCGACCCTCGAGATCGTGGACCGCGCGTCCGGCGGCTGGGGCCACGTCCTTGTCGACGACGTCCGGCTGTCCAGCGCACCGGTGTTCGAAATGCCGCTTCCGAAGTCCGAGCGTGATGCGCTCGCCGCATTGTTGAAAGACGGAGAGGCCCACGGCGTCCTCGTCGTCCGCGACGAGATCCTCGCACCCGGCGTCGATACGGATCATTCGTCGATCCACTGGCTCATGCTCGCCGCGACGACCGGCCGAACCTACACGCTCTCGCTCGGCCGCGACGACGACGATCCGCTGTTCGGCTCGATGGCGCTCGCGACTTCGTCTTCCGGCGCGCGCAGCGAAACAGGTCACGGTACGGGCGTCGAGCGGCGTTCGCCGATCGGCACCCTCGAAGCCTCACTCACGGTGCCGCCCGGCGACGTGCGCGAGGCGACGTTCGTGATCGCGTGGCACTTTCCGAATCGCGAGTACGGCGGCGCGCGCGTCGGCAACGAGTACGCGACTCGCTTTCACTCGGCGCTGGAGGCGGCGCGCGTGGCGCTCCGCGATCTCGTTGCCCTTCGCGACGAGACGCGACGCTATCGCGACGCGATGACGGACTCGACGCTGCCGACGTGCGTCGTGGACGCGGTCACGTCGCAGGCGTCGATCGTGCGCTCGCAGACCTACATGTGGCTCGAGGACGGACACATCGCCGCGTTCGAAGGCTGCGGCGACGGCGAAGGCTGCTGCCCGATGAACTGCACGCACGTCTACGACTACGTGCAGTCGGTCGCGAAGCTCTTCCCCGACCTCGAGCGCGACGTGCGACGGCCCGACCTCGAGCACCAGCAAGACGCGGACGGCGGCGTGCACCACCGCATCCCGGTGCCGATCCAAGCGACGCCCGGCGGGCCAGGGCCCGCGGCCGACGGGCAGTGCGGCACGGTGCTGAAGACGTATCGCGAGCACCTGCAGTCGGCGGACGGCAAGTTCCTCGAGGCGCTGTGGCCGCGCGCGAAGCGGGCGCTCGAGTGGATCGTCGCGAACCTCGACCGCGACGAAGACGGCGTGCTCGAGGGTGAGCAGTTCAACACGTACGACCAGAACGTCACGGGCCCGAACCCGTTCGTCGGCTCGCTGTATCTCGCGGCGCTCCGCGCGGGCGAGGAGATGGCGAAGCTGCGCGGCGACGCCGACGCGGCGCGCTATCGCGGGCTCTTCGACAAGGGCTCGGCCTTCACTGGCGAGCGTCTGTGGAACGGCGAGTACTTCGTGCAGATGAACGGTCCCGAGATCGGCCCGGGCTGTTTCGCCGATCAACTGCTCGGACAGTGGTGGGCGCATCTCCTCGGCCTCGGCTACGTGCTGCCGAAGGAGCGCGTGCAGACGGCGCTGCGCTCGATCTTCAAATACAACTTCCTGCCGACGCACGAAAGTTGGCACCACCGCCAGCGCGTGTTCGCCGATGGAAAGGACAAGGGACTCCTCTGCTGCTCGTGGCCGAAGGGGGGCCGGCCCGCGAACCCGATCTTGTATTGCGACGAGGTGTGGACCGGAGTCGAGTATCAGGTCGCGAGCCACATGCTCTTCGAGGGGATCGTCGAGGAAGGGCTCGCGATCGTGAAGGGCGCGCGCGATCGCTACGACGGCACGAAGCGAAACCCGTGGAACGAGATCGAGTGCGGCGACCACTACGCGCGCGCAATGTCGAGCTTCGCGCTGCTCACCGCGGCGCAGGGCAGCACCTATGACGGGCCCGCCGGCGTGATCGGCTTCGCGCCGCGCCTCTCGCCCGAGAAGCATCGCAGCTTCTTCGTCGGCGCCGAGGGCTGGGGCCAGTTCGAGCAGACGCGCGCTGAACTCGAGCTGCGCGCGACGCTCACCGTGAAGTGGGGCTCGCTCGCGCTGCGCGAGGTGCGCCTGCAAGCGCCGTGGCCCGCGCGCGAGGCAACCGTCCGCGCGCCTTGGGGCGAGTCGCGCGTCGCGGTCGCGCCTGCCGGGGAGTGGCTACGCGTCCCGCTCGGCGAACACCGCCGCATCGTTGCCGGCGAGACGCTGTCGATCGTGATTCGCGCGAGCTAGCGAGCGCGTACGAGAAGCGCGTTCGTGACGCTGACACCGATGCCGCTCGGCGACGCGTCGTCTTCGATGAGGCCCTGGAGCGTGAAGCGCGCGCTGGCTGGTGCGCCGTGCGAGCGCGCGATCACGACCGACGGTGCCGGATGCGAGGGCAGCGTCGGGGCGCCGAGCGTGCGGCGGTGCCCGAGCACGTTCCACACGACGCGCGGCTGCGGCGCACCTCCGGTGAACGGCGTCGGGAAGACGAACGCGCCGACCAGCTGCGGCACGACCTCGAGCGTCGCGGCGCTCGGCAGGCCGCTCCAGCCGTAGAGGACGTAGCGTGCGGACGCGCGGCTCGACGGAGGGAGCATCACGATCGAAATCGGCAGGCCGGCACCGATGCTCGCGATGCGCGTCGCCCGGTCGCCGGTCGTCGCGTTGAAGAGCAGCACGTCCTCTCGATCGCCGCGGCCAACGTTGACGTTGCCGTAGCGCGCGGCGATCTCCGGTGCGAGGTATGTGTATGCGCTCGCAAGCGTCGCCGAGTCGAAGCCCGTCGAGACCGTGACATCGACCGTGCCCGAGCCGGGCGGCGTCAGCACGCGCACCCGCGTGCCCTCGATGTCGAGCACTTGCGCCGCGACGTCTCCGACGCGGACGGAGAGACCCGCGGCGCCGGCGAACCATCCGCCGAAAAGGTTCACTGACTCCCCGCCCACCTCCGACCCGTTCGCTGGGCCCAAGTCCGACAGAGTCACCGCGTCGTCGGTGTATCCATCGACGAACGTATTCACGTCCCCAGCGACAAGTGATGCATTGCTGTTGAACGCCACCGTCGACGCGCCGTCCGAAGCGAAGAGCGTCCAGAAATTGTAGGCGTACGTGTGGGGAGCTAGCAGGGCGGTCTCGCCAAACCAAAGGTCTCGACGAAACAGGAACTCTTGTTCAGATCCGGGTGATTGGTGTAGGAACACGAGGAAACGGCCGTCCGGCGAGATCACCGAATGCACGGCACCTGCAGGCTCGCCGGATGAGTCGATGCTCGCCACGGTCGAGGTCCGAGCCACACGGTCGAACACCTGCGAGAAGCCGGTATTGAAGGCAAGATATCTTCCGTCGCTCGACAGTGACGGACCGGAGAAGAGCGAAACAGTTTGATCCGTGCTCACTGGAATCAACTCACCCGCGAGCCGATCGGCGAGATACAGATCGATGAAGACCGCGTGTCCGGCCGCCGGGTACGCGAGTGCGAGAGCGATCCAGCCACCATCAGCCGAAATGGCGGCGTTCATTGCTTGGGCGTTGCATCGGGCGAGACTCGCACAGGCGGCGATCGCATGGGTCGAGCCGTCGGCTCGGTCGTGAATGCAGAACACGTTTGCCGGAATCGAGCTGATGTTCGTCGCGAGCGTCGGAAAGCAAACGAAGCGCCCGTCGCCGGAAATCGCGATCACTCGAGTGCCTAGGACCCAGCTTGGACTGCCGCTCGGACCGTTCCCCTCTTCGCCGTCTGACGCGATGCTGACGCGGTGCGTTTCTCCCGTTGGCAGGTCGTGGACGAAGACGTCCTGCTGCGCGTTGGTGTCGTCGGCCACGAGGTTGCTTGCGCTCGAAACGAATGCGGCGTGCAGTCCGTCTTCCGACAGGCTAGCCCACACCGTTTGGGCGTTCGCCTGCTCTCCACTCGAGGTCACGCTGATTCGAGTCGTCGTTCCCGCGAGACGATCCCGCACGAAAAGATCGATGAGACCGTTGGTGTCGTCCGGAACGAGGTCCGTCGCTGCGGTCGAAAAGAGGATGTATCGGCCGTCTTTCGAAAGGCCGTGAACGAAGCTGCCTGGCGGTGTGGAATGGCCCGCCGAATCAACGGCGACGAGCCGCGTCGTTTCCGCGTGGGCGATGTCGATTCGGATCGCGAGCAGCGCCAACACACTCGGCGCCGCGCACCTGACGACCCACGCTGCAATCGAATGGTTCACACCTTTCAAGCTGCCAGTAGGCACGGCCGTCATGGTCGCACCTGAACGAGGAGGGCGTTCGTCACGCTCAGTCCGAGGCCGCTCGGGGAGGCATCGTCCTCGATCAGGCCTTGCAGTGTGAAGTTTGTCGACGATGCGGCGCCGCGAGGTCGCGAGATCACGATCGACGGCGCCAGCTGCGATGGCAACGTCGGCGAACCGAGCGCACGGCGATGGCCGAAGACGTTCCACACAACCGCGGGCTGCGGCGTGCCCCCGGTGATCGGCGTCGGGAACACCATGCCGCCGACGTCGCGCGGAAGCGGCGTGAGCGACGCGACGTTCGGTAGGCCGCTCCACCCATAGAGCACGTAGCGCGCGGTCGCACGGCTCGACGGCGAAAGCATCACGAGCGTGATCGGCTGCTCTGCGCCGACGCTCACCTCCCGCGTCGCCGGGTCACCGGCAGTCGCGTTAAGGAGGAGCACGTCCTCGCGATCGCCGCGGCCAACGCTCACATTGCCGTAGCGCGCGGCGATCTCCGGCGCCACGTACGAGTAGGCGCCCGCAATCGTCGCCGAGTCGAACCGCGTCGCGACCGTGACGTCGACGGTCCCCGATCCCGGAGGCGTGAGCACGCGCACCCGCGTGCCCGCGACGTTCACCACCCTCGCGTCCATGTCGCCGACGCGAACGCGCAAGTCCGTCACATCGGCAAACCAACCGCCCTCGAGATTGACGAAGTCCCCACCCGCCTCGGAGCCAACGGCGGGTCGAGCGGCTGAAAGCAACACAACGTCTTCGACATACACGCTGGGCTCGAGATCGACGTCCTCCGGAACGAGCGAGAGGTCCGTCTGGAATGCGATCGCCGCCGCACCTTCCGAGCACGGAAAATGGCGAGCATACGAAGCCGTTCCCACGAGGCCCAATCGAACAGCCTCGCCCGTCGCGAGATCCTCTCGAATCAGTCGTCGGTTCGAAGTCGGGGGCGGTTCTCCGGAGTCGGTGGCAATGAACACGAGGAAACGACCGTCCGGCGACAGGGACGAGTATCCGCCATTGATTCGGTTTCCCGACGAGTCGACATCGACGACCCGGGATTGACCCGTCGTCTGGTCGAATAGAATCGAGCCATCGAACGCCACGAACCGCCCGTTCGCAGAAATCGATGGCCACGTGAACAGTGAGAGGTGACCGTCATCTCGGATTGGCGTGAGGGCCCGCGATCGGCGATCGAGAAGGTAGAGGTCGACGTACAAGGCGTGCCCCCCGCCCAAACCCCAGGTTCGAAATGTGATCGATTCGCCGTTCGCCGACATCTCGACGTCGAATGCGCGCACGGCGAGCCGCGTGCCGCCGCACGGATCGATCGACGTGCGATCGAGCAACAACGTGGTCGAGCTGTCGCGCCGGTCGTGAACGTAGAGTGCCTCGCCGACGCATGCATTCGTCACCGCGAGATTCGTTGCGGCGCTCCAGAAACAGATGAATCGACCATCGCCGGAGATCGCCACCGACGGCGCGTCGTACCAGATGGCGTTCAAGTATCCGCTCGACCCGTTGGACTCCGATCCGTCGGAGGCAACGCTGACGCGGGTCGTCTCGCCCGTCGGCAGGTCGTGGACGAACACGTCCAGCACTCCGTTGTCGTCCCCGGGGACGAGGTTGCTTGCCGCCGATGCGAACGCCACGTGCAATCCGTCCGCCGAGAGACTCTCGAAGAAACAGTCGACGTTCGCTTGCTCGCCGCTCGAGTTCACGTTGACGCGAGTCGTCGTGCCCGCGATGCGATCGCGTACGAACGCATCTCGAACCCCATTCGTGTCGTCGGGAACGAGGTTCGTCGCTGCGCTGTCGAAGAGGACGTAGCGACCGTTCGAAGAGATGCCTCGAACGAATGATCGGGAGTTGGCGGGCCGACCGTCCGAGTCGACGCTCACGAGGCGCGTCGTATCCGCGCGGGCGCCGCTTGCTGCGATCGCAATCACCGCAAACGCCCACGGCGCGCACACGCGTCCGCTGCACCGATCACGTGAACTTGTCGGTCGCGGAGTTGCGATGAACATTCGCCGGTCAGCTCCCGACTCGCACGAGGACGGCGTTGGTCACGCTGACGCGCGATGCATTCGCGGCGCCGTCGTCTTCGATGAGGCCTTGCAGCGTGAAGCGCACGCCGGACGGCGCGGCCGAGGCGAGCGACAAAAGCGTCGTCGATGCGGGAGCGGACGGATAAGTCGGCAGGCCGAGCGCTCGCGCGTGGCCGAAGACGTTCCAGACGACGAACGGCTGACGCGCGCCGCCGGTGAACGGCGTCGGCAGCACGATGCTTCCGATCCCGCGCGGAACGATCGTCAACGTCGCCGCGTTCGGCAGGCCGGACCATGCGTAGAGGACGTAGCGGGATGTCACGCGACTCGAGGGCGACACCAGCGAGATCTCGATCGGCTGCGTCGGAGCCAGGTTCAGTTCACGCGTCGTCGGATCTCCCGCGAGCGAATTGACGAAGAGCACGTCCTCGCGCACGCCACGCGCACCGTTCACGTTGCCGTAGCGAGCCGTGATTTCAGGTGAACGGTAGGTGTAGGCACCTGGTAGGGTCGTCGTGTCGATGCCGGTCGAGAGCGTCACATCAACCGTGCCCGTCCCCGGCGGCGTCAGCACACCCACCTGCGTCGCCGACGAACCGGTCACGATCGCGTCGACCCCGCCGAATCGAACGGTGACGTCAGCGGGCCTCGTGATGAGCCAATCGCCGAGGAGGGTCGCCGCTTCACCGCCCGCTTCGGGACCGGCCGCCGGAACGACGGCGCGCAGCATCGCAAAGTCGCCCGCGTAGAGGTCCCCGCCCGGATGGACGTCCTCAGCCACCAGGGCCACTCCGGACTCGAACGCGATGGCCAACGCGCCCGAGGAGACATAGACCTCGCTCAAGTAGGAGCCGGTGATGTCGAGGGAAACGGTGTTGCCGACGACGAGATCGCGGCGAAGGAGCGTCGGTGCGAAGCCTCCGGACGGCGAGGCAAGCGGCGCTACGAAGAAGAGGAAGCGGCCGTCGGGCGACAGCGCGGCTTGGCGCACGAGCGAAGACAGCGGATTCCCGGACGGGTCCACGCTCGCCAGAGTCGGCACGCCCGTAACTCGATCGAGCACGAACGCCCGGTCGCTCGAAACGTACGCCACGTAGCGTCCATCCGCCGAGATCGTCGCCTTGGAGACGAGCGAGAGCGAGCTGTCGCTCACCAGCGCCGTGACGCTGCCCGTCTCCCGGTCGAACAAGAAGAGGTTGACGAGGAGCGCGTGGCCACTTCCCGGCAGAGCCGTCTCGAAGAGGATCCATCGACCGTCGGCCGACATGTCCGTTCCATAGCCGCTGTTCCCGCAGGGCGGAGTCGTGCACGTGCCCAAGGCCCTCGTCGTGTGGGTCACGCGGTCGTGGACGCACACGCTGAACGGGTCGCTGGTCGGGCGGAAGTTGGTCGCGTAGGTCGGAAACGAGACATACCGTCCGCCAGCGGACAACGCGAGCGAACGAGCGGCGTAGCTGTAGCGGCTCACGCCGCTGTCGCCGTTTCCTTGATTGCCGTCCGAGGCAAAGCTCACTCGCTCCGTGACGCCGGAGTCGACGTCGCGGACGAACACGTCGCGATAACCGTTCGTGTCGTTGAGAACGAGGTTCGTTGCGATGCTCGTGAACGCAACGTGTCGACCATCGGGCGAGAGCGCCGCGATCCCGGATGCCGCATTGCCCTGCTGGCTGTTCGCGCCCACGCTGACGCGCGTCGTCGTTCCGGCGAGCCGGTCGCGAAGGAAGACGTCCCGAGTGCCGTTCGTGTCGCCGAGGACGAGGTCCGAGCGATCGCTTTCGAAGAGAACGTAGCGGCCGTCGGCGGAGATGCCGTCAACGGCGGGTTCGAGCGAGGGAGTCGTGCGGGGATCGTCGATGAGGAGCCGCACGGTGCGCGCTTCGGCATGCGAACCGACGACCGCGAGCGACGCGACCAAAGCCCATGATAGATGACCGGGGAGCGAAGGATTGGTGAAGCGCTTCATCGTCATTTCCTTCGGAGTCGGCAACGTCGCGCGGCCTGCATCGCTCGAGTCGTTACCTTGCTCGGATTCGGCTACCCCGGGCGTCGTGCGCCGAATCGTGATCAGAATCACCATCGTTTGCGAATCGCGCGCCAGCCCGGACGGCTTCGAGCGCCGGCGGTCCGCGGCACGATCGTCGAACGAAACCGCCAAGAAATCCTCACAGGCGCGGCCGAAACGGTAACGGAGTCACGCTCTCGAAACGGTAGTGCATCTCGACTTGCTTTCGAATGGCAGGCGGCACGCCGGGATTCGGCCGACTCGCGGAAGGGCTCAGCTCACGAAAAAACGGCCGGGCGCGCGCGAGCGGCCCGGCCGTGGTGAAGACGCGAAGTGCGGCTACGGGAAGAGCGACATCTGAAGGCAGTTCGTCTGCTCGAATTGCGAGCCGGCGACGATCTGGACGACGCCCTGTGCGTTCACGTGCTCGAGCGCCTCGCCCGCGACCACCCACGTCACGCTCGCCTGGCCGAGCGCGCCGAGGTTGAGCTGGTTGAAGTTCCAACGCGCGCGAAGCGGAGTGTGCCAGCAGAACGTCAGCCCGGTTCCCGCGTGGAAGAAGGTTCCGAGCGGTCCGACGGCGAGCGCCGCGCGCTTGTTCACGGGTCCGTACACGGTGAACGTGACCGTGGTGCCGATCGTCGTCGTGCCCGACGTGATCGCCACCTCAGCGGGATTCGCCGTGTACGTGTATCCGCCCGTCAGCGTGGCGGTGCCACTCGGCTGCGAGACCTGCACGTCCACCGCTTGATTCTCACCGGGACCCGGGGGCGCAAAGACGGTGATGCCGGTGCTTCCGGTGCGGGTGAGGACCGACGCGGCCACTCCCCCGAACGTCACCGTAGCCACGTCCGAGAAGTTCGTGCCGGTGAGGTCGACTTGATTGCCGCCACGAAGCGGACCCGAGTTCGGAGCGAGCATCGAGAGCGTCGGCGGCTGCGATCCGACCGCGATCGGGAAGCCGTTCGACAGAAGGCCGAGAGCCGGCTCCCACACGAACACGTTGCCGGGGCGCGCATTGGCAGGCACGGTGACCGAGACCTGCGTCCCGCCGTTCGCCGACGGCACGCTGAAGACGACTCCGGGGATCGAGCCCGTGTTGGCGGCGGTGCCGGCCGTGAACTTCACGTTGACCGTCGCGGCGAAATTCGAACCGTTGATGATGAGCGTCTGGCCTTGGGTCGTGGAGCCGCCGAGGCTCGTGATCAGCGGTTTGCTCGCCGGGATGCCGCCGTAGATCGCGTTGAGTCCGGCGATGTCGTCCGCCTTCACGGTGCGAGCGGACGTTCCGGTTCCGAAGATCGCCGGGCACATGATCGCCTGCGAGCTCGAGCCGCATCCGACGTTCGAGTGTCCGAGCCCGAGACTGTGTCCGAGCTCGTGGGCGCAGACGCCCTGAATGTCGATCCGATTGCTCGGAACGGTCCCTGGCCCGTCGTCCCACGTCCACTCGGGACACAGAATCATTCGCCAGCCGTCGGCGATCGGAGTCTCCGTGAACGCGAGAACACCGCCGCCGCCGCACGACGTCGGTTGCTCCGAAACCGTGTTGTCATTGGTGCTGCCGGCCGTCGTGGCCGAGCCCTGCCAGTCGAAGTCGAAGTTCTTTTGAACTCCCACGGTATCGGAAGCCCATTCCTTCGCGGACTTCCAGATGGCGAGCGGCGCGCCGAGCGCACCCGGGAAGCTCGAGTTCACCGTCTGGTTGTCGTTCGCGGAGACATCGCCAAAGTTGTTGTCGACCCGCACGTCACGCTGGTAACCGTTGCCGCCGCTACCCACGCCGAGACTTCCGCCGATCAACGCGAAACCGATCAGAGTGCTCGGTGCCACGAAGATGACGGCGGCGACGACGGCCGCGGCCTGAAGTCCAAGAAGTCGCTTCGTCCTCGTTTTCATACTCATTCCTCTTCGTTCCGACGATCCCAAGGGAGCTCGTTTGATCCAAACGGATTATGTTGGCCCGGATGGCGCGAGCCGTCGGCCCTAGTTGGCGTGAGCCCGCATTATAGCGGGCCGACCGATCGGCACAAGACCTTGAGCCGTCTCGCGGCAGGATCAGCGCGATCGTCCGACCAGCCTCAATCGCAGCTCGGTCGTCGACCCGGCGGTCAGCGTGACGTCGGCCGCCGCGTCGCCCCGATCCGGGTGCATCGCGCCGACACGCAGTCGCCCCTCGGGAACCCCGCGAATCGAACACCGCCCGTCGACCCCCGTGATCGCGAAGAAAGGATGGGCGAGAACGGCAAGCGTGGCTTTGGCCTCGCTTCGATCGAGCGCGTGGACCTTGCAACCGAGCGTGACGATGCCATACGCGCGGTGGAGAACGATTTGGCGCGAGTCTCCCGAGGCAAAGATCGGATAGTTGAAGAGCGTCGATCCGTCCTCGGCGAGAGCCTGTAGCGTGTGGAGCTTCGAATTCGTCGAGCGGGCGATCAGTGGTTGCCACGCCTGTACGACGGCGAGGCGCGGCGTGAACCCCGAACCGTCGTTCTGCAGCAGGACGGGTTCGGTGGGAGCCGCGAACACGAATTGCTCGAGCCCGTCGCGAACCCAGACGAGCGCACCGGCAACGGCCGCGCCATCCTCGGCCGCGACGAAACCATCGAGCACGCCTGTCGAGCCGGGCGCGATCGGCGTCGGCGTGGGCGGCTCGAGCGGCATGGCCGGCGTCGCATCGGCTGCGACCTCGTCCGGGTGCGACTTCCAGATCGGTGCGGCCGGTCCGCTCGATGCAGCCCAAAGCACGATTGCCGCTCCGTACGTCACGCCGAACTTCAACGCGGCGATCTCGATCGTGTCGAGGAAGAAGGCGGCAGCGCCGAGCTTCTTCGACCACGCCAGGCACGCGAGCACGAGGAGCGGAATCGGGGCGTAGCTCACGAAGACCGCGACGTCGATGTCGAACGGATGCCGCCAGATCGGCCCGCAGCCCAACGCGAAGATCGCAACGGCGATCGCGAAGATCGACCAGAACTGGAGGCGAGACAGGCGAGGCGTCATCTCTCCCCTTTCCAAATCGCCACGACGATCGGTCCCTTCGCGCAACGCACCCACGACCGCTGCAAGGCGCCGAGCCCGGAGCCGGGGAACGCGGCATTCTACTTTGTCGGGCCGATGACCGTGGTACGCTGCGCGACCCCGCTGAAACCGCCGCGTCCCCTGGTGCGTACCGTCCCTTTGGAGCGCTGAGTTCAAGGAGGCAACGGCCGAGTGGAGTCGAACGCGGATCGCAGCGCTCGCTTCGATGCAATCGTCCGCGAGCACGGTCCGTCGATCTTCGGTCTCCTCTTTCGGTTCGTGCGCGATCGCGGGCTCGCCGAGGACCTTTGGCAGGAAGTGTTCTGGGCGTCGTGGCGACGGTTCGACGACCTCGACGCGGCGCGCGATCCGATGCCCTGGCTTCGGACGCTCGCGGTGAATCGTGCGATCGACCACGTGCGGCGCCGACGCTCGCGTCCGGTGCTCGAGTCGGACGACGCACTCGCCGAGCGGCCTGCCGCGAGCGTTCGCTCGCGAAGCGACTTCGAGGAGACGCTGGCATCGCTGCCGCCGCACGAGCGAGCCGCCGTCCTCCTCTACTACGAGGAGGCTCGCTCGATCGCCGAGATCGCGGCGGCCCTCGACGCGCCGGCGGGCACGGTGAAGACGTGGCTCTTTCGTGCGCGGCAGCGGCTGCGCCGGCAGTTCGAGGAAGACGATCGTCGCGCGACCGCGCGGACGATCGCCAACGAGTGACCGTGAAAGTGAACGAGATGGCCAACGATTGCGAACGGCTCGCGAGGCTCTTCGAGTTCGCGGACGACGACGCGCACGTGACGCGCGCGCTCGTCGCAGAGGCGCGCGCTCACGTGGAGACGTGCGAGCCCTGCGCGCGTGCGTATGGCGCGGACGTCGCGATGGCCGAGCGGCTGGCGATCGTGCCCCCCCTCGCGCCTCCGGCGCGACGATCGCGCCGGCGTGTGCCCGTCGTCATCCTTGGCGCGGCGGTGATCGCCGCGACGATCGCGCTCGTCGTCGTCGCGCGGCATCGTCCTGTCGACCTCGTGCCGCCAACCTCGCACGCACTTCGCTTCGAGCTTCCGCCCGAGACTCGATTCACGTGTACGAGCGGCGTCGTCCGATTCGACCGGACCGGACCATCCGCGGTTTACGAGACGCACGTGTACCCCGCCGTCTCTCGCAAAGATCAAAGATCGATGATCACGACATTCAACGGAGAACGCCCATGACCGCTCGATTCATCGCTGCAACGTTCGTCGCCGTCTCGTGCATGGCGCCGGCTTTCGGTCAGTCGCGCCGGAGTTACTCGATCGATTCGCTGCTCGGTTCCCGTCCGCAAGACGCCGCGAGCGCCGAGGTGAAGATGCGACCCATCGAGGCGTGGCTCGAACAGTACGTGCCGAAGAAGTGCGCGGGCGTGCAACGGGTCGAGTTCCGTCGAACGACGGACCGGACGTATACGTCGCAGGCGGCGACCGAGACGTCGCGGACCGAAATGGAAGTGAGCGGCCTCCGCGACGACTTCTCGGACTCGGTCGCAGCGATCCTCTCCGGGCTCGCCGAACAATCGGATCGCGCGATCACCGTCGACGTCCGCATCGTCGAGAGTCGCGGAGCATCCAGCCAAGCCCAACGGCCCGCAGCCGTCGACTGGCTGACCGCGGCGGATCTCTCGGATGCGATCGGCAAGCTCGCGGACGACTCGAGCCGCCAATCCTTGTCGGCGCCGAAGCTCACCGTCCTCCAGGCGATGGAAGCCGAGATCGAAGTCGGAAGCCGAGTCGGCTACATCAAGGACTGGACTCTCGTCGAGAGCGGCGACTCGCAGATTGCCGAGCCGGACGTCGACGTGCTCCACGAAGGAATCCGCGTGAAGCTCGTGCCGATCCTCCATCCCGCCGGCAAAACGATGACGTTGTCGATGAGCGTGACGATCTCGGATCTCGTTCGTCCGATTCCCAAAGTCGACGTGGATCTCGGCGGCAAGACGGTGCAGCGCGACGTGCCCGAGCTTCGCACGGTGCAGTGGAACTCCGGCATGCTCGATCTCCCCGAAGACGTCCGCAGCTTCCGCGTGCACGGCCTGCGTCGCATCGACGCGAAGACCGGAATTCCGCACGACGTCGAGTTGCTCGTGCATGTCGACGTCGGCAACGTTCCGAACGACGGCGACCTGGGCAGCGTGATCGCCGTCGCCGGCGAGTCGCGCACGGTGATCGTCGAGACACGCGGCGGACAAGCGTCGCTGCGCCCTGGCGCGCACGTTCAGGTCGTGCGAAATGGCGCGTTCATCGCGACGATCGTCGTGGAGCGTCGCGATTTCTCGCTCGCCGTGACGCGCGTGATCGACGGCGAGCTGCCCGCTCCAGGCGACGGGGTTCGCTGACGGCGGCTCAAGTCGGAACGCCCGCCGTGCCGATCGTCTGTCGATGCACACGGAACGACGATGCGGACGCTGCGGGCTTCGGACGGAAACGCCCCACGAGGTCGTCTTCAACGTGAACGGGCATCTCCACGCCGAGTCGTATTGCGGACGATGCTGGCTCATCTTGGACGGACGCCCGCGCGGCCCCTACCACTTCGGCGACGAAAGCTTCCGCGACGTCGACCTGCCCGGTCTCGACCAAGAGCCGGGCCCCCCTCTCACGAGCTGATGCGGTCGCCCTCCCTCGCGAGCCGCCGCAGCCTCGCCGCCACGAGAATCCCGA
Source organism: Planctomycetota bacterium (assembly GCA_016178505.1). Classification (GTDB taxonomy): domain Bacteria; phylum Planctomycetota; class JACOTG01; order JACOTG01; family JACOTG01; genus JACOTG01. Next base: position 29,506 of record JACOTG010000145.1, read on the forward strand.
TGCAGAGCCCGAACGTCATTGCGACCCGCACCGTTCCATGGAGGTCGTCGTGTTCGTCACGAATGCCCCCGGCTTCGATCATTGCTCGCATCGCGCACCTCCGGTAGAATCGGCGTCTTCATGCCTGAAACGAGCGACGTTGATGGAATGCTTCATGATGGATCGATGATGGAGTCCCGCGATTCGGACGGATCTCTCGCGAAGTCTGCGGCGGCGACGCCCGAGCAAGCCGAACCGATGACCGAATTCGGCGACGACGACCCATCGCTGATTGGAAATCATCCGCGCGTGATCCCGCGGGACGGCGCGCGTCCCGTGCGAGTCATCCACCATCCGATCGACCCGTCGCTCCTGGACCCGGACGCCGTTGCGATCATTCACCGGCTGACGCGTTACGGTCACGGAGCCTACCTGGTCGGCGGCTGTGTGCGCGATCTCCTGCTGCAGCGAAAGCCGAAGGACTTCGACGTCGGGACCACGGCGCGGCCGCGTCAGGTCAAGCGGCTCTTCCGCAACTGCCGGATCATCGGACGGCGTTTTCGGCTCGCGCACGTCTTCTTCGGCGACAAGATCATCGAGGTCTCGACGTTTCGCAGCGGCGCCATCGAGCCCGCCGAATCGAATCGAGACGATCTCTTGCTCACCGACGAAAACGTCTTCGGCACACCCGAGGAGGACGCGTTCCGTCGCGACTTCACGGTCAACGGGCTCTTCTACGACGTCGAAACCGAGGACATCCTCGACCACGTCGACGGGATGTCCGACGTCGAGCGACGCGTCATGCGCACGATCGGCGACCCCGAAGTTCGACTGCGCGAAGATCCGATTCGCATCCTTCGCGCGATCAAATTCACCGCACGACTCGACTTCACGATCGATCCCGCCACGCTCTCGGCGATCGAGCGTCACCGCGAAGACATCCTCCGGAGTGCGAAGCCTCGGGTGCTCGAGGAGACGATTCGATTGCTCCGCGGCGGCGCGTCGGCACGCTCGTTCGACCTCCTTCGCTCCACGCGAGTGCTCGAGGTGGTGTTGCCGGACGTCGCGGCGTCACTCGTAGAGAAACCGGAAGCCTGGCAGACGATGCAGTGCTATCACGGCGCGCTCGACCGCCTCGTCCAGAGCGGCGTCGACGTCCCGGCTGCAGTGGCATTCGCCACGATCGTCGCGCCGTTCGTCGACATCGTCGGTGCGGCCGCGAACGGCGGTCCCGGCGTCGAAGGCGATCGGTGGTCCCCGGCATTCGAGCAGTTCAATTCGCTCGCGACGACGTTCGCGACGCGCATCGGCCTCTCGCGAAACGACTCGGGCCGAGTGCGCCAGCTCGCGGCCGCAGTCCGCCGGCTCGTTCCGCAACAACAGAAGCGGCGATTCACTCGCGCGTCGATCGCGCGACAACCCTGGTTCTCGGACGGACTCGCTTTCTTCGAGATCCACTCCACGGCGCTCGGCCAGTTCGACGAGGAGCTGCAACGTTGGAAGGAAGCGCTGTCGCACGTGCCGCCCCAGTCGCCGGCAGGCCGAGGCAGTGGAGGCAATGGAAGGCATCACGGCGGCCCCGGCCGGCGCGGCGAGCACTCGGCGCACGGTGTGCCCGCCGGCGGCGACGGGTCTCCTCCAGGAAGTCGGCGGCGCCGCCGGCGGCGTGGCGGACGCAGGCGGAGACGAAGCAGCGATCCGTTGCCGCCGCCTCCGCCGCCTGAGCCCTAGTCGATCGACGCCTCTCCCGTCATGGCCCCATGACACTCCGATTCGTTCGCATCGCGGCAGTCGCGATCGCTTTCCTCGCGAGCGGTTGCTCGCGCAAGCCCAAGGCGCCTCCAAATCTCATCGTTCTCACGGTCGACACGGAGCGCCGCGACCACCTCGACCTCTACGGCTACCACCGAGAGACGGCGCCTCATCTGCGCGCGCTCGCACGGGAAGGCGTCACGTTCACGAATGCGGTGACGCCGATTCCGAAGACGGCCCCCGCGCTTGCTTCGCTTCACACCGGCCGCTATCCGAAGTTCCACGGAGTTCGTCACAACCTGTCGGATGTCCTGCCCGACAACGCACGCGCGCTGGCCCAAGTGCTCTCGGAGCATGGCTACGAAACGGCGGCGTTCGTCTCGAACTGGGTGCTCTCGCGATCCATCGAAGTGCCGGCATCGTTCGACCGCGGCTTCAGGACGTACGAGGATCGGCTCACGAAGCCGGAGGCCAAGCGCCCGAAGATCCTCGAGCAACCCGCCGAGCCGCTCACCGATTCCGTTCTCTCCTGGCTCGCCGCGACGCCGAGCGAACCCTTCTTTCTCTGGGTCCACTACATGGACCCGCACGGGCCGTACGATCCGCCTCCGCACTACCGATCCCTCTTCACGAGCGCCGAGCCTGCGTGGATCCCGCCGTACGACCCCGCGCGCGACTTCGCGTCTCCGGTCTTCTACCTCACCGAGTGGAACCTCCTCGACGGGCCCGATCGCCACGACCTCAACCTGCACGTCGATCGCTACGACGGCGAAATCGCCTATGCAGACCACGAGATCGGGCGCGTGCTCGATGCGCTTCGCTCGCGCCACCTCGATGATCGAACGCTCGTCGTCTACACGGCGGACCATGGCGAGAGCTTCGGCGAGCACGGCGTCTACTTCGAGCACGGCCTCGACCTCTACGACGAGAACGTGCGCATTCCCCTCGTCGTTCGGCTTCCCGGTGGAATTCGCGCGGGCGCGACGGTTTCGGAGCGCGTGCAACTCTGCGACGTAATGCCGACGTGCCTCGATCTTCTCGATCTGCCGATCGTCGATCCGTTCGACGGCCGGACGCTTCGAGGGGCGATCGAAGAGGGTCGCGCGCTAGGGCCGGTGCCGGTGCATCTCGAGACGAACGAGGGAACGGGGCTCACGCTGGAATGGCCGAAGGGCCTCCTCGACGGGGATTGGAAGTGCATTCTCCGCCTGCGACCTGGCGTCGTCGCGAACGAGCCCAACGTGGCGCGCACCGAGCTGTACGACTTGCGCGCCGACGCACTCGAGAAACGCGACCTCGCAGCGAGCGAACCCGATCGCACAGGACGCATGCGCGACCGCATCCTCGACTTCGTTCGAGGTGCGCCTTTCGACGAGCGCAAGTCTCGGCTCGAGGCGTTCGGCTACTTTGGTTCGGGCACTCCCGGCGACTCGATTCGCACGCCGCAGGCGCGCTCCGACGACGAATCGCGGATGCGATCGCTCCTCGTGGAACTCGACGGCCCGGACGGCCGCGCGCGAGTCGATGCCGCTCGTGCCCTCGCCGCGCTTCCCGCCGATCGCGTGCGAGCGGCCGGGCTCGATCGCGTGCTCCATCGGCTCGAAGTCGAGAACGACGCGGCGAACCGAAACGATGCACTGGTCCTGGCCCTACGCGATCTCCTTTTCGGAATGTTCGGCCGCGATCAGACGCTGTTCGGTTCCGCAGCGCCGCACGAGCCGACCGAACCGGCCGCCGTACCCGACACCGACGCCGTTCGTGCACTGCTCGCCCGCTTGCGCGCGCGGTGACCGGCTCGTCGTGACACGCCGCGATCGAGGAGAAACGGGCGTTTTGGCGTCGTTTGACTCTCGTGAGAGATGGGGTACAGTCTTCCGCCGCCAAATGCCCGTCACTCCTCTCAGCGTGTGAAATCGCGGGCACTTTCGCGGCTCGATGC
>JACOTG010000083.1 GCA_016178505.1 Planctomycetota bacterium
CCGCCGACGGACGGCGGGTGAGGCTCGCGAGCTTGCGAATCACCGCGGCGAGCGTCTGCCCTTCGATCAACTCCATCGCGATGAAGTAGTGCCCGTCCTGCTCGCCGACGGCGTGGATGCGGACGACGTTCGGATGCTGCAGGCGAGCCGCGGCCTCGGCCTCGCGACGAAAGCGATCCACGTGGCGGGGATCGAGCGTGAGGTGGCCGCGCAGGACTTTCAGCGCAACCGGACGCCGCAGCGTCTCCTGCTCCGCTCGGTACACGACCGCCATTCCGCCGCGTCCGATCTCGCGACCGACCCGGAATTCGCCGAGGCGAACGCCAGACGGCAGCGCCGCCGGAAGCGCCGGCGCGGAGCGCCAGCCGGCGTCCATCATGCGGAAGCAGCGCATGAGTTCTTCACGAACGTCGGGGTTCGCCGCCAGGACTTCGTCACGGCGCGGGTCTTCGTCGCGGGCGAGGCGATCGGCAACTTCGGCGACGAGGCGGTCGATGCGGTCTTCGCGCGCGAGCGGTGCCAGGGGTTCGGTCATCAGCGTCTACCGTCGGTGTGGGTCATGGAGACACGGAGCGGAAACGCTCGCGCGAATCGACGCGAAATCACGAGCCCTCGCCGCACGGGGCGCCGCCGAGTCGTTCCAGTTCGAGGCCCCACTCCGTGAGCGCGCGCCGGAAGAGCGCGTGGATCGCGCCTTCCGTGGAGCCCATCACCGCGGCGACGTCGCGCGCGGAACGCCCCTCGAGCTGGCGCAGCGCGATCACCCGGCGATAGCGGGCCGGCAGCGCGAGAAACGCTCGCTCGAGGATCGCCGTATCCTCGGCCGCGAGGATGCGAGTGAGAGGTCCGCCGCTCGAGCCGGCAACCGCACTCTCACCGATGCCGACGCGGCTCCACCCCGAGCGATCGAGCCGCACGTGGCGCGCGCTGCGCTTTTGCGCGCGAGCCGCGCGTGCGACGTCCGCGACGACGTGTCGCGCGAGCGCGCACAGAAAGCGGAAGAACGCGCTGTCGCCGCCGCCGTCGAATCGCTCGAGCCCACCGACGGCTCGCAAGTACGTTTCCTGCACGACGTCGTCCGGCTCGACGCATCGCAAGAGCGCGCGACCCAATCGATGGCGGACGTAGAGGCGGAGCCGGCCGGCGTGCCGCGCGAACAGCGCCTCGCGGGCACCCGCGTCGCCCGCGCGAACACGACCGAGCAACGTCGCGGTTTCCGAGGCGCTCGATCGCCGTGAGTCGTCGCTCGAGGGGATCATGCGTGGAGCGTGCCGAGGTGCGCGATCGAGGTCAAGGGACGGCTCCGCGCGATCAACGTCGCTTTCGAGCGCGGTGCGTGAGTTCCGAGGAAATGTAATTCGCGGCCGCGGCGGACAGCGGCATGCCCGCCCGTTGGAGCGCTGATGACAGAGCAAGCCATCGCTTGGCATTGTTCGGTTCCAGCTCGACCGAATGGTGGAACGCGTCGACGGCGCCTCGGGTATCGCCTGCCGCTTGGAGCGCGGCGCCGAGCGAAAAGTGGATCCAAGGCGCGTTGGGCCGGATTCGTGCGGCCCGTCTATACGCCTCTGCGGACTGGCGAAAGTCGCGCAATTGGAAGAGCGCCAGTCCGACGTTTCCCCACGCTTCGACGAATTCTGGATCGAGTTCCGCGGCTCGTCGAAAAGCACTCACCGCTTTATCCAATTCGCTCGTGTGCAAGAACGCGAGCCCCAGCAAGTTTTGAGTCCACGCGTCCCGCGGCTCGAGTTCGAGCGCTCGCTGCGCCGACACGATCGATGCAGCGTAGTCGGGGACGGACTGCAGAACCGACGCCAACTGACGCAGCGTGTTTGGATCGTCGGGTTCGACCTCGAGCGCCAGACGATACTCGTCGGCCGCCGCCGTGAAGTCTCGGGAGTCCGTGAGCGCATCGCCCAGACCGGAGTGTGCGTACGCATATCGCGGCGAGATTTCGAGAGCGCGACGATACTCGGCAATCGCTCCCCAGGAATCTCCTCGGTCCCGAAGCACGGATGCGAGGTTCGCGTGTGCCCACGCAGACATCGGAGCGAGTGCCACCGCCTTTTGGAACTCCGCCACGCCTTGCTCGGGCTCGTTCGCGGCGACGAGCGCGAAGCCCAGATCCATCCGCTTTCGATAATCGTTCGGGTCGAGCTCGACCGCGCGCGTCATGAAGCGCTTTGCTTCGGCAACGTCGCCTTTCTCGCGGAAGCACAGCCCGAGGTGATGCTGAGTCCACGCCGTGTTCGGCTCCAGCGCCTCAGCGTTGCGGTAGAGTGTTATCGCGGCATCGACGTCGCCGAGGTTTTCGTGACACCACCCGAGTTCCTCGTGCGCCGTCGCGTCGTTCGGCCGACGCACGACAAGAGAATGAAACTGCGTCGCCGCCGCGGGCTCGTCACCGGCGTCGCGCAGGGCGCGGCCGAGATTGTAGAGACCGGTGGGATCGTTCGGATCCACGTCGACCGCGTATCGAATCTCCTCCACGCCGTCGATCACGTCTCCGAGCTTCCAAATCGCGTATCCGAGATCGTTGTGCGCCCAATAGTCGTTAGGCGCGAGGACGAGCGCGCTGCGATACGCACGGACCTCACCGATCGGGTCGCCCATCTTTCCGCGCGCAAGGCCGAGATAGACCCAGTTGTCCGAATTCGTCGGGTTTGAAGCAACGGATTGCTCCCACGCCGACATCTCTTCTTCGCCATAGCCGCATTCGGAGAGCGCGTCCGTGTACTGCTTCAACAGCTGCCAATCCCGCGGGTGATCGTGAACCGCGCGCCGGAAGTAGGCGAGCGCATCGTCGTAGTATCCGAGCTGCCAGAGAACGTCCGCGAGATCGCGGGCGACGAAGAAGAGCGCGTCGTCGCGCGCAAGCGACTCCCCGAACTCGGAGAGCGCCCCGTCGAGATCACGGGCTCGTCGAAGCACCGACCCGAGGCGCCAGTGCATCAACGCGCTGCTGGGCTCGATTGCTAGGGACCGCCTGAAGGCCGCAATCGCGCGTGTCGGATCGGATCTTTCGAACGCCTCGCCGATCCGCGTCCACGTGACCGCCGAGTCGGGCGCGAGTTGTTGAAGTCGTTCGGCGCACTCGCGGATGACGGCGTCGTTGTCCGCCGCGACGGCGGCCTGCATGCGAGCGAGGCAGACGGACGCACGCGATGCACCGCCGGCTTGGAACGCCCGATCGAGCGAAGCGAGCGCGACGCCACTGGGTTCGTCCTCGAGATCTTCGTCCATCGCGAGAATCCCGGCCACGAAGTCGTCGAAGGGATCGGTGGACGGATCGAGCGAAGCGACGAGGCGCCCAGCCTCCGCGTCGTTACCGAGCGAACGGAGAGCGGCGGCCTTCACTCGCACTAGCGTCGGGTGGTTCGCGACGGCCTGAGGCGCACGGGCGAGGGATTCCATCGCTGACTTTGGATTCCCGGCCAGTAGTTCGGCCATCGCGATCCCGGCGACAGCAGTCACGGCGTCTGCTTGAATGGCTTGGATCTTTTCGAAAGCTGCCCTGATCTTCGCCGAAGGTTCGTCCGCGGCCGCGGCGAAGCACGCCACTTCGACGAGCCGCTCCACTCGTTCCGCCAGCTGCCGTTTCGCAGCGAATGCGTCGAGTTGCTTGTTGCCCACCCACCATCCGATGCCGACCGACGTCACGCCGACGACGAGGGTCGCGGCGATCGCGACTCCCTGGTTCGCGAACCAGACATCAGCGGCGGAATCGATGCGATCTCCTTCCATTGCCCGATCAATTTATGCGTCGCGGAATCGATTCGCAAGCGATGCCCCGAGATCGAGCGGTGCCCGCCGCGAACGACCAGGCTCAGCGAGGTTCGCGTGGCCGTGACGGCGAGTGCGACGTGACGCCGCGGCGGACGACGTA
>JACOTG010000084.1 GCA_016178505.1 Planctomycetota bacterium
GTGGAAGCAGTTCCACTGTTGCTTCGAGAGGCCGCGAAGCAGCGTGAGATTGCACTCGCGCAGCGCGCGAAACAGCGCGAGCGACGCCTTCGGATCGCGCTTGGCGTAGCGTCCCGCGGTCGCCCAGGCGTCCTGGTCGTAGGCCTGCACGGGCGCGCCGCTCTTGGTGAGCGCTTGGCGCAATCGCCAGCCGACGACGATCTCGGTCTCGGCGAGGTGCGCGAGGATCTCCGCGATCGACCACTTCTTCGGCGCCGGCCGCCGCAGCAGCTGCGCCGGCGTGAGGCGATGCGTGAGCGTCTCGAGCTTCTTCGGCGTCGCGCGCTGGACCTTCAGCGGATCCTGTCCCTCGACGTAACCCAGAATGCGCGTCTTGTACTGCTCGACCGTTTCGTTCATGTGAGTTCCCCACGTTGACCGAATGAAATCGCCAGCGAATCGGGATCGCGGACGCACGATATCGCGCCCGCAGGCGCGATTCCAGATCGAGGAAACAGGGCCGCGGGAGGTCCGCGCGCACCGCACGTTGGCCGCGAGCGAGGCATGAATCACCGGTGACTCCATGTTCCGTTGGCATTCTTTACGTCACGGATTGGCTGCCGATTCGCGAATCGTCCTAATTGTTCATCTCGGATAGTCGCTTCTGAATTCCCTCCAATCTCAGCCGAGATGCGTCATCGGCGGGATCGAGAGAGACGGCCTGGCGGAACGACTCCGCGGCTTGTGGCAAGCGGCCGAGCCGCGCAAGGAGACATCCGGCGTTGAATCGGATCTTGCCGTCGGCGGGATCGAGGCGCGCGGCTTCGGCGTACTCGGCGATCGCCTTCTCGTCATTTCCCGTTCGCTCCAATACGCCGGCAAGACTTGCGTGGGCTTGCGGGTTCTCCGGCCAAATCTTGATCGTCTGCTCGAGATACAGTTGCGCTTCGTCGAGCCGGCCTTGGCGCATCTCTCGAAGGCAGAGCCGGATTGCCGAGTTCGCGAGACCGCCTTGCGCCCAGGAGCCGCTGGGTGCGAGCGAGAGGACATGTCGCCAAAGGGTCTCCGTGTCCTTCCATTTCGGATAGTCGTCGCGCGTTCGGCTCGCGCAAGCGACCGTGAGGACGACGATCGAGGCGAAGATCGCGCCGCGGCCCGCGCGCTTCCAGCGAATCGAGGCGGCCTGATCCCAGGCTCGACCCATGGCCCAAGCAAGTGGCAGGAGCAGGCCCACGCTCGGAAGGTACGCGTACTTGTCCGAGGCGACGACGTTCGTGAATCCAACGATCTGCAGAGTCGGCAGGATCGCCGCGAAGAACGCAAGCCATCCGGCGACGAGGGCCCGGGTCCAACGCAGCGACACGGTGAGGATGACGACCAAGACGAGAGTGCCGACGAGGCCGGCAAGGACACTCGGGTTGCTGAGATCGAACGGCTCGGGATAGGGGTAGTAGGAGCAAAGGCGGGCGGGCCAAAGAAGCTTCGATGGATAGAAGACGATGTCGTAGCAGACGACGAGCGGGACCTTCGTCAGCGACAGCCCGTTAGCGACGTGCGTTCCCCCGGTATTCGACTGTGAAATGAAGGTCACGATCCCCGACGTGGCGGCCAAGATGAGGAACGGAGTTTTCTCCAGCACGGTTCGGGCGCTCAACCGGGCGAGAGGCCAGAAGTCGAGAACGAGGAACAGAATCGGCAGTGGGATGCTGGTCGGCTTCGAAAGCAATGCCAGCACGAAGGCCGCCAGGCACGCGACGTACGTCGCCGGTCGCCGCGTTGCGACCCACCGCGTGTACGCAAGGAGCGAAAGCAACGAGAAGCAGGCGGCGAGAAGGGTCTTCTGCTCGCTCACCCACGGGATCGGTTCCACCATGACGGGGTGGACGCCGAAGAGGAGAGCCGCACCGATCGCGGCGACGGGGTGGCCAAAAAGGGATCGGAGGAGAAGGGCCACGAGAACGACGTTGGCGACGTGGAGGAGGAGGCTCGTCAGATGGAACGCGAACAGATGTTCGGGACCTCCGCCTAGCGCGACTTCCAGCATCAGCGACGCCATCGTCAGCGGGTGGTAGTAACCCCGCACGGTCGACGGGTGGAAGACTTCAGAGAAGAATCGCTGGAGGGACGCGAGACTGGGGTGCGTCACCAACGGATTGTCGATCCAGTATTGGTGATCGTCGAAGGAGACGGCGCCGGCTCGAAGCGAAGGAGCATGCACTATCGCGACGACCGCAGCGAGGGCGACGACGAGGGCGAAGAACACACCGCGATTCCGGTCGACGGAATCGCCGGGGTCGATCGGCGCTGAAGCGAAGCTCGAACCGAGAATGCCTGACGTCGCGGGAGTGCTCGTCCTGATTTCATCCCCCGAAGGCGAAGGTCGTCGCTGGTCTGGCTTCGTCACGTTCGACGGATTTCGATCTCTCGACATCTCGTTCGCGTGCGGTTCGTCCCTTCTTCTTCGCGTGTCGAGATTTTGCCGGGCGTGAATGCCGATGTACACGACGGAGTCAGATCGGAGTCGAGACGGCAGCCCCCGGCTAATGGGGTCAAACCCCAGACGACGGATCGGCTCTCCAGCGGGAAGTGACGTGCGCGACGCGGTTGACAACGCGCGCGGGGGTCGGCGACACTTCGCAGCAGTGCGCATTGGGGCGCCTCCTGTCCGCGGCAAGGGAGATCACTCCCGCCCAATCGGTTCGTGGCCCATTCGACGAACCTTCTTCCGGCCTGACATTCAGCGGACTTCAGGCAGCACTGGGAGGAAGGTGACATGCCTCGGAAGCTCACGCCCAAGACGACCCTCGAGAATCTCAAGAAGGAAGCGAAGCGTTGGCTGAAGGCGCTCCGCGCGAACGACCGCGACGCGCGCGCGCGTCTCGAGCGAGCGTGGCCGAATGCTCCGGCCGCGCCCGGATTGCGCGACGTGCAGCGCGCGCTCGCGCTCGAGCACGGCCTCGCCGGTTGGACGGCGCTCACGGACCAACTCGCCCGCAGCGCGCCGGTCGACGCGGACCGCGCGGCGCGGGTCGACTCGTTCCTGCGGAACGCGGCGCTCGACTGGCGCGTCGGCGGATCCCTGCGCATCTCGCTCGGTCACACTGCGGAGCGGATTCTCCGGCGCCACCCGGATCTCGCGCGCGACAGCATCTTCACCGCGGTCGTATGCGGCGATCTCGAGGAGGTCGAACGCATTCTCACGGAGCGACCCGACGCGGCGTCGGAGAAAGGCGGCCCGAGAGACTGGCCGCCTCTCCTCTACCTCTGTTCCACGCGACTCGACGTTCCGGCCGCGAGCGACAACGCGGTCGCCATTGCGCGCGCGTTGCTCGATCGCGGCGCCGATCCGAATGCGTTCTATCCCGGCGGCTCGGAGTCCATCCACTACACCGCATTGACCTGCGTCGCCGGAGAGGGCGAGGAAGACGCGCCGCCTCACCCACGACGCGAGGCGCTGTGGCCGATGTTGTTGGAGCGCGGCGCCGAGCCGTACGACATGCAGACCCTCTACAACACGCACTTTCGCGGCGACGTCCTCTGGTTCCTGAGGCGGATGCATGCGCGGGCCGTGACGCTGGGACGCCAGGCCGACTGGGCCGATCCAAACTGGGCGATGCTCGACATGGGCGGCTACGGGTGCGGCGCGCGCTATCTGCTCGGAATCGCCGTGGCGAAGAACGATCGCGCGCTCGCAGAGTGGATCCTCGCGCACGGCGCGAGCGCGGACCCGCCCGTAGCATCGGATCCGAGATTCCCGAAGCGAACGCTGCACGAGGAAGCGCTACGCCGAGGCCACACGGAGATCGCCGATCTGCTGGTGCGTCACGGAGCGAAGCCGAGCGCGGTCGTGTACGAGGGCGTGGAAGCGTTCGCCGCGGCGTGCTTCCGGCTCGATCGAAAGGAAGCACAGGCGCGGCTCGCCGAGCACCCAGAGTACCTGCGCGATCCTCTGACGATGTTCGCGGCGGCCAAGCGCGATCGCGCGGACGTCGTCGCATTTCTGCTCGACCTCGGGATGTCCGTCGAAGTTCAGGATGCCCACGGGACGCGCGCGCTGCACGAGGCCGCGTACGCCGAGGCTCTGGGCGTCATCACACTTCTTCTCGAGCGCGGCGCCGAAGTTGACGCCCGAGAGTCGCGACATGGCAACACGCCGCTCGGCCACGCGGTGTACGGCAAGAGGCACCGGGCGATCGATCTCCTGAGCCGCGTCAGCCGAGACCTCTTCGAGCTCACGTGGATTGGAGCCGTCGAGCGCGTGCGCGAAGTGCTGAGCGCCGAACCCGATCTCGCGAAGAGTGTGAGCGATGGCCACACCCCGCTGATGTGGCTCCCGGACGACGACGATCGCGCGATGGAGATGACCAAACTGCTGCTCGCTCACGGGGCCGATCCGTCCGTCCGAAACAAGGAAGGACAGACGGCGGAGGATCGCGCTCGCGCGCGCGGGCTCGACGAGGTCGCCGACGTCCTCCGCGCCGCGGCCGGGGCGCCCAGCGCTCCCGCAATTTCGGGGGATCTCGACGAAATGACGCGACGGATCCAGCCGGTCGAGCTCGAATCCGAGCGCCCGTATGGGCCGTGGTCGAGTCGCGGGTGCGACGTGTGGGACTCGCTTTGCGCCGCGAAGATCGGCGACGCCGCTGCACTGCGTCGTCTCCTCGCGCGCGATCCGAACCTCGCACGTTATGCCCACCCCATCCACTTCGCGGTGCGCGAAGGTCATCTCGACGCGTTGCACGTGCTGCTCGACGCGGGCGCGGACCCGGACGCGAGGCTTGGCGCCGACGACCTCGTCACCGTCGCGAGAGATCGCGGTCACGACGCCATCGCCCGCGTGCTCGAAGCGGTCCGCTCGCGTCGGTCGCGTGCGACGCCGGCGGTCGACGATCACGAAATTCACCTCGCGGCGGCCGCCGGCGACGTCGCCCGCATGCGCGCGCTCCTCGACGCCGAGCCCGAGCTAGTCCGCCGAGCCGATCGCAAAGGCGCCACGCCGCTCCACCGCGCGGTGGCTGAGTTGGCACGCGAGGTGATCGAACTGCTCTTGGATCGAGGCGCCGACATTCATGCCGCGCACGGCGCCGGTCCCGGCTCCGAGAACGGGTATGCGCCCGTCGACTTCCAGCCCGTCGACCTCGCCTTGTGGGGACGTCATCGTGACGTCGACGTCGCGCGGCAGCTCGTCGCACGTGGGGCGGCCTGCGATCTCGCGATCGCGGCGGCGCTCGGCGACCTCGATCGCGTGCGCCGATTCCTCGACGAGGATCCGAAGCGCATCGCCGAGGCAAGGCCGTGCGGCCGGCGCGCGCTTTCCGCCGCCGTCGAGTTCGGCCACGACGCCATCGTCCGTCTCCTGCTCGAGCGCGGCGCCGATCCGAATGCGTCGGAAGGCCCCGACGCGCCGCGGGGAATGGCCCTGCACGTCGCCGCGCGCGCCGGCAACCGCGAGGTCGTGGAGCTGCTCCTCGCGCACGGCGCCGATCCGAACAGTCACATCGATTCTGCAGGCAGCGCAACCTACGCGGCGCGGACGCCGGAGCTTCGCGCCGTGCTCGTCGCGCACGGCGGCACGCTCGACCCGTACGATCTCGTGTGGCTTGGCGAGGACGACGAGGTCGTGCGCCGCGTCATCGCGGACCCGAGCGCCGCGAACGCGGGCTGCGGCGGAGTGTTCACGGCCGCGTGCACGCTCGGCAAGCGCGACTTGGTGATGCGATTGCTCGCTGCTGGCGCGCGCGTGCCGCCGGTGGCGACCGGCTGCCGGTCGTACTTGATGAGCGATCCGGATCTCTTCCGACTGTTGTTGGCGAGCGGGATGGACCCCGACATGCCCGACTGGCAGAGGGCGACGCCGTTGCATGATCTCTGCGGGCGCGACGGCCGCGGCCGACCGCTGCCGCATCGCGTCGCGTGCGCGACGATCGTGCTCGACGCGGGCGCGACGATCTCGGCGAAGGACGAGGAGTATCGCTCGACGCCGCTCGCTTGGGCCGCGCGCAACGATCTCCCGGACATGGTCGAGCTGCTCCTTGCCCGCGGCGCGCCGACGAACCTTCCGGACGACGAACCGTGGGCCACGCCGCTCGCGTGGGCGACGCGGCGCGGCCACGGCCACATCGTCGAGATCCTGCGCAAGGCCGGCGCATGACCGCTCGCGGTCTCGTCGATCCGCTTCCCATCGAACGCCATCCCCTACGATACGACGAGCGCGATCAGGCACTCCGAGCGCGCGAGGATTGTCTCGCGCCCGAACGAGCAACCATGCAGCAGGTGCCGCGTCGCCAAGCGAGCCCATTCACGACGAGATCGAACTGGTTTTACGATTGCCCAGGCCACGTCCACGCGGCGCAGAAGGCGGAGTCCTTATCCGCAGGCCCGGTCCCGAGCGTCGCCTCGGCGGATGCATGCGCCGGAACGATCGCGAGGCGCGACTGTCCGTTGTTGCCGAGCACACCCGCGACGGGGCCGGCGCCGGCGTTGAAGTTGCCCTCGTTGCAACGGTGGGCACCGGTCCTACTGCGACACGACGAGGATCGCGTTGGTCACACCCGCTCGGCCGTTCGGCGCGTTCGCGTCGACCATGATGCCTTGGAAGAAGAAGTTCCCGGTTCTCCCGAGCCCGCCCGCCAGGTTGAGTAGCGTGTAGGGCGCCGGCTGAGTCGTCGGGCCGGGCCAGTTCTCGGTCCCGAGGAGGCCGTTGTGGCCTATGTTGTTTGCCCGTTTCAACGGCTGCGGCGATCCGGGATTGGTCGGCATCGGCATGCAGGACATGCCCAATCCCTGAGGCAGCGAGCGGACGTCCGCAGCACTCGGCAGTCGTGGCCAGAGATACATCGCGTATCGGCTGCCATTCGATGGAGGTCTCGCGATGCGAACGGTGAGCGGCGTCGCCGGCGTCACGTTCACGATCCGATCGGGGCAGCTGCCCGCCGAGTTGTTGACGAAGAGAACATCGGTGACGGGGCCCACACTGGCGTTGATGTTGCCCGCGCGGCACGCGATCTCGGGCGGCGGCGGCGGTGGGGTGAGCGGGTACGTCGCGATCCACGCCCTCGTGCCGCCCCCGGGCCGGCCCCCATCTCCGACCATCGTCACGATATTTCCATTGATCGCGATGTCCGTGACCCACCAGAGGTCTTCGTACCCCAAGCACTCGATGTGACTCTGCAGGAAGTCGAGCGCAGGCTCGAACGTTCCGTCGGCGTGCCAGATCGCGGCGAGCTCGGCGCCAGGAGGGCCGTACCATCCGCCCATCAACGAGCCGTCGGGAGCGACGGCGAGCGCCACGCCGTTGTTGTCGAAATCCTCGACGCCGTTGGCCGGCGTCCACTTCGTCGCGATCCAGCTCTGGCTGTCCAACGACAGTTCACCGCCGACGAGCCGGTTTCCGTCCTCGGTCAGGTCGCGAAAGCTGCCGGACGACCCCTCGGGGGTCATTCCGAGAACTTGATAGCCGCCGGCCTGGGTCCATCGGAAGTATTGGTTGGTGTCGAAACCGACCAAGACCGAGCCATCCGGAGTGCCGAGTGTCGGAGAACTAGGCAACATCAGATCCTCGAGGCCCGTTGCCTCCGTCCAGCGGAAGGTGGTGACGCCGCTCGCGGAGTGTGCCTGCCCGAAGACCGTCGATCCATCCGACGTGACCACCGTCGCGATCGAGTTCGAGGTTCCTCCCGGCAAGTCGCCGAGCGAAACGTAGCCGGTTGGTTGCGTCCAGCGATAGGCGAGTCCGGACGGCCCTGCAGTCCCGCCGACGACGACGCTGCCGTCGCCGCTCAGGTCCGTCCCCGTTTGAAACGCGACGAAGCCGGTGTCGGTTCTCCAAAGGAAGCGCACACCCGGGGGGCCGCCGAAGTTGGAGCTGGTTCCGATGAGCGTCGAGCCGTCATCGGACAGTCGGTAGGCGGCGCTGTTGTTGTACGTCGGACTGTCGACCAGCCACTGGAAGCTCGACTGTGCAAGCGCCGCCGCGGGCATCGCCCAAGCGAAGACGAGTCCCACGCGAAGTGACCAACGTCGCCAGGCCTCATGGACGCGACTCTTGCGGGCCCACGCTTTCGATCGCGCACGCTGATTACTGGATGCATCCATGTTCTCGACCTCCTTCAATTCCTCCGCCATCGTTCCGACCCTGTGTTTCACCGATGCAGGCCTCCAGTAAGAGTGAGCGGGAACGGCGCGTGGGATCCTCGAGTTGTCCGTTCTTGTGTTGAGGTTGCGCGGGGCGCGCCGGCTCCGACGTCATGGTCTGGGGGCCAGGCGGCGCGCGTGTCGGACGAGGCCGTCCTACGGCGACGCCACGACCTCGAGCGTGACGTCCATCGGGTTCACGTTCACCTGAAGGCGCAGGCCGCCGCCGAGATCGAGACCGCTCGTCGTCGCGAACGCGCCGGTACTCGAGGCGAACGTCAGGATCGTGAACGTCTGTCCAAGCACCGGCTGGAATCCGTTGATCAACGACACGTTCAGCGCGCCGCCGAGGTTCGCGTCGGCGCTCACGCCCCACCGATCCCGTGCCGCGGAGTAGGCCGCCTTGCAGGCTGATGGTCGACGCCAGTGATCCATCAATGATCAGTTCCCCTGAAGTCTGCGTGATCGTTCCGAGAATGCCCAGCGTGCAGCCTGACGCGATCGAAATCGTGCCCGAGCTGGACCAAGTTCCGCTCGCGTCGATGCGGCCGCCGTCGGCAAGTTCGATCGTCCCCTCGTTCACGAATCCGCCGTTGATGTGGCCCGTCGTGTTGGGCTCGCACCGAACAGTGATGTCGGGCCCGATCGTGAGCGTTGCACTGGGTATCTCGACGTGGCCGACGTCGGCGAACACGAGGTCACCCGATCCCGCGAGCGTTTGCGTTCCCACGAAAGTCAGCGACTTGTGGACGGTAAACGAGCCTCGGAGGCCCGGTGCGGTTCCTCCGAGCGTGAGACCATTGCTCACCTCCACCTGCCCGCCGAGGACCAAATCGAGGTCACCGTCGATCGTGACGCCGTCCAACACCGCGGCATGCACGATCAACTCGGCTGGAGGCAGCACCGTCACCGTGCCGCCGTTGATCACCGGGAACGCGGTATCGCCGACCGTGACCCAGGACCCCGTCGTTTCGTCGAGCACGAGATTCGTGTTCGCGTTGTCGAGGGTCCCGACGAATTGCACCGTGCCGGCGTCGCGGCTGAAGTTACCGAGCCGGCCGAGATCGAAGCGCCCGCCGAGGTTGACGAGCGATCCACTCATCGTGATCGTTCCGGTATTCGTCCATGGCGCGGGAGCGCTACCGAACGCGCCGGAGCCGCCGATCCGCAGGACACCGCCACCGGAAATGGTCACCGAGCTGGCGTTCGTCCAGCTATCTCCGAACAGCGTGAGCGAGCCGCCATTGGACGCGACCATCGTCCCCTGGTTCAGCCAGTTGTTGGCTTCGAGCTTGATCGTCTGGTTGGGTTGGTCCGCGCGAATCGCGCCCCGATTGATGAACGATGCCGAAGGGATGTTCCCGAGGATCAGCGCGGAAACGAGTTCTCCCGGCGAGTTCGCCGTGCCTCGAATGGTGATTCCGGACTCGATCGTCAGCGTTCCGGTCTCGATGACCACGCGGGTACGTGGCCCCGGGTCGAACACGACTTCCCCGACACCGTCGGTTCGAATCGTTTGCGAACCATGAGAGTGCAAAGCGTCGAAGCTGTCGCCAAGGACGAGGGATCCATTGAGCGTGAGACCGTTCAGCACCATCAGAGGGCCCGTGTTCGGAAGCACTCTCATCGTGCCGTTGACGATCACCGCGTCCAGGGTCAGCAAGGCCACGGTGAACTGCGCCGGGCTCGTCACCGTCACCGTGCCGCCGTTGATGACAGCGGGATTGGGATCGCCCACGGCGCTCCACGATCCCGTTGTCGCGTCGAGCACGAGGTTCGAGTTCGCGTTGTCGATCGTCCCGACGAGGTTCACGGTGCCCTGGTCGCGGCTGAAGTTGCCGAGGGCCGCGACGGTGAACCGCCCGCCGAGATTCACGATCGATTGGGTCATGGCGATCGTTCCCGTGTTGGTCCATCGCGCGAGAGCGCTGCCTTGTCCGGCGGACCCGCCGACCCGGAGCGTGCCCCCGCCCGAAATCGTCACCGAGCTGGCGTTGTTCCAGTTATCTCCGAACAGCGTGAGCGATGCTCCGCTCGCGGCGACGATCGATGCCTGGTTGAGCCAGTTGTTTGCTTCCAGCGTGATCAATTGGCCGGACTGGTCCGCGCGAATCGTCCCCAGGTTCACGAACGACGCCGAGGGGACGTTGATGTTCCCGACGATGCGACCCGACGAGCCTGGCAACCCTCGCACCGTGATACCGGGTTCGATCGTCAACGTGCCGCTCATGAGGGTGATGTCCGAGAACCCGCTTCCGGGACCTGCGAACACGATGTCGCCCGATCCGGCCAACGTTTGCGATCCGATGAAACTCAACGAGTTCGAAATGGACGTGAACGTGATGGCTCCATTCAGCGTGAGACCGTTTCTCACGTTGACCGTCATGTTGAGTGGAATGAGAAGCGAACAGTCGAGTCTCACTGCATCGAGCGTCGGGTATCCGACGCCTAGCACGGCTTCGGTCGTGATTCCTTGGCCTCCACTTCCCGCGAGAACTCTCGCGTTGGCGAGCGTTCCGCCGTCCAGCGTGAAGGTGTTGTTCACTTGCACGGTTCCGGACACCGTGAGCGTGCCGGTGAAGCCGATCACTTTTAGATTTTCCTCGCTCAGGATTTCGGACGCGACGGCGCCCGTCTGGCGAACCGTGACCGTGAAGTTGCCGGCCGGCCGGTCGATGAGCACGTTGTCGTTCGCGTTGGGCACGTGCGCAGGGCTCCAGTTGCTGGCGACGTCCCAGAAGCCGTCCGCGTCGACCGCCCACTGAATCGTGAAGACGCGAGTGACCACGAGCGTCACGTTCGTCGGGTTCACGTTTACTTGAACGCGTTTCCCAAATCCGACGTCGAGACCATTCGCCGTGGCGAAAGTCCCGCTGACCGATGCGCCGGTGAGGATGATGAATTGATCGCCGATGGCAGGCTGGAAGCCGCCGATCAACGAGACGTTCAGCGTTCCATCGATCGTCACCGCCCCGCTTGCGAGGAGCTGATCGAACGTGCCGGTCGTGGTGCCGCCCAATTCGATGTTCAGCGCACCGCCGTTCTCCTGTGCATACGTGCCCGCAACGTTGAGCGTGCCGGCGGAGGAGCCCGGGCTGATCGATCCCGCGCTCGTCACATTACCGTTGATCGTGCCCGCTCCTCGCAGGGCGCCGCCTTGGATCGTCACGGCGCCCGTCGTCGAGAGCGCTCCATCGACGACCGTGAGCCCGGCGGTCTGCACGTACGAGCCCGTCGCCGTCAGCGAGGAGCCCGAGGAGATCGAGACCGTGCCCGACGTCGACCACGATCCCGATGTCGCGAAGCGCCCGTTGCTCGTCGCCGCCAACGTTCCTTCGTTCGACCACGCCGTCCCCGTGAGCGTGATCGTCTGGGCCGCGGACTGCGCTCGGATCGCGCCGCGATTCACGAAGGCGACTCCGGGCTGACCGATCGTGCCGGCACCACCGCGAATCGTCATCGTGGGTCCGATCGTGAGCGTCCCGAGAGCGGGTCGAACGGCGTTGCTCGAGGACGACGTCGCAAAGACGATCTCGCCGCTGCCGAGAAGCGTCTGCGCTCCCGAAAAAGTGAGCGCCGCGCCTCCGCCGGTCGAGTTGAGACTGATCGATCCGTTCAGCGTGAGGCCGTTCGTCACGCTCATCGAGGTTCCATCCGGAATCGAGAGAGACCCATTCAGGGTAACGGCATCTAGCGTTCCCCCGGCGCCGATCAGCTCCGCGCCTCCGGACGTCGCGATGGTTCCGCCGACGATCGTCCCGCCCGCCACTCGCCACGAACCCGTCGTGGCGTTGAGGGTGAGCGCGGTATTGTTGAGCGTGCCCGTCACATTGACGGTCCCGCCACTTCGACTGAGCGATCCAACCCCGCCGTTCGTGAACGTTCCGCCGAGGTTCACGGTCGAAGCCGTCATCGATATCGCGCCCGTGTTCGTCCACGTGCCCGAGAGATCCAGCGAGCCTCCGCCGGTGATCGACAGCGAGCCCGCGTTCGTCCAACCGGTCCCGCTGAGATCCAGAGATCCGCCGTTGGTTGCTTGAATCGTTCCCGTGCTCGACCAGCCCGAGCCGACGACGCTCATCGTCACGCTCGAGGATGCGGCGCGAATCGTGCCCTGGTTCACGAACGCGGTGCCCGCTTGACCCACGGTCCCGCTCTCTCCCTGAATCGAGATCCCGGCCGCGATCGTGAGCGTGCCGCCGAGAGGCCGCACGACTTTCGTTCCGCCGCCCGAAGGAAAGACGATCTGGCCGGTGCCGGACAGCGTCTGCGCCCCGAAGAACTCCAACGCCGCGGCATTCGTGATCGTGCCGTTGAGCGCGAGGCCGTTGGTCACGCGAAGGACTGCCGAGCTCGGAATCGAGACACCGGCATCCATCGTGACGCCGCTCAGTATCGCGGGCCCGACCGACGTCGTGACCGCCAGGCCTTCGCCGCCCGTTCCGGGGAGAACCATCGCGCCCGCGAGCTTGCCGCCATCGAGAGTGAAAACGTTGTTCACTTGAACGGTACCGCTCACGGTGAGCTCACCACCGCTGACGATCGTGAGCCGCTCCTCGCTCAGGATCCGCTCGGCGACCGCACCGGGCTGGCGAACAGTGATCGTGAAGTTGCCGGCCGGACGGTCGATGAGCACGCGATCGTTGGCTCCCGGAACGACACCCGTGCTCCAGTTGCTCGGAACATCCCAGAACCCGTCCGCGTCGACCGCCCAGGCAACGTCGAACGCCGCGCGAACATTCAGCGTCAAGACGTACCAGCTGATGTGGTTCTTCCCGATCAACGTCACTGGCGCTGCGAACGTCGCTCGGTTCGAGCTCGCGAGGTCTTCGAACTGCGGTGCGAGCGGCGCGCCGCCGTGGCTCGCCGCAGGGAAGCCGCCGATCGTCTCGACGCCCTCGAAGTACTCGGTCGTCGCGAGTCCGTTGCAGCCGTTCGCGTGATCGATGTTCCCAAAGTCGAGGAGCAAGTACTCGGCACCGGGAAAGGCCGGAGCGGTCCAGCGGCCGATTCGCTTCTGCAGCAATCCCGCGCCCGACGTTTGGAAGATCGAACCACACGAGGCAGCGCCGCCCGAGATCTGTGTGACGACGTACTGGGGAACCAGCGAACCGGCTCCCGTGCAATTGCATCTTTCGCCGGTTGCCTGAACCTGACCTGCCGTCACCGGCTCCTCGGAGCGGGTGATCCCGGGTCGAGTCGTCCACTGGTTGAGTCGCACAGCGCCTGCTTCCACCGTCCCTTCGCTCCGCCGGCCGGCTTCCGTCGAACTGAAGGGAACGAAACCCGCGGCCGGCCACACCCAGGAGTACGATCGCGTGTGGAAGCCAGCGGGAGGCGCGGGGCGCGCGCTCGTGGGCCCGTGGATTTCGGCGTCGCAGCCGTGATAGAGACTGCCGGCCGCGGTCCACTGATTCGTCTGACAATCGCGCGCGTAGTCGATGTAGCCCTGAACGTAGAGCGTTCCGAACGACGAGAAGCATGGCGGTATGGCGCACGAGTTGTTGCCGTACTGTTGAACGATCCTCGATGTCGGCGTGACGCTGCCGTTGAGGACGAAGCGCCAGACGCCGGTGTCCGGTGACGGACCCGGGACGCTCGACTCGAGCCACGTTCGCGAGTAGTGCGCGACCAGCGATCCGTTCCACAGTACGGTATTGCCACCGCATGCCCGCGCGGTGAACGCAATCGTGTAGACGCCGTCGATGGCTTGGTTGGCAATTCGAACTTGCCGCGGCGCGCCGAGAACGAGGCAGACGTCGCGGCTGAGCCGCGCGTCACACTCGTCCCAGCAGATGTATTTCAGGCCCGTCGAGAGCGTGGGAAACGACGGCAAGCTCGGCGTCATCGGTTGGCAGCACAAGCCGTCGAGGTTGTCGGGCAGGCACTGCCCGTCCGCCAGTCCCGTCAACGCACACACGAACGCAACGACCGCGACACACGCGACGCTCAACCGGCGAATCGACATGGACCACCCCCAATCACAGGACGTCTCGAAACCACTCCGTTTCCCACCCGCCCATCGGCTCGGCCAACAGTGACGGGTAGCCCTCATGCGACGAGCGACGATTACTCCAGGGTTCGGAGCGGCGGCGGGGAATGGTTTCCTCGGGCGAAACGAGATTGTGTAGAGCGGATGTCGACGACAGCTACGGGCTCGGTCGGTACGTCGCGACCCACGCCTCGCGCTCGCCGGCGGGGTTGTAGCCGTTCCCCGCGAGCGTCACGTGGTCGCCGTTCACGGCGATGCCCTCGACCGACGTCAGGAACCAGCCGAGGGGAACGGTCACGCCTCGTCGCGTGATGAAGTCGACGGCCCTTTCCATGTGGCCGTCGACGTTCCAGATCACGGCTTCACAGCCAAAGCTCGACGTACCCCAGCCTCCGACGAGATCGCCCGCCGGGGCGACGGCGTCGGCCTCGCTTCGGAACTCGCCTCCCGGTAAGTCCCCGAGACCGATCATGCCGGAGGCTTGCGTCCAGCGCATCGCCTCCTCGCCGCGCGCGGAAGTTCCATAGCCCACGATGACGCCCCCGTCGTCGGAAGCGTCACGCGCTCGGGAGGCGATCGGACCACCCGGGAGGTCCGCGATGAGCTCGGGCTGCGCCCCGCTCCACCATCGACACGGCTGCAGCACGTTCGGTCGCCCGGCAGACGTTTTTTCGCCGATCAAGACGTCTGCATTCGACGACACGTCGACGATGCCGTACCCGATCACGCCGAGACCGGCCGTCCCCGTCGACTTCGTCCAACGAAAGATCTCGTAGCCAGCCGCGGACGAGCTGTTCCCGAAGATCTGCTCGCCGTCGGCGGTGACCGCCGCAGCGTTCGATTGATTGGCGCCCCCGAACAGATCGCCGAGACCGAGTACGCCGTCCTCGACCGACCATCGAAACGCTTCCTCGTGCTCGGCGCCGGATGCGTCACGCTCGATGAACGTGCCCGCGATCACGCGGCCGTCGGCGCACACTGCAACGGCGCGACTGTCGCGAGATCCACGTGGCATCGCACCGAGACCGACGATTCCGACGTCGGCTTTCCAGCGACAAGGCTCGGTGACTCCCGCAGCCTCGCTGCTCCCGACGACGGTCGAGCCATCGGCGGAGACGTCTGTGGCTTCCGTCCAGAAGCCACCACCCGCGAGATCTCCGATGCCTTGAAACGACGCCTCTCGATTTCCCTTCGACGTCGGCAATGCTGCCCGCACGAAAACGGTGACGCCTCGGAGCCACAGGCGCCATGACTCGTCGACGCACGCACGAGCCGCGTCGGGCTCGGGGGAAACCCAAGTAGCCGCTTGGAGCACTCGCAACGGCGCCGGATAGGCTCCCCACCTCTCCCATCGATGAACGTTCGATACATCCATCCGATGGGCGAGGTCGTCGAGAGAGAGGCTCGCCAAGATCGTCGAGGGGTTCGAGTTCGTCGACAGAGTTCGAGCCTCGACCTTCGTGGACGAGTCCATCGACCCGTCGTCACGCAGCAGTGCGACGGCAACCGCATAAATGCGAACGAGGCGGCAGAGGCTTCGATTCCACGGTGTCGCGGGATCGAGCGACCGGCATACGAGGCGCCATCGCTCGGGAACGTCGACGTGACTCCACCACCGATCGGCGCAAGAGACGAAGGCCCTCGCTGCCCGCTCCGATCGAGGCATCGTCTCGGCGGCTCGCACATACCTCGTGAGCGCCCCGCGCACTTTTCCGCGACTTTCCAGGAAGCGGGCCAAGTGAAATTGAGCGATGCCGTGACCGACGGCAAGGTAGCGGCGGCGCGCGCCGGCGACGTCGCCCTGCGCCGCGAGAAGGTCGGCTTCGACGCGGTCGAGGCCGGACATCGGATCGAGGGCCTTCATTCCCCGCGCGGCGTCGAGAAGTCGCCGTGCTTTCGACAGCTCCCCACATTGGATGGCGGCGTCCGCTGCATAGACCGCGAGAAACCCGACGTCGGGAAACGCCTCGATCGCTTTCAGCAGCCGATGGAGGGCGCGCGGCCCTTCCTCGCGCACGAGGAACACCAATCCGAGAGCCGCGTCGAGCAGCGGGTCGGCGTCGGCGTGTCGATCGAATTCGGACCAGGCTTCGACCGCGTCATCGATGTGTCCGGTGAGGAAGCAGACGATGCCCAACGCGCGGAGGTCCGTCGCCGATGCGGTACCGAGTTGCTCGCCCGAGGGAATCATGCGTTGTCCGATTCCCGACGAGCCTCGCACGATCTTGCACGTGAGGGGCGCGGTCCGAATCAGGTGCGCGCTCAGCGTCGGCGGCGCCGGCACCTCGCGGATGAGGTCGAGCGAGAGCCGCACCGCGTCTCGCTCGAGCTGCAACGTCGAATCGTACGGGCGAAGTCGAAGCGCTGCGGCATAGCTCGCAAGCGCGCGTTCGGCAGCATCGATCGAAATGGCCGTCGCGCGATCCTCGACCCGTGCACGCATGAACTCGGTGCTGAAGATCGCGTTTCTTTGGCGTGGATCGAGGAGGGCGACGTGTGCCGCGTCCACGTGCTCCTTCACCCAGCGCGGAACGAAGATCCAATAGACGATCAGCGCGGTCGCGATGGCCAGGGCGAGCGTGCCTCCCAGGAGCGCAGCGAGCAGTGAGCGGCGATTGCGGCGCACGAGCTTGAGCGCGCGGGACAAGATTCCAGCGGGTCGCGCGACGATCGGCTGGAGCGTGAGCAAGCGCTCGAGGTCGTCCGCCAGCTCATCTGCGCTTGCGTAGCGACGCGTGGAATCGGGGTCCATTGCTTTCGCGATGATCGTCTCGAGGTCGGGCGGCAGGTCGCGGACGACGCGACGGATGAGCGGCGCGCTTCCGGCCTCGATCTGGCGGAGGATCTCGGAGGTACTTCGACCCGAATAGGGCGCTCGAAGCGTGAGCGCGTGGTAGAGGGTTGCTCCGAGCGCGTACACGTCGGCGCTCGGCGTGAGAGTTCGATCGCCGCGAAGCTGCTCGGGCGCGGCGTAAGCAGGCGTGCCGACGAAGTCTCCCGAGCGAGAGAGGCTCTCGGCATCGGCATCGCGCACAAGACCGAAGTCGGAGAGGAGAGGCGTTCCGTCGCGCCGCAGGAGAACGTTCGACGGTTTCACGTCCCGGTGGAGAAGGCCCTCCTTGTGAACGGCCGCCAGCGCGCGAGCCATCGCGATCCCCACCCGGCAGACGAAGACCGGCACGGTCGGCGCGTCGAGGGCGCCGGCCGGCGCGCGAAGCTGGGCGCGCACGTCGTCGATGACGGGCGGGCGCTTCAGCTTCGCGAGATGCTTGATGATATCGGCGAGCGACGTTCCGTCGACCCACTCCATCGCGAACGCGTGGACGCCCGACTCCTCGACCAAGTCGAAAACCGAGACGATGTTCGCGTGATGGAGCTTGGCGATCGCGTTCACTTCGCTCCGAAAGCGCTCGCGCGCGCGAGGGGAAAGCGCAAGGGACGGCGGAAGGACTTTGACCGCGACCGCGCGCCCGCCGAGCCGCTCCTGACGCGCGAGGTACACCGAGCCCATCCCGCCACGACCCAGCTCGCCGAGGATCGTGTAGCCGTGCAACGTGGGCGCGAGCGGCTTCACCTCGCCGACCGCGATGTCGCTCGCGACCCGGATCAGTTCCTCGACGCGGCTGCGGAGGTGCTCTCTTCCTTCGATGAGTTCGTCGGCACGGACGACATGCCCTTCCTCGATCTCGACGAGCGCTCGATCGAACAGCCGATAGAGGAACTGCTCGTCGTCGACGGCGTGCACATCCATCGCGCGGCTCTCCAGGGACGGTCGATCCAATGGCGTCCCCCCAGAGCCTATCTCACTAGGCCACGCGGCCGCGACGGGCCGAGAATGGCTGCAGTGCTAGGCGTCGAGGAGGAGGCCGTGTTGAAAGAAACACGATGACGACGAGCAACGACGCAATGCAGCCATTATCGGCCCGTTCCCCAG
>JACOTG010000178.1 GCA_016178505.1 Planctomycetota bacterium
CCTGCGCCCGCGCGAGCGGGGCGAAGACGAGCAGGGAGAGGACGGAGGCGATCGGCCGAGAGGTCACGGTCGAGAATCCTAACGAGTGCGAGCCTCCGGCGTCAAACGCACTCGCCGCGCGGGAATCGTTCGTGGAGCGATCGATGGAACGCGCCCGGCCATCGCGAACCTCCGCGGCGCGGCGTCGGGGATCGTCGGCGACGCGGTGGTTCCTTGTGCTCGCGGACGGGCACGTCTACGATTCTTGCGCACGGGTGACCACCGATCACGGCAGACGTCGTCGAGGAGAACTCGCATGAGCCAACCCCCGCGCCGAGCGATTCCGATTCCGCTCGTCGCACTCGTCGTCGTGCTCATCGGACTCGCCGTGGCATTCGGCATCTACTTCCTCGGCGGCACGAAGCCAACGCCGCTGGCGGTCGCGCCGGCTCCCCCGAGCGAAGAGCGCGCCGAGCCGGACGCGCCGGTGCGGAGCGAAACGAAACCCGCTGCGACTCCGGCGACGGCAGCGGTGGATTCGCCGAGCGCTCCCGCCGAGGAGCCCCTCGAGGAAGTACCGGCGCCGCGAAACGCCGCGGTCACGCTGCGCCTCGTGATGGCGGGCACTCGCGAGCCGGTTGCCGGAGCGAGCGTGACCCTCTCGTCGAATCCCTACGAGCGATCGATGGTGTACCGGAACGGCGTCCGTCAGATCCGTGCTCGCGAGGGTGGCGGCGACGAGAAGCAAGGCAAGACGGACGGCAGCGGCGTGCTCAGCGTCGATGGCCTCGTCGAAGGCTCACACTCGATTCGCCTCGACGACGACTTCCTCTTCGTGTCGCACGGTGCCCTCGTCCAGGCGACGACGGAACCGGCGCGCGCGCCCGTCGACGTCACGGTGAGGCGAGGCGGAAAGATCACCGGGCGTGTCACCTCGCCGAGCGGCGAGCCGGTCGCGGGCGTCGCGATCACGATGAACCGCGACTTCACGTTCAACAGCATGGCGGCGCAATCCGACGACGAAGACGAAGACGCGAATCCGTACCCGTTCATGTTCGGCGAGCAGCCGCCGTCGTCGCCGACGGACGCGAGCGGCGCGTTTGCCATCCGCGGCGTGCCCCCGCAAAAGGCCGCCGTGCTGCAGGCCGTTCACGCAGACTACGCGCCGGCGCAAAGCGAGCCCGTTCTGGTGAAGTCGGGCGAAGAATCGACGGCGGCGACGATCGTTCTGTCTCGCGGCGGAACTCTCGTCGTTCACGTGCTCGGCGGAGACGGAAAGCCGGTGACGGACGCGTCCGTTCAGTGCGCGCCCGCGAACGACCAGAACGCGCGGATGTTCGGCGGGTGGAACGTGGGTGGCGCGGGGAACGGCAATGTCGATGCCGAAGGCACGGCGCGTCTCGTTCATCAACCCGCCGGGAAGCGAATGGCCTGGGTCCAATCGCCGACGCATCCGACCGCAACGATCGACGACATCGACATCGTCGTCGACCAAACGACCGAGAAGACCGTGACGCTCGGCGAAGGACTGACCATCGATGGCATCGTCGTCGATGAGAACGGCAAGGGCGTTTCGAGCGCCAATGGTTCGTTGTGGGGACAGTACGTGGGTCAGCGTCAATTCGCGACCGACGCCGAAGGGAAGTTCCACGTCGCCGGCCTCACCGCGGGGCCCGTCACGGCGCGCGTGTCGGCGCAAGGCTACATCGCAGAAGATCGAGTGAAGCTGAAGCCGGGCACGGCGGACGCTCGCATCGTGCTGAAGAAGGGCGCGTCGATTTCGGGGCGTGTCGTGCTGGCGACCGGCGATCCGGCGAAATCGTTCCAGGTTACTGCGTGGACGTCGGGCGGCGCGGGAGCGTTCTTCGGCGCCGACATGATGCCGCGCACGTCCGAGGCGTTCGATGACCCGGACGGACGGTTCACTCTCTCATCGCTGACGGACGGGACCTACACGCTGCGCGCGCACGCCAAGTCGCAGGGCAGCGGCGACTCGACCTCGATCACGATCGCCGACGGTCAGCCGGTCGACGGCGTCGTGATCACGCTGGCGCCGGATCTCACCGTGCACGGCCGCGTCGTCGACGGAGCGACGCGCGATCCCGTGTCGGGCGCGTCGGTGAGCTTCACGCACACGCCAGCGTCGCCGATCGCCAAGCAGTTTCTCATGAACTTTGCGTCGCCCGGCGGCGACGAGCAGGGAACGCGCAGCGCGGTAGACGGTTCGTTCACGATCACCGAGGTGCCGGCGAATGCTCGCGCGCTCGTCGCCGGGAAGAAGGGGTTCCTGCCGGCGCGCTTGGAGCCGCTGCCCGCCGCGGGGGCCGACGGCACGTGCGATGTCGAGATCGTCCTGTCGCGCGGCGGCACCGTGATGGGCACCGTGCGCGACGCGTCCGGCGTACCGAGCGGCGGGGCAGGCGTGATCATTCGCAGCGGGTTCATGCCCGCCGGCACGACGAAGTCGCGTCCCGACGGCGCGTACTCGATCTCCGGCATCGAGCCGGGGACCTACACGATCGGGATTGCGATGGATGAGGACGAGGAGAACTTCAGCGGCGGCCTTCGCGATTCCGTTTCGGTGACGGTCGGCGACGGCGAGACTGTTCGCGTGGACCTCGGCGGCTCGTCGCGAGCCGGCTGCCGCATCCACGGCAAGGTGCTCATCGACGATCATCCGACGCCCGGCGTCAACATCACGATGATCGACGTCTCGACGAAGAATCTCGCCGCGATGGCCGACCAACGCACGACGAAGAGCAACGACTCCGGCGAGTACGAGATCACCAATGTTTCGCGCGGCCGCTACACGATCGGCGGCGAAACCGAACGCACGACCGTTTTCGCCAACGTGAAGGTCGCCGACGACACCGACCTGCGCGTGGATCTCGTCGCGCCGCGAGGATCGCTCGCCGTGCACGTCGTGGACGCCAAGTCCAACGAGCCGCTCGCGTCGATGGAGGTCATCGTGACGCCGGCGCGGCCGGGCGGCGCGACGTCGTCACTCATGGATCTCATCAAGGGGGGCGTCTGGCAGCAGACGACGGGCGCGGACGGTCGCGCCGAGTTTCGCCACCTGCCCGCCGGGACGTTCGACGTCAGCGTCGGCGTCGAGACGTTTCGCATGGGAGGCGGCGACGAAACGTATGCGAACGAGCGCGTCGAAGTCGCCGTCGCCGAGACGGGCCAGGCCTCCGTCGAGGTCCGCCTCCAGCCCGGCGTGGCGCTCGAGGGAAAGGTCTCGGGCCCCGACGGTCAACCGGTGCCGCATCCGAGCGTGACTTTGCTCGACGACGCCGGGCGATCGATGAGCGGGCTCCTCGTCCTGCCCGGCGAGACCGACGGGCACTACCGCGTGAGCGGACTCAAGCCGGGCGTTTACGTCGCGCGCGTGTCGGCCAGCGGGTTTGCGCCGCTGCGCAAGGCGGGCGTGCGCGTCACGTCGGAGAAGACGAGCCATGCCGACTTCACGCTCGGTCTCGGCGGCTCCGCGTCGGTGCTGGTCGTCGACAAGTCGACGCTGCAGCCGATCACGGGCGCGACCGTCGAGTTGACCGACTCCGAGGGCAACGCGGCCGGCGGCGGCATCGACTTCATGGAGATGATGTCGGGCGGCGCCGGAGCGACGCCAACTGCGACCGACGCGTCGGGCCGCCTCCTTCGCGAGCACCTCGCCCCCGGCACCTACACCGTGACGGCGTCCGACGGCACGCGCGAGGCGACGGCGTCCGTCAGCGTGCGCGACGGCGCCGTCGCGGAGGTCCGGGTCGAGCTGAAGTAGACGGCTTCACACCTTCTCGCTCCACACCTTCGCCTGCGTGAAGAGCAGGAGGTAGTCGCGGCCGCCCGCTTTGCTGTCGGTGCCGGACATGTTGAAGCCGCCGAAGGGGTGCGCGCCGACCATGGCGCCGGTGCACTTGCGGTTCAGGTACAGGTTGCCGACGTGGAAGGCCTGCTTCGCGGCCTCGAGCTTCGCGCGGTCGCGCGTGTAGACGGCGCCGGTGAGGCCGTACTCGGTGTTGTTCGCGATCTCGAGCGCCTCGTCGAAGTTCTCGGCCTTCGTGACCGCGAGGACGGGGCCGAAGATCTCTTCCTGCGAGAGGCGCGCGTTCGGCGCGACGTCCGCGATCACGGTCGGCTGGATGAAGTAGCCCTTCGCCCCGGTCTTGCCGCCGCCCGCGACGACCCGCCCCTCTTTCTTGCCGATGTCGATGTACTCGAGGATCGACTTCATCGCGCGCTCGCTCACGACCGGGCCCATGAAGTTCGACTGGTCGCGCGTCGGGCCGACGGTGATCGCCTGCACGCGCTTCACGAGCTTGCCGAGGAACTCGTCGTAGACCTTCTTGTCGACGATGACGCGCGAGCACGCCGAGCACTTCTGTCCCTGGTATCCGAATGCCGAATTGGCGACGCCCATCGCGGCCTCGTCGAGGTCGGTGTCGGCGTCGACGACGATCGCGTCCTTGCCGCCCATCTCTGCGATGACGCGCTTCACCCAGATCTGGCCCGGCGAGACCTTCGCCGCCAGCTCGTTGATGTGGAGCCCGACGGCCTTGCTGCCCGTGAACGCGATCATGCGCGTCTTTGGGTGTTCGACGAGCGTGTCGCCGATGGCGCCGCCCGAGCCGGTGACGAAGTTGAGCACGCCGGGCGGCAGCCCGGCTTCCTCGAAGACCTCGCACATCTTCGCGGCGATCGCGG
Organism: Planctomycetota bacterium; assembly: GCA_016178505.1. Lineage (GTDB taxonomy): Bacteria > Planctomycetota > JACOTG01 > JACOTG01 > JACOTG01 > JACOTG01. Next base: position 4,684 of record JACOTG010000178.1, read on the forward strand.
GTGAGTCGCTCGACGGCTTCAAGACGACGGTGTTGCCGGCGACGATCGCGGCCGACGTCATGCCCGTCGTGATCGCAAGCGGGAAGTTCCACGGCGGCAGCACGACGCACACGCCGAGCGGGATGTAATGCAGTTCGTTCTTTTCGCCGGGAGCGGGCGTCAGCGGCTGCGCGCCGCCGAGCCGGATCATCTCGCGGCCGTAGAACTCGAGGAAGTCGATCGCTTCGGCGACGTCCGCGTCGGCCTCGACCCAGCTCTTGCCGACCTCGAAGATCATCCACGCGCTCAGTTCGTACTTCCGGTCGCGCATGCGCGCCGCCGCCTTGAAGAGGTGCGACGCGCGCTCTTCCGGCTTCACGCGCTTCCACGACTCGAACGACTTGGCCGCGACCTCGATCGATTTCACGGCGTCGGCTTTCTCGCCCTTCGAGAAGTGGCCCACGATCTCGTCGGGGTCTGCCGGATTTCGCGAGGGGAAGAAGTCGGTCGAGAGACGCTTCTCGTTGCCGATCACGAGCGGATAGCGCTGCCCGAGCTGCGCGTGGACACGCTCGATCGCGGACTCCATGCGCTTCTTGTTCTCGGGCTTCGAGAAATCGGTCAGCGGCTCGTTGCGAAACTCGGTTGCCATCGTTGGTCGCTCCTCACTGAGGGTTGGCCGCGCGCGGGCGGCGGAGAACACACGAAGATAGCGGCGTCCGCGGTCGTGTCAACCGCCGACCTTGTGCCATTGGGCGCACTCGCTTATCTTCATCGTCTCGGGTTTGCTTCACCCTCTGAGAAGGATCTTCGGTGTCACGACGAACGGGGTTTCTGGCCGTCTTTCTGTGTGCGCTCGTCGGTCTTCCCGCTTGCGACTCTCGCACGAAGACGCTTCGCGCGCTGCCGCCGCCGACCGAGGACGGCATGGACGGCGACGCGGAAGAAGAGCACCGCCTCGAGCGCGCGGCGTGGTTCGAGCGCATGCACGCGGCGCCGCCCGGCGTCGACTGGCGCGAGATCGAGCGCGAGAACGGCCGGCTCGAGCAGGAGCGCCGGAATCAGCTCGCACACCAGCGCGATCTCCTCGGCTCGAACCCGTGGGCGGAGGTCGGCAGTCGAAACCTCGCGGGCCGCATGGAGTGCGCGGTGATCGGCCCCGACGGCGCGACCGTGTACGCGGGGTCGGCGCTCGGCGGGGTGTGGCGCGCCGCGCTCGATGGAACGGGATGGACGCCGCTCGCGGACAACCTCTATGGCGGCGTCGACGAGATGGTGGTGCTGCCTCCGGATACGCTCGGTGGCCCGGACGTCATCTTGGCCGCGCGGCACGACGGGCTCGTGCACGCGTCGCGCGACGGCGGCGCGACGTGGCTCGTGCCCGCCGGGCTCGGCGGACTCTCCACGATTCGCAACGTCGGCCAGCTCGCGGATGGAGTGCAAACCGTGCTCGTGCTCGCGCGCGGCGCGGCGACGGGCAATCGCGCGACGCTCTTCGCGTCGATGGATCATGCGCGCACGTTCAGCGTGCGGTGGCAGGGCGCGAGCGGCTTCGACGGCGGCCTGTGGATTCCGCGCGTGGGCGCGGGAGCCGTGGCGACCGTCTATCTCGCGCACGACGGCTCGCTGCTCCGTTCGGTCAATAGCGGCTCGAGCTTCTCGACGATCGGCACGATCGACGCGTCCGCGGCGAGCGCTCGGCTCACCGGATCGGAAGCGGGCTCGCCGACGCTTTACGCCGCGGTGTCGTCGGCAGGCGTGTGGAAGCTCGATCGCTCGACGGACGGCGGCACGACCTGGTCGTACGTCCGCACGCTCGACGATTTCTGGGAGCGACTCGGCTCGTCGATCGTTTCGTCGAGCGTGGTGTTCTACGGCGGCGTCGAGCTGCATCGCTCGACGAACGGCGGTGCGAGCTTCGCCGTGATCAACACGTGGGGGCAGTACTACGGCGATCCGGCGCACAAGCTCCACGCGGACATCGACGGGATCTTCACGTGGCCCGAGCCCGGCGGCGCGGCAGCCGATCGCGTCTACTTCTGCACCGACGGCGGCGTCTACGAGAGCCGCAATCAAGGCGTGACGGTGCAGAACCTGTCGCTCACGGGCCTCGGCGTGAGCCAGTATTACTCGACGCTCACGTCGCGATCGAACCCGGCCCTCATCCTCGCGGGCGCGCAGGACCAGGGCTATCAGCGCGGCTCGCTCTCGGCGCCGAGCGGCTCGGGGCCGTCGACGCCGTTCACGCAGCTCATCAGCGGCGACTACGGTCACCTCACGTCGTCGGACGGTACGCATTCGATCGTCTACTCGACGTACCCGGGGTTCGTGCTCGTGCAGCAGGGACAGAACGCGCCGAGCCTCTCGACGCTCGACTTCCCGGCGGGATCGAACCACGCTTGGCTGCCGCCCGTCGTCGCCGATCCGCTGAGCGCGGGAACGTTCTTCTTCTGCGGCGATCGCCTCACGCGCTACGTGCATGCGGGGGGCAACACGTGGACGCAGGCGCAGCACTCGACGTTCAACTTCGCGGTGAACGGCGCGAGCTATATCTCGGGCCTCGCGTTCGCGCCGAGCGATGGGCAGCGCGCATACGCGGTCACTGATGCGGGCTGGCGCTATCGATCGACGGATCATGGCGTGACGTGGACGGTCGCGGGGAACGCCTCGCCGGGCGACCACTACTTCTATGGCAACACGATCGTCGTCCATCCGACGAATGCGCTCGAGGTTGCGATCGGCGGCTCCGGTTACGGAACGCCGGCCGTGATTCGCTCGACGGACGGCGGTGTCTCGTGGCAGTCGATCGTGGCGGGCCTGCCGCAGACGCTCGTCTACGGGCTCGTCTTCGCCGAGGACGGCACCGGCGATCTTTACGCCGCAACGGAGGCGGGCGCCTATCACTGGATCCGAGCCGCGAACGTCTGGGAGAACATCATGGGCAACCAGGCGCCGGCGACGCTCTATTGGTCGGTCGAGTCCGCGAGCGGCGGCGCGACCATTCGCTTCGGCACGTACGGGCGTGGCATCTGGGACTACGTCATTCCGCCGACGCCCGACCTCACCTGTCGCTACGGCAACGTCGACACCGGCTCGGGCGGCGCGCCCGCGATGGTGCTCACCGTCAACGGCTCCGGCGGCGACGCGTATCGCCGCGAGATGACGATCTTCCAATCGACGATCCTCCACGTCGGTCTCGCCTCCGCGCCGGCAGGACCCGGGGCCGGTCGCTTCGCCGTCTGGGTCTGGGCGACGTCGGCGACGAACCTCCAGTCGCTCGTCGTCTCTGGCAACACGCTCGGCTGCGTCGTGAACCCGACTCCGTTCCACGCCGCGAACCCGCAACCGTTCCGCTGCCTGCGCGGCGGCCTCGGCCTCGCCTACTGCGGCTCGGTTCGCGAAATCCGCGGCGTCCCGTCAGCGACTCCGTGGATCCTCACGCGCAACCAAGGCATCAACCGCACGATCACGTTCGAGCTACAAGGCGTCGTCGACGACGCAAACGCGGCGAACGCGAGCGGCCTCTCCGTTACCAACGCGGTTTTCTTGCACGTGCAGTGACACTCTCATTGCGCTGACGGGTCGCCCGTTGGTCCGAGCGCTTCGTTTCGTGCCCCTCGAATCGAGTGTAAGATCCCGCGCGTTTCCGTGGCCGCGATGATGGAGAGCAGATGATAAAGGATCTCCTCAAGAGAGTCGGAATCAACCCGAAGGTGATGCTCGGGAAGCCCGTCATCCGAGGCACGCGAATCACCGTGGAGTTGATCCTCGAGAAGCTCGCCGCTGACCAAACGATCGAGGAGATCCTGAACGACTACCCGCGCCTCGAGCGCGATGACGTCCTGGCGGCGATCGCGTACGCCCGCGCCGTCGTCGGGACGGACGAGATCATCCCGCGCACGCCAACTGGCCGGTGAGATTCCTGGCGGACGAGAGTTTGGAGGGGTTGCTCGTCGTTCGCCTTCGCGAAGACGGACACGACGTCGTCGCCGTCGCGGAATCGAATCCGAGAACGGACGCCTTCTCGATGTCGTGCGACGGGAAGGCGAGGAACTCTAAGCGGTCAGGACGGTGATCCAGGATCGCGCGTACCGTCGGCGCGCGTTTCCGCGATCGCGTTCGTGACGGGCGCATCGAAGCATACGTCGACACGCGAGATCCTCCTTCGGTGAACGGAGGCCACGGCACGATCAACGAACTCCGTCGGAGAGTGACTCACACTTGTAGCCGGACGTTCCGTCGTCTGGGGTCTGACCCCAATAGCCGGATGTGAGACGGGCGACGGGTTATCGGGATGGGGACGGGTGGGCGAAGAAGTCGCGGATCGCGGTCTCGGCGGGCTTGCCGGCGATGGGGTAGCCGGTTGGGCGGTTTTCGTTCGTCGTCGGGTTCGTGAACACTTTCCAGATGTAGAGCCCGCCGAGCCACGGGCGGCCGTCGAGTGCGTCGAAGAGTGCGCGGAAGGCGCGCGCTTGGATCTCGGGTGCGGGCGTTTTGTCGGCGGAGTCTTTCCACGGCTCGATCGCGCCACGGCGATGGCTCGGGAAGCCGACCTCCGTGAGCACGATGGGCTTGCCGATGCGCTTCGCGACACGCTCGATCCCATCGGCGACGGCGCGCGCGGCGGCGCGCAGCTCGTCGTCGCTTGCATCGACCGTCGTCGCGAGCGGGCGGTACTCGTTCAAGCCGGCGAAATCGAGCGCATCCCAGAAGGGCAGCGTCTCGAACTCCTCGCCCCAGTTGCTCTCGTAAGTGATCGGTCCCGGAAAGACGCGACGGACGTCGGCGATGAGCGCGCGCCAATCGTCGGGCCGCACGCGCGTCGTGCCGACCAATTCCTTGCCGATCGCGAAAGCGTCCGCGCCGCGCACCCGCGCGAGCATCGCGTAGTGCAGCGTGAGCGCACGGTAGTCTTCGAAGAACGCGCGCCAGTCGGCATCCGACTTCATCGCGACGTCCCCGCACCACGCGCCGCGGACCCAGAGGTGCGGCGCGAGCAGCGCCTTCGCACCCGCCGCGTGAGCGGAATCGATGGCGGCCCACACGGCTTCGTCGTTCTCCTCGGTGAGGCCCTCGCCCGAGCGATCGCGGAAGCCGGGCCGAATCTCGGGTCGGTCCTTCGCGGCCATGTAGCCGAACGGCGTGATCGAGAACCAGTCGACGTGATCGTCGTCGTGAAGCCGGCGCATCGTGTCGCCGGCGATGCGCGAAACGTAGCCGTGGTCGAGGCTGTACGTGTGCGCGATGCACGCGCCGCGCATGAACGGGACCGGCGGTGGATCGAGCTCTGCGCCCTCGAAGATCGGACGCGGCCTCGGCGGCTCGCCGCGCAACAAGGCAGCGAAGTCGCGCACGAACAATGCGGCCGACGGATACGAGAACCAGTAGGAGCGATGCCGAAACGTGTCGTCGTTCGAGAGCTCGACCGGATCCACACGCATCCCGGCCCAGTCGAGGAACGTCGACCACTCGTCGAGCGACCAGCCCTCGAACCGACCGCTGGCTCGGACGGAGAGCCCGATCCGAAGCCATCGCGGAAGCTTCGGCGACAGCGCGGCCTCGACCTCGATGGCGACGTCTCGTGGGTCGAACCGCGCGTCGAAGACCGAATGCAGCGCGCCGTCAACGAGGCTCGCGTAGCGCGGGTCGTCCGACGGCTTCGCCTTCGACTCGAGCGTGGGGTAGAGGAACGCATCGGCTGGCTCGGGCACCGCCAGGCCGACGTTCGCGAACGCCGCGCGTCGCGCCACGGTCCGTTTAGCGAAGGCGTCTTGGAGCCGCTCGTCGGTTGCGAGGCCGGGCGGCACGTGGAGTCGATAGGTGCCCGCCTGGAGCGTGCGCAGCGAGCGAGCCCACGCCTCGCGCTCGGCTTCGAGATCGCGATCGCGCGCGGGGTCGTAGGCCCACCGCGTCGCCGGCTCTTGCGAGAAGAGCCCCGAGCGAACGACGCGGCCCGCGCGTCGCACCGAATAGTCCTCGGACGCGAGCACGCCGAACGGCGCGCGAAGGATCGTCTCGTCGGAGTTGCCCGTGTAGAGGATCGCACCGCGCCGCGAGTTGAACGGCGACGGACGCAGCACGGTGATCGTATCGCGCGCGTCCGCGTAGCGGCGGCCCGCGAATCGAAACGCGCCCTCTTCGAACGCGACGCCGATCTCGGGTCCGAGGGTTCGCGCGAGTGCGCACTGCGCTGGCGTACCGATCACGTAGAGCGTGCTCGCGCGGCGCTCTTCGTCGCCGAGCACGGCCTCGGAGACGACGTGCACCTTCTCGTCCTCGCCGAAGTACGAGTCGACCATTTCCGTGAGCGCGTGACGGTACCGTTCTGCGAGCGCCGGATCGGCGGCGCCGTAGACGAAGACGACGCCGGGATTGCCGAGGAGCGTCGATTGGATTTCGCGCCGCGTCGGCAGCTCGGGGCCGGTCGCGCCGCAAAGCGCGGTGCACGCGACGACGAGCACGGGGAGTTCGGCGAAGAAGGAGACGCGTCGAGCCATTGTCGCGAGTCTATCAGGGCCGCCGAAGCCGCCCAACGCCTCGACGCGTCTCCCGTATCTGGCGCTTCGAGCCGTGCCGTGGTACCAGGGATGAAAAGGAGGATCTCATGATTCGCTCGCTTGCGATGGCCTCGATCGTTCTCGCCCTTGCGAGTGTCTCGTCGGGTGCGCCGTCCGAGGACACTGCGGCGCTCGAGAAAGAAGCGATCCTCATTCCATTCGATCTCGTGAACCCGGGCGAATTCGGTCCATCCACGACCATCGCCAAGCTCCTCAAGCGAGACGACGTCAGCGGCGTCGCCATCGCGTTCGTGTCGTCGACGGTGCAGGGTCCGGGCAAGGATCTCGGGGACATCGAATCCTTGTCACAGGCCTACCGGAAGCGCGGAGTCGTGATCCTCGCTTCGGTCGAATCGAGCGCGGGCTCGAAGGTCGTCAAGTCGGTGATCGAGGGCGCCAAGCTCCACACGCCGATCAGCCTCACGGCGAAGCAATGGAATCCGTTCCAGAGGATCGCGAAGCAGACGGATCAAAACCGCTGGCCGTGGACCTTCTACGTCGACAAGCAGGGCCATTTCGTCGAGACCACGGATCGGCTTCCGGCGGCGGAGTCGCTCGACAAGATCGCAAAGCCGGAGGGAGACGCGGCGCCGGACAAACCGGCCGGCGAGGGCGGCGGCGCGGACGCCGGCTCCAAGCCCGCGAAGCCGGAGGATCCGAGCGCGAACGATCCGTCGCGCACCATCTCGGAGCTCACCGTGAGCCGACCGTCGAAGGGCGGTTGGAAGTTCCAGAATCGCTCGGAAGCGGCAGGCGAAGGGCTCGTGCTGGCGAAGCCGCTTCCCGATGGCGAGGCGCCGTCCGACTCCACGACGAGCACCGCGAGCGGGGGCGCCAGCGAGATCTTCGGAATGCTCGGCCTCTACGACGCGGTCGTGGCCGTTTCGACGCTCGATCGGCGCGTGCACACGGGGTTCGGCGGGACGATGGTCGATCCCGGAAGCAAGCCGCAACTCATCGAAGCGGAAAAACACATGCTCCAGAAGGCCGCGAAGTCGCTCCGCAAGGTCACCGACGACTCGAACGGCTCGCTCGGCGGAATGAACGCGGCGGTCGTGAGCGCTTACGCGACGATGGAGAGCGGCAAGGAATACTCGATCACGATCTATTCCGTTCCGGTGAAGAAGTACACGTACATCGTCGCCTTCGCGCATGCCGCGAGCCCGGCGACCGAGATCGTGATGCAGGAAGAGGAGATCCGAAAGAAGCTCCGATTCGCTCGCGGGTGAGGCGTCGCTCGCGAGATCACGGTTCCGCGGAGAGCGCTCGCAGGGCCTCGCAGATGGCGGCCGCCGCCGACGGCCCGACCGAGTTCACCTCGCCGTACTGCGCGCTCGACCGGCCGTACGCGAACGGCGGCTTCGAATCCCACTCCCGTCTCGGAATGATGTAGCCGATCTCGTCGTTCGCGAGGCCGAGCACGAAGTGCGGGCCGCGCGGGAGAACCGGATCGATCGCCGATTCGATCGGCGCGCTCGGGAAATCCGCGGCCGGGTCTGCAGGATCCTGAACGCCGCCGAACATCAGCTCCGGATAGATCTCGCCCGGGATGCAGGCGAGCGTCGCTTCGCCGAGGCGCAGCAGGCCGACCTCCGTGCGCAAGTCTCGGCCGTTCGGGAGGAGCTTCACGCGATCGCCGAACATCCCAATCGCGGCCGCCCCGCGGAAGAGATCGTTCTCGAGCGGGATGTCGACCTCGCGCGAGCGGAAGCGGATCGGCGTCGGATCGAAGCGCGGCGCGGTGCGAATCGCGTCGAGGGCGAGTCCGGCGACCGCTTCGCCGATCACCTCCGCGTGGCGAAACGTGTCCTCGAGGACCACGTCGCCGGTCCTCGGGTCGGTGACGCGCACGCCGCCCGGCGTCATGAGCCCGCCAATGGCGCCGTTCGCGAAGATGCCGATGCCGCCGCGCTCGCGCTCGATGCGCGCGACGAGCGGCGCGCACAGGTCCGCGGTGATCGCGGTGCTCGTGCGCGGCAGACACTCGGGATGGCACGACCAGTTCACGAAGGTCGCAATCGGAGCCCCGGTCGTCGCGTCGTCGAACGCGAGCACGCGAAGGCGCTCGTCGAGGACGCGCGGAAGGCGGCTGTCGTTCACGAGTCCGGGCGTCGTCGACAGCGCGAGACGCGTCGTCGCCGGGCGCAGCTTCGACACAGCCTCGGCGATCGCGTCGACGCAGCGATCACGAACGGTTGCGTTGTACGCGGCGTCGAGTCCGGTCACGCCCGGCATCGGCCCCCAAAGCCCCATCGTGTCGGGTCCGCTGTGCGTGTGCGTGCTCGTCACGATGACGGCATCGAGCCGAACGCCGCGCGTTTCGAGCGCCGAGCGCACCTCGAGCACGTCCGCGCGGAAGAACCCGACGAGGTCGACGACGCAGATCGCGATCGTCTTGCCGCCGGGCGCCGTGTCGCGAATGGCGAGAGCGCGCGCGAACAGGTCGTCGTGCACGCCGGTAGCCTGCCGATGCGGGTTGAACCCGGCGAGCCAAACGGCCTTGCCATCCGGCGTGACGCGCGGCGTGATCGTCCGCGTCGCCGCCCCGACCTCGACCCTCGCCCCCCGCGAAACCGACTCCGCCACGCATCCGGCTAATAGTGCCAGGCACCCGCTGCCGGCGGCGGCAACGATCTGGACCCAGGCTCGCGACACGAGGCTCCTTTCACATGCAAGGACGGAACTGGCGCGGATTCTATCGTCCACGCGTCCAAAGGCGATGAACTCGAAGTGAAGCGGCGTCGCGTTCACGGGAAATGGCGAGCCATCGGGCGCGTCGGAGACGCGCGTTTCTCGCGCGACGGTGCTAGAAATCCTCGGCGAGCGCGGCGACGAGGCGGCCGAGCGCATCGACGTCCCGGAGGTCGATCACCTCGGCGGGAGAGTGCGAGTAGCGGAGCGGCCACGCGAGCGGCACGTCGATCGCGCCGAATCGCGTGAAGACCGAGCCGTCGTTGCCGCCGCCGGTGACGCCGTATTGCATCGGAATCCGGTGCTGCGCCGCGATGTCGAGCACTTTGGCGACCGCCCACTTCGGCGCGGCGTTCGAGTGATCGAGCGCGCGCACGACCGCGCCTTCGCCGATCGGTGCGAGCGCGAACCGATCGCTCTCGCGCGGCGAGTCGGCGCTCACGAACGTGTCGACCGCGAACACGACGTTCGGTTGCAGTCGCTTCGACAGCGCTTTGGCTCCGTCGAGCCCGACTTCTTCGCCCGTCGAAAACGCGAAGACGACAGTGCCCTTCACCTTGTGCCGATCGAGCTGCTCCAGACCGAGGAGGAGCGCCGCGCAGCCGACGCGGTCGTCGAACGAACGCGCCGTCGCGCGATCGCCCACGAGTCGTTGAAGATCTTTTCGAATCGTCACGGTGTCGCCAGGCGAGACGGCGAGTTCGGCGTCTCGCTTCGACGTGGCGCCAATGTCCACGCACAGCTCGTCGAGCTTCGGCGCCGCGGTCGAAGCCGCGCGATAGCCGGGACGCGGCGCCACGACGCCGCTGACCGGCCCGCGATCGCGGCGGAACACGAGCACCGGTTGTCCCTCGTAGAGCGAGTCGAAGAACCCGCCCTTCCGCACGAGCGTGAGCATGCCGTGCTCGTCGATGTCCTTTACCGCGTACCCGATCTCGTCGAGGTGCGCGATGAAGAGCTTCGTCGGCGACCCGGAGCCGACGCGCACCAGCAAATTGCCCGCGTCGTCGACCTCGGGATCCGTCCAGCTGGGGAGGAGCGTGCGCACCGTGTCGCGCACCGGTCCTTCCATGCCCGACACGCCCGTCGCGTCGATGAGCGGCTCGAGCACTCGAAACGAGCGATCGTTCGGCCGGCGAGTCGATGCGCAACCCGACGCCACGATCGCAAGGGCGACGAGCGACAGCGCGTTGCGCGTACGCATCACACCACCTCCTCTTCGAAGAGGAGGACCAGCAGCCGTTCGAGCGCCTCGACGTCGCGGGTGTCGACGCATTCGACCGGAGTCCCGCCGTAGCGGCACGGCACGCCGAGGAAGATCGTGCGGCCGTCGTCGGGGAGCGTCGGCCCGCCCGTGTAGCTCGACGTCGCGGCGACTTCCTTTGGCGCATCTTGAACGGGAATGCCGCGAGCCTTCGCGCGCTTGAGCATCGACGTGAGCGTCGACGACGACTTCGCCGCGTGCGCAAGCACGCCGACCCCGAGCGGGATCGAGTCCGTTTCCTCGGTCGTTCGCGCGCTCGTGCGATGGACGCCGAATCCGCAGCCGAGGAGATACGCTCGGTCCGCGTGGAACCGCGTGGTGATCGCGTCGATGCCCTTTCGGCCGAGCTGCTCCTGAGCGAGGAACGCGAACACGATTTCGTTTGGAGGACGTGATTCCGCGACACGGCGGATCGCCTCGGCCATCGCCGCGGCGCACGCGCGGTCGCCGGCAGCCGGCGCGGCGAGCCCGTTCGTGCCGAGCGAAACGACCTGCTTCGCGCGCGTCACCGGATCGAGGAGCCGAAACCCGTAGTCTTCGGCCTCACCGAAAGTCCGCGCTCCGACGTCGACGTACGCGTCGTCGAGCGAGAAGGGCGCGCGCTTGTCGTCGCCCGTGTCGCGATGAAGGTGTGTCGACCAACACGCCACGACGCCGACTCGCGGTCCGCGCTGCGTTCCGATCGTGACCCTCTGCCCCTCGACGAACTGATCGGCGAGCGGAGTCTCGACCGTGCGGCCCACGCGATTGAGCCGCAGGAACCCGTCCGCCGTGATGCCCGAGACCACGAAGCCGGGCTCGTCCATCGGCGCGGCGACGAGGACGCGCGGCGAGCCCTTGCCCAATCGAACGATCACGTTTCCGACCGAGTCTTCCTCGACGGCGAGGGAGGGCGGCAGAGACTCGCAGATCGCGCGGCGCACGTCGTCCTCGTAGCCCGAGACGCCCTGAGCGCTCAGCAGCCGCACGAGCGACTTCGGCGCAGGTGTCGGCGGGGAGGCGGGGGCAGAGGTGCACAGCGGCCGCATGAACGTCAGCACTGTGCAAACAGAGTCCGGCGCAGGAGCGCCGGACGAGAACGGAAAGAAAAGGAGGTGGATGGATATCGATGCTTGAACGATGAGCACGGTTCGTCGCCCCCGGGTTCCACTGGTATTCGACGCTTCGGATGCAAAACGACGCGCCATTCTATCCACGAAGTGCGAACCACTCCAATGAAACAGCCGGGGGCGACGTCAACCGCCGCCGCGGGACGGGGGATCCACGCGGCTGTCGAGGTCGGGGGCTACCGGAATCCGACCCCGCGTTGGGTTGAAAGAAACCCCTCCCCGGGGTTTCGACGATCACGGCGGGGAGCGCTGCGACGGCTCGAAACCGACCCTGCGAATTCACTTCCTCTCGACACTCTCGGGAAAGCACCTCTCATGGCCGTTTTCTTGCCAGTCTCCTTTGTTCATCGACACGTGCAGGATCGTGACCCGACGCCAGCGCGCCCGTGACCGGCTGCACTGCGCCCTGCGGGAGGGGGTATGAAAGCATCTCGATTCCAAGGAACGGGCGAAGCGACTCCGCGAGCCTTCGTGTTTTGTGCGTCACCCCACGTTCGCGGCGATCTCTTCAGCTCTCGCCTCATCATCGAGGACAAGAGTACCCCAATAGTGGTGAGGGCCCCGCGGGACTATCAACGCCGGTTGGAGCGATCGGTAAATTTTTTTCGAGGCGCCTTCGCCACCGCCGCCGACAACCGGCGTCGCCCTTCGGATAGAATGCCGCGATGCGCGCGCTTTTCCTGAACCCGCCCACCGGACGCGGACCTCGCCGCATGCGCGAGGGCCGTTGCCAGCAGCGAGCATCGGCGTGGGCGACCGTGTGGCCGCCGCTCTCCCTGGCGCGGACCGCGGCCGTGCTTCGCGACGACGGCATGGACGTCCGCATCTGCGACGGCACCGTGCTTCCCATCGGGCTCGACGATCTCACGCGGGACGTCGCGGCGTGGCAGCCCGATCTGGTGGTTTTCAACGCGGTGACCCCCACGATCGAGAGCGATCTGTCGCTCCCGACCGCGTTGCGTGCGGTGGCTCCGCACGCGCGCTTCGCCGCGCTCGGCGTGCACGTGACGTCACTCACCGACGAGTCGTTCGCGCTTGGCCCGGATCTCGACGTCATCGTGCGCGGCGAGCCGGAAGAGACGGTTCGAGAGTGGGCGCGCGCGGTTCGCCAAAACACGGATTTCGCCGATGTCTCTGGCATCTCGTGGCGCGACGGCGGCGCCGTGCGCCACAACGCGGACCGACCGTTCATCCGCGACCTCGATGCGCTTCCGTTTCCGGCGTGGGATCTCGTCGATCGGTCCGCGTATCGCTCGCCGATCTCGGGCCGTCCGTTCGTGCTCGTCGGCGCCGGGCGCGGGTGTCCTTATCCGTGCAAGTTCTGCGTGGCGCCGGCGTACTACGGACAGACGCCGCGATTGCCGTCGCTGCGACGCATCGGCGACGAGGTCGAGCGCAACTTGCGGGACTTCGGCATTCGCGAGTTCCTGTTCTGGTCGGACTCGTTCACTCTGCGGCGCGAGCACGCGCTCGGCATCGCGAACGAAATCGAGGATCGGCATCTTGGCGTCGAGTGGTCGTGCAACAGTCGCGTCGATCACGTCGATCCCGATCTGTTGTCCGCGTTCCGCCGAGCCGGATGCAAGGCGATCGCGTACGGCGTGGAGTCCGGCACGCAAGCGATCCTCGACGAGGTCGGCAAGCACGTCACGCTGGACCAGATCCGTCGTGCCGTCCTGTGGACGCGCGAAGCCGGCATCGCGTCGATCGCCCATTGCGTGGTTGGCTATCCCGGCGAGACGGCGACGTCGATCCGCCGAACGATCGAGTTCGTGAAGGAGCTCGACGTCGACTTTGCGCAGTTCTATTGCGCCACGCCGCTGCCCGGCTCGACTCTGTTCGAGGAGGCGCGCACGAAAGGGTGGATCACGACCGCCGATTGGTCGCAGTTCGATCAAGACAATTTCATCCTCGAGACCGACGGGCTCGATGCCGAGACCGTGATGCGACTTCGCGACGAAGCGTATCGCCGCTTCTACGTTCGACCGAAGACGGTTTGGCGAGCCTTGCGTCGCTCGACGCCGCGCGGCGCGGTTCGAACGCTGGCCGCGCAGGTTCGCGACTTCCTCAGCTGGGCGTGAAGTGGGGACTCTGCTCGTCGTCACGTCGCTTCCCGCAGATCGCGCGGACGGCCTCGGTCGCGCATTGGTCGAGGAGCGCCTCGCTGCGTGCGCGAGCGTCTTGCCGGGAGTTCGCAGCACGTACTTCTGGGAGGGAAAGCTCGAGATTTCGAACGAGGCGCTGCTCTTGCTGAAGACGCGCGCGGACCTCGGTCGTGCGATCGCTGCGAGGCTTCGCGCGCTCCATCCTTACGACGTCCCGGAGATCCTCCTCGTGCCGACCGACGACGGAAACCCCGACTACGCGCGTTGGGTCGAGGCCGAAACGAAGTCTCAGGCGTCTTCGTCCGAGTCGAAGCCGAAGTAGCGCATCCAGTCGTCGACTTCGTTCTTGTTGAGTCGACCGTCGCGGGATCCCGGTTTGTCTGCGGCCGGACGAAGCGTTGCCTCTCGCCAGAACGGATCGGCCGCTTGGACCTTCGCGCCGCGATGGCGCGCTCCCATTCGGACCTCCCGGTCGGATGTGACCACGAGACAATCGCCAGGCTGAGGCTCGGCATCGAGGAGAAGAAGGATCCGCCGGTCCGCTTTTCCCTGTCCCGTGGAGTAGATGCAGCGCACCCCTTGCACGATCTCCTCACGCGCGACGCCGACGACCTCCGGGCTGCCGTCGAAGACCACCATGACGGTGAAGGAATGCAGCGTCGCATGGGCAGCGACGCCGGTGAGCAGCCGCTTGCGCGCCGCGTCGAGGCCTTCGGTGTCGAGGATGCGACGAAGCTCGTCCTGCGAGAACAGGACGTTGTAGCCGTCGACGAAGCACTTCACGACGCGAGTCTAACCGCATCCGCGTGCGGCGGCCGTTCCGAAATCGACCGCTCCGCCACTTGGGAGTTCTAAGGACTTCACCTCAAGGAAGTGGTTCAGAATGGTCGAAGAGCGCCCTCAACAGGAGGTGTGCCGTGTGCCACTCGAGCCTCCGAACGGCGCTGCTGCGATTCCTCTTCATTTCGACGTTCATCTCCATCCTTCTCACACCGGTCTGCCGTGCTCAGGTTTCGTTCGACGCCGATCGCGTCTACCCGTTGAGCGCTACGGGCGGGCCCGTCGCCGTGGGCGACGTGAATCGCGACGGCTTCCTCGACATCTGCGTCGGCGCGGCAGCGGACGACCCGACGAGCATGGCGATCCTGCTCGGAGACGGCTCCGGGGGATTCCGTCACGCGCGAATGACGCCGACCGATTTCATTCGGCCGACGGTTCTTCGCTTCGTGGACGTGAATCAGGACGGCAAGCTCGACCTCGTCTGCGTCGACGAGGCACAGGGTAGGTTCGGCGTCCTCGTCGGAAACGGTCGCGGAAAGTTCACTCAGGGGCCTTCGTTTTCATTGAACGAAGTCGTCACCAACACGCTCTTCGGCGATTTCGACGGCGATGGGCTCACGGACGTCGCGTTCCACGTGCGCACGAGCCATCACGTCGTGATCTGGCGAGGCGACGTCGACGAATCGTTCGTCCCGGATGCCATCGTCCCGTTGGCTTGGCACTCGGCGATGGTTGCGTCCGCAGACTTCGACGGTGACGGCGACCTCGACCTCGTCGTCACCGTTCCCGAGTACCAGGGTTACCTGCAAACGCTCGTGAACGACGGCACGGGAAACTTCACTCCGGGCATCGGCGTCGCCGTCAGCCCATACCCCGAAGTGATCGCGACCGGTGACTTCAACGGCGACGGCGCCATGGATGCCGTTGTGGCCCACAACGGCGTCTCTCAAATCTGGCTGCTCAACGGCGATGGTCACGGTCGCTTGAACTTCGGTCAGATCTTCGTGGGGATCGCCATCGCGCTCTCGCTCGTCGACCTCGACGGCGACGGCAATCCCGAGATCCTCGCCGTCGTCCCGGACGGCGTCGTCGTCTACCACGCTCGCGGCGGCGGGAGCTACGACTACGGCATCTTCGTCGCGGGCGGCGGCAATCGCGGCGTCGAGGTCGGCGACTTCGACGGCGACGGCGACCAAGATCTCGTCCTCGAGACCGGCTTTCCGCGAGTCCACCGCTACTCCACGGGAGAGCAAACGGGACAAGCGGAGATCCAAGTGCGAGAGCTCGCGACCGCCGAGCTGTCGCTCAACCTCGACGGCGACGACTACGTCGACCTCGTGACCGCCGACGCCCGCGCGGGATCGATCGTCGTGCGGCACGGAACGGCCTCGGGAGGATTCGGAACGCCGACCGTCTACTCGGGCGGCACCATCAGCGATCGCGCCTATCTCGTGTCGGCAGACCTCGACGGCGACGGCCGGCTCGACCTCGTCTTGGCGACCGCACCGATTTCACCGACCGGACTCGGGGCGGCCACCATCGCGCTCAACGACGGATCCGGCGGTCTCGTGATCGGGCAGTCCTTGACGTACGAGGGCGCCGTCATCGGCGTCGGCGTCGCAGACGTCGGCGGCGACCGCGTGCCGGACGTCATCGTCGCGCACGGCTTCTCGCAGAACGCCTCGAACCCCGGCTACGTCGATTTCTACGGCGGCAATGGCGACGGGACGTTCTCGAGCCCCGGTCGACTCACGCTTCCGACCGCTGCGGTGGCAATGACGTTCGGCGACTGGAACGAGGACGGGCGGCCCGACATGGTCTACCGCGACTCCGTTCGACGGATTCCAGCCGAGACGCGAGTCCACGTCCTGCTTCGCGGGCCGACCGGGTTCGTCGACGCGGCGAGCTACACGTTTCCGATCGGCGAGTTCTTCGACCTCGTGACACCCGGCGATGTGAACGGCGATGGCCACACGGACCTCGTTTTTTCCGGCGGACAGATCGGGCTTCGCGTCGCGATCGGCGACGGATACGGCAACTTCGCGGTGCAGCCGGTCCTCGACGACGACACGAGCACGGTCGCCGTTGCGATCGGAGACTTCGACACGGACGGCGCGCCGGACATCGCGGCGCTCTCGGGGCGATTTTACCGAGTCGGCGTGTTCCTCGGCGACGAAGGCGAATTCCACCGCGCGCCCGTCTACTTCCGTCATCGATCGGAGCCACTCCTTCCGCGTCCAAATCGACGCTCCACCGGCGGGTCCCGCCGTCGCGCGCTACGCGCTCTACGCGTGGCTCGGCGAACCCAGCGACTCCACGCTCACTCCGCTTCCCATGAGACTCGGTTCGTCCGTGCTACCGACGCCGCTCGCGGGAGGCCGGCCGGCGTTCGTCTGGAACAATCTCGGTGCGCGCGAGACTCTCGGACACGCGATGATCGCGTCGCCGCCGGCGCCGACCACAGCCCTTCGAATCCCGATGGGGCTCCAGCGCTCGGCGATCTTCACACTTCAGGGCCTCGTGCAAGACGACGGTTCTTCGGCGACGATTCCCTTGAGCGTGACCAACGCGGTGACCGTGTCGCATCGTTGACTCGGCCAGACCCGGAGATGAGCGACTTCATGAACGCCGGGGGCATCACGACGCGTTCAATGAGCTGACGCCGTCTCGACCGGTCGAGCGGCTTCGCGGATCCCCCGTCGTCCTCGTCAGGCC
>JACOTG010000179.1 GCA_016178505.1 Planctomycetota bacterium
AACAGGGGATGCCGCGCGAGGACGCTCTGCGTGCGATCACCCTGTGGCCGGCGGAGATCCTCGGTGTGGCCGACGAGGTCGGTACCCTCGAGAAGGGGAAGGACGCAAACCTGCTCCTGCTCACCGGCGATCCGCTCGACTCGCGGACGTGGGTGGACACGGTGGTTCTCGACGGAAAGGTCGTCTACGAACGATCGAAGGACGAGAAGCTGAAGAAGCTGACCGTCGCTCCGGCGAAGTAGCAGAGGATGCCGATGAGCCGATTCTCCCTCGCAGCCGCTACGATCGTCGCCGGGCTTGCGTGGATTGCGTTCGCCGCGCGAAGCGGAGCCGATTCCGAGATCGTGGCCGTCGTCGGGGGACGAGTGCTCACTGGCACCGGCGCGATCGTCGATCCGGGGATGATCGTCATCCGGGGCGGACGCATCGAGTCGGTCGGTCCGGCGGGTCCCGCTCCGGCGGGCGCGACGATCGTCGACGCCGGAGGCGCGGTGATCATCCCGGGGCTCATCGACGCCTATACGACGCTGGCTCAGGGATCCCTCGACGACGACGAATCGATCGCGTCCGACGTGGAGGCGAAGGACGCCTTCGATCTGTTTGGCTCGTATCGCGCCCAGCTCTCCGGCGGTGTGACGACCGTCTACGTGACGCCCGGAATTCGACGACTCGTCAGTGGACTGGGCGCCGTGGCGAAGCTCGCCGGTTCCGACGACGATCGTGCGCGGCGTCTGCTTCGCCCGCGAGCGTCGATGCGCATCGCGCTCGGCGAGGCGCCGAAGAACCCTCCGGGTATTTTCGAGCCGCCGATCCCGCCGTCGTCCGAGAATCCGATTCTCCCCGTGAAACGCCAACTTCCCACCACGCGAATGGGCGAGATTGCGGCCCTTCGTGCCGCGCTGAACGAGGCCCGCGAATACGATGCGAAGCGCCGAACGGGCGGGCCTCGGGACCTCCGCAAGGAAGCGCTCGCGCGACTCCTCCGCGGAGAAACGCCGGCGCGCGTGAACGCACACAAGGCGAGCGACATCCTGGCGGCGCTCCGGCTCGCAGAGGAATTCGGATTCGCCCTCGAGATCGAAGGGGGCACCGAAGCGCACCTCGTGTCCGCAGATCTCGCCGCCAAGAAGATTCCGGTGGTGCTCTCCGGATTCCTACGACCTGGCCAACGCGTCAGCGAAGAGACGCCGGAGCAGGCCGGTGAGGGAAACGCGGTGGTCGAGAATGCCGCGGTTCTTTCGCGCGCGGGCGTGAAGCTCGCCATTCACTCGACCGGTCGAGCGAGCCAGCCGGATCTGCTGCTCCTCGCCGGATACGCGGTTCGAGGCGGCCTCGATCGCGACGCCGCGCTGCGCGCCGTGACGCGCGACGCGGCGGAGATTCTCGGCGTGGCCGATCGCGTCGGATCGATCGAGCCCGGCAAGGACGGTGACGTGGTCGTGTTGACCGGCGATCCGTTCGACGCCCGCTCCGTGGTCACTCGCGTCCTGGTCGAGGGGAAGACGGTTTACCGGGCGCCCGAGGAAGGGGGCGCGATCGCCGTTCGTGCGGGACGCGTCGTGACGGGTGTAGGCGCCGACATCCGAGGCGGCGTCGTGCTGGTGGAGGACGGCAAGGTCGTCGAAGTCGGCGAGGGAGTTTCGATTCCGCCGGGCGCGCGCATCGTGGATGTCGCGAGCGCCGTGGTTACCCCCGGCTTCATCGACATGGGTTCGCATCTGGGACTCTCCGCGGAGGTCGCCGTCCCGAATCTGCCGCCGTTCCTCACCGGAGAAATCGCCGGTGCCGCGTCGGGCGCGATGCGTCCGTTCCTCGCGATCGTTCCGGGCGACCCGGCGTTCGCTCCGGCGCGCGAAGCGGGCGTCACTTCGGTGATGCTGTCGCCCGGGAGCGGTGGGGCCGTGAGCGGGCAGGCCACCGTGATGAAGCTCGCCGGCGACACACTCGCGGAAATGCGCGTGCGCGAGCCGGCCGCCGTCGTGTTCGGCGCAAGCGCACAAGCGCTCGGACGAAATCGCATGAACCATGCCGATGCATTGCGCAACACGCTCCGCGCCGGCAAAGATTACGCCGACAAGTGGGACAAGTACGCGAAAGACCTCGCGGACTGGGAGGCGAAGCAAAAGGCGCAAGCCGCCGAGGAAAAGAAGGCCAGCGACGAGGCGAAGCGAAGCGCGACCGTCGAGCCCGACACGAAAAAGGCGGAAGAGAAGAAGGACGAGAAAAAAGAGGACAAGGCGGGCGACAAAGACAAGAAGACCCCGCTCGATCCGATCACCGGAAAATGGGAGGCCACGGTCACCGCAGCGGTCCTTCCCGAGCCGCAACCGGCCACCGCGGATCTGAAGCTCTCGGGCTCGACGGTGACCGGCACGTTGACGTCGCGCACGCAAGGCACGCGGCCCATCGCGAACGGAAACTGGGACGGCAAGGCGCTGACGTTTTCGATCGATGCGCCGCAGGGGAAGATGAACGTTCGCATGGATCTCCTCGAGGAGAACCACTTGCGCGGCGAGTGGGATTTCGCCGGCATGATCACCGGCCAGATCGACGCGCGTCGCGTCGAGTTTCCCACGAAGGAAGGCGGCTCCGGCGGCACCGCGCCGGCGAAGAAGGCCGACGGAAGGCCCGAGGAGCCGCGCGTCGACGACAACCTCGAGCCGTTCCGTGCGCTTTTCAAGAAGGAATGCGTTGCCGCCGTGCACGCCGTTCGATCAGACGAGATCCTGAACGCGCTTCACGTCTTCAAGGACGAGTTCGCGCTCGAAGGGTTCATCGTGCAAGGCGACGAAGCGTGGCGCGTGGCGGACGAGATCCAGAAACGCGGTTGGGGCGTGGCCGTGGGGCCGACGATCGTCACGCGCGACGAAGGCGAGCTGCGCAACAACGCTCGTACGCTGGCGCGCGCCGGAGTCACGGTGGCGTTCCAGACCGACAGTGCGGCGAGCACGCGCTTCCTCCCCGTGAATGCGGCGTACGCGGTTCGATACGGTCTCGCCGCCGGCGAGGCCCTGCGCGCGCTGACCAGCTCCGCCGCGAAGTGCTTGAAGCTCGACGATCGAATCGGATCGCTGCAGCCGGGTCGCGATGCCGACCTCGTCGTGTGGACCGGCGATCCCTTCGACCTCGGCAGCCGGATCCAGATGGTGATCGTCTCGGGCCGCGTCGTCTACGAGGCCAAGCCGTGATCGCAGCCGCTCTGTTCGCGATGGTCGTCTCTGCGCCGAGCGATCCTGCGCCGAGCGCTCCGTTCGCCATCGTTGCCGGCAAGATCCTGACGGTGACGCAGGGCACCGTCGACAACGGAGTGATCCTCGTTCGCGGTTCGAAGATCGAAAAGGTCGGGCCTCGGTCCGAGGTGCCGATCCCGGACGGCTACGAGACGATCGACGTCGGCCGCTCGTGGGTGACGCCCGGATTCGTCGATCTTCATTGCCACATTGCGAGCGAGGGCGAGGATCTCAACGACACGGTCTTCCAGATCAACACCGACCTCCGCACGCTCGACGTGATTCGCCCCGAGAACGAATTGCTGAAGGACGCCGTCGCCGGCGGCGTGACGACCGTGCTCTTCATCCCCGGCAGCGGCACGAACCTCTCGGGATTCGGCACGCTGTTGAAGACGGCGGGCCGGACGCTCGAGGAGTGCGTCATCCGTTTTCCCGGCGCGATGAAGATCGCACAGGCGGGAAACCCGGAGCGCGGCTCCGACTTCGGTTCCGGCCGCATCGGCATGAACTGGATGATTCGAAACATCCTGCAGGAGGGGAAGGAGTACCACGAGGCGTGGAGCGCGTTCGAAGCCGGACGCACGAGCGTGAAGCCGGCGAGAAACCTTCGACTGGAGCTGATGCGCGGCCTGTTTCGTCACGAGTTTCCGATCCTCGTCCACACGCAGATCATGCAGGTCGTTCAATCGACTCGCCGCATCCTCATCGACGAGTTCGGATTGTGGGTGGTCGTGTCGCACGCCGAGTTCGACGGCTACAAGAACGCGCCCGACTTTGCGGCGCGAAACGCCTTCATCAATGCGGGACCGCGCAATTACTGGTTCGACACGAGCGAGCGTCGCTTCCTCGGACTCGCGAAGGCGTGGTGGGACGGCGGTTGCCACAACCTATCGCTCAACACCGATTCGCCCGTGGTGGCCGAGGAAGAGCTGTTCGTGCAAGCGGCGGTTGCCGTCCGATTCGGACTCGATCGCGAGGTGGCGCTGCGCGCACTGACGATCGAGCCGGCGAAGGCCATCGGCATTGCGGAACGATGCGGCTCGATCGAAGCCGGCAAGGACGCCGACCTCGTCGTGCGAACCGGCGATCCGCTCGACCCGCGAAATCCGGTCGAGATGACCTTCGTGAACGGCAAGCTCGCGTACGACCGAAAGCGCGACGGACGGAGGTTCTGATCGATGTGGACGCGCGTGATCCCGGTGTGCGTCGATGCGGTGCTCGTCGCCGCGGCGATGGGCGCCCCGAGCGATGCGCCCGAACCGCCTGGCATCGCCATCCGCGCATCGAAGATCTTGCCGGTCGCGTCGGCGCCTATCGACAACGGGGTCATCCTCGTACGCGGTCGAATCATCGAGGCGGTCGGCCCGCAAAGCGAGGTCGAGATCCCAGCCGGATACCGAATCATCGACGCGAGCGGAAAGTGGGCGTTTCCCGGCTTCATCGATCTGCACGCGCACGTCGGCGGCCCGGACATCAACGACATGGTCCATCCCACGAACCCGGAGCTGCGGGTGCTCGAAAGCGTGATCTGGGACAATCCCGAGCTTCGCGCCGCGGCGGCCGCCGGCGTGACCACGATCAACTTCATCCCCGGGAGCGGCACGAATCTCTCCGGCTTCGGGACGCTGATGAAGACCGCGGGGTCTGGGGCCGATGATCAGATCGTCCGACAGCCCGGCGTGATGAAGGTCGCGCAGGCGTACAACCCCGAGCGTGCGGGCGGTGATCTCGGCGCCGGGCGCATGGGCATGTCGTGGGGGCTCATCGATCTTCTCGAGCGCGGGCGCGACTACAACGCCGAATGGGCGGCGTTCGAGCGCGGCACGCGCACGACGAAGCCCGAGGTCCATTTGAATCTCGAACCGCTCCGAGGGCTCTTCGAGCGAAAGTTCCCGGTCCTCATCCACACCGCGGGAGCGCGCGACGTCGTCTCGACCGTGAGGATGTTCCACGACCAATTCGGCCTTCGCACGATCGTCTCGCACGGTTGCTTCAACGCGTGGCGATCGGCGGCGGAGTTGGCGAAAGTGCCCGACCTCTTCGTGAACCTGGGGCCGCGCAACTACGATTTCAACGCCACGGGGGAGAACCGATTCGTCCCGATCTTCACCGAGTACTGGAAGGCCGGCGTGAAGAACATCACGATCAACACGGACTCGCCGGTCGTCCCCGAAGAAGAGCTGTTCGTGCAGGGGTCGGTTGCGGTGCGTCTCGGGCTTCCGTGGGAGATCGCGCTCAAGGCGATGACTCTCGGCGGCGCCGAGGCACTTGGGGTCGCGGATCGGATCGGTTCACTCGCGCCCGGGTGCGACGCCGACATCGTGATCAAGGACGGCGAGCCGTTCGACATTCGGACTCGGATTCGTCTCGTGCTCGTCAGCGGGCGCGTCGCGTACGACTCGGCAATCTCGGGATTCATCCCGGCCTTCGGGTCGGACCCGGAAATCGGAGATAGGTGCGGGTGCATCGATGAGCAGGGCTCGTTCAAGTAGGTCGGTCGCGAGCGCAGTCATCGTGGGGCTGTCGGTGTTCGCGCTCGGAGCGCCGTGCCCTCCCGGCGACGCGTCCCCTGCGCCGGGCGTCGACGCCGAGGCGATCGCCATTCGAGCGAAGCACATCGAGACGATGGCGGGACCGCCGATCGTCGATGGGGTCGTCGTCATTCGCGACGGCAAGATCTCGGAGGTCGGCTCGGCGAAGGACGTGCACATTCCTGTGCAGGCCTTCGTCGTGGACGCGGGCGACGGCGTGATCGTTCCGGGGCTCGTGAACCCATTCGCGCAGATCGGTCTCTCGTCCGCGACGCGAGTGTTCAACTTCAATCCGTTCACCGGCGAGGCGGTCGGATCCGGCGGCGTGTCGTCGAGCCCGCAGCTTCACGTTTCGAACGAGCTCTATCCGTTCGATCGCGTCTACCGCGACGTTGCGGAGGCCGGCTTCGGTGCGCTGGCGTTTGCGCCGGGCGGCGGCGTGTGCGGCGGGCAAGGGGCTCTTGCCCGACCGCGGGCACGTAGCGCGACCGGCATGATCGTCGTCGACGACGCGTTGCTTTCGGTCGGCGTCGAGACGTCGACGGCGGCGAAGGACGCGCTGAAGGGACTGTTCGATCTCGGCGTGAAATTCATCGACGCGGAAGAGGAGGCGAAGAAGAAAGCCTCCGAGGACGCGAAGAAGAAGGCGGACGAGGAAGCGGCGAAGAAAAAGGCGGAGGCCGACAAGGGCGAGAAAAAAGAAGGCGCCGAGGGCGACAAGAAGACCGAGAAGCCCCTCGAGAAGCCGCCTGAAAAGGCGGACGAGAAGAAGGCCGAAGAAAAAAAGCCCGAGCCTCCCAAAGAGCCCGAGAAGCGCAAGCCGGATCCGAGAACGGAACCGGTGGTGCGTGTTCTCCGCGGCGAGATTCCGGCTGTGGTGCAGCTCGACAGCGCGGCCGAGATCGCGCACTTCCTCGATCTCACGAAGGACCTGCGAAAGCGCTTCACGGCGATGCGCCTCGTGCTCGTGTTGCCGTCGGACGCGTGGCGCGTCCTCGATCGCTTGAAGGAAGAGAAGCTCCTGCGAGTCGTGCTTCGACCCGACATCACGTTCGAGCTGACGACGCGAAACCGAATGAACCTTCCCGATCTCTTCGCCCGCGCCGGCTTCACGGTCGCCTGTGTGCCGTCGGGCGAGGACCCGACCGCGTATCGGGGGATCTTCTTTCGACTCTCGGAGCTGGTGAAGTATGGCATGGACCGCGATGCCGCTCTGCGCGCGGTCACGTCGAGCGCGGCGGATGTGCTCGGGTACGGCGATCGCGTCGGTAGCCTCCAACCGGGTCGCGAGGCGAATCTCGTGGTGCTCGACCGCGATCCGCTCGATCCGCTCGCACGCGTGCAAAAGGTGCTCGTGTCGGGCGAGTGGGCGCTCGGCGAAGAGAAGAGACCGAAGGGGGTTCGTCGATGACGCGAACACGACTCTCGTTCGTCGATGCCGTGTTCGCGTCGACGATGGACAGAACGCGACTTTCGCTAGTGGTCGGTGCGATGTTCATGGCGTCGGCGGCTCCGGCGGGTGCTCAGCCGCGGCGACCGTTTCCTCGGCGACAGCCGCCGCCCACGACTCCCCCTGAAGAGAAGAAGGAAGAGCCGAAGCCCGAAGAGCCGCCCGAGCCCGATACGTGGACGGCGATCGTCGGCGGCGACGTGATCACCGTGTCGGGCGGCACGATTCGCGAGGGGACCGTTCTCATTCATGGGCGCAAGATCGCCAAGGTCGGACACGGCGTCGACGTCCCCAAAGAAGCGACGGTCATCGACGCCAAGGGAAAGGTGGTCGCGCCCGGATTCGTCGTCGCGACGGCGCGCGGCATCGGAGTCAGCGGCTTCGGCGGGCCGCCCGCGCCGAACGCGAAGCTCGCCGATTCGCTCGACCCGTTCGCACAATCGATCGAGCTGGCACTTTCGGGCGGCATCACGACGTGCATGATCCTGCCGGGCGGCGGGGGCGGTTTCTTCGGAGGATCGCAGCGTCCCCGGGGCGGTCAGCCGTTCGACGGCACTTCAGCCGTGCTCAAGCTCACGTTCGGCGAGCTGAGCTCGATGGTGCTGCGCGATCCGGCCGCGGTGATCGTCAATTACCGCAGCGAATCGCCGTCGAACAAGTTCGCCGTGAGGGAGGCGCTCGATAAGGCGAAGAAGTACGTCGACAAGGTCAAGGAGTACGAAGACGCCAAGAAGGCGGGAAAGACGGACGCGAAGGAACCCCCGAAGGACCCGCAGACTGAGCTTCTCGCCAAGGCGCTGCGCCGCGAGATCCCGCTACGCATCGCAGCGTGGGACCAGGACGACCTCGTTGCGGCGGCAGAGCTGTCGCGTGACTACAAGGTGAAGGTCATTCTCGATCAGGCCGTCGAATCGTGGGCCGTCTCGGATTCGCTCGCGTCCGCCGACGTCGCCCTCGTTCTCACGCCTCGACTCAAGGTCCGGCCCGATCGCGAGAAGGGCAATCCCAGCGGATCGCGCTTCGACACGCCGGCGATCGTCGCAAAAGCGGGAGTGCCGTTCGCAATCGTCCCGTACACGGCGAACGTGAACACGCAAGGCATCTTCGGGCGCGATCTCATGAACCTGCCTTTCGAAGCGGCGTTCGGAATGCGCGGAGGGCTGACGGAGGACCAGGCCTTGGCCTCCATCACCCTTGGTGCCGCACGCACGCTCGGAATCGACGACCGCGTCGGCTCGATCGAGGAAGGCAAGGACGCCGATCTCATCGTCCTCGATGGCCATCCGCTCGACTACCGCACGTTCGTCGAGCTGACGTTGGTGAACGGGAAGGTGGCGTACGACAAGGAGAAGTCGACGCTCTTTCGCGGGATCAAGGCAGCGCGCTGACGCGGATTTCGGATGCGACCGCGGTCCGAGACCTCCGATTTGACCGGAGGGTTCGATGCGCGGGCCGACGACGTCGCGGGGACCGGTGAAGCGATGTCTTCCCCTCGACAAGACGAAAGGTAGAATACCCGCCTTCGTAGGTCCCCGATGCCTGCTTTGGCCAACGGGGCAGTGATCATGAATCGTCGTGGTGGTTTGGTGGACTCGGGACTCGGATTGATCGCGCGCATGGGAAATGGGGCGAAGTGGCTGAGGGAGCGCCGTGCGCTCCAGCCGGCGCGGCCCGCGATCGTTGCCAGACGCGTGGTCTGGCCCGCGGGGTTCCCCACGAGCGCGTCACCTTTTAAGGAGCGGCTGTCTTGAGGATCTATGCGGGCAACCTGTCTTATGAAGTCGGTGACGATGACCTGCGCCAAGCGTTCGAGCAGTTTGGCGCGGTCGAGTCCGCCACGGTCGTGAAGGACAAGTTCAGTGGCCAGTCGAAAGGCTTCGGCTTCGTCGAGATGTCGAACGCGACGGAAGCGAAAGCCGCGATCGACGGACTGAACGGCCGCGATCTGAAGGGGCGCACGATGAACGTCAACGAAGCTCGTCCGCGGCCGGAAGGCGGCGGCGGCGGCGGCGGGGGCGGTGGTCGGGGCTTCGGCGGCGGCGGTGGTGGCGGCCGTGGCGGCGGCGGCGGCGGCTGGGGTGGCGGCGGCGGCGGTGGTCGTGGGGGCGGCGGCGGACGTCGCGGGTACTGACGAACACGCCTTCGTCGTTTTGTTTCGCATTCAGCGAGGGGCGAGCCGAGATTCGATTGGCTCGCCCCTCTTTTCGTGTGCGTCGCGAGAGCTGAAGCGACGAGCACGGTCCACACCTATCTGAGATTCTTGCCGAGTTCGTCTCAAGCCGACGCGTTCCCCTTCCGAACAGGGTTTGTCCCGAGAATTGCGGAACCGGTCGGGAGGACTTCGTCTCTGTGGGCCGCACGATGCCTGCCCCCGTCCTCCCCGGAGATGAACGCATGCAACGAATCGTCGTCCGACTCGCGTCCGTCGCGTGCGCCTTAGGACTCCTCGTCTTCCCCACGATCTCGACTCCGGCGCAAACGCCGCCGTCAACGAAGCCGCCCGACGAGAAGCAGACGGTCTACGTGCCCTACGACAGGCTCGACGTCGCCCTGCAGGGGATCCCGAAAGGAGTGATCCTTCCATACGACGAATTCCAGCGGCTCTGGAATGCGCATTACCCGCTCGCGCCCAGCGACCCGAATGCGTCTCCCGTCCCGTGGGTCGTCAGCGGAGCCGAGTACAGCATCGACGCGCGCGGTGACTGGGCTGCCCTGCGCGCGGAGATCCACGTCGAGTCGCTGCGCGACGGTTGGCAGATCGTACCGATCGGTCTGATGGGTCTCGCGGCGACGACGACAGAGGCATCGGGGGACGCGCGGCTCGTCGCGTCCGACGCGGGCTACTCGCTTCTCGTTCCGCGGCGCGGCAGTTATCGGGTGACCGCCGACCTTGCGTTGCCCATCGGCACCGACCGTGGCGTGCGAACGATCGGCTTCGCGACCGCAAAAAGTGCCTTCTCGCGATTGACCGTCACGGTTCCGGAGCCCGGTGCTACGTTCGAACCCAGCGGTGCGCTCGTTTCGTCCGTCAAGGACGACGGCGCCTCGACCACGCTCCTCGCGTTTCTCGGGCCGGCAGAGAACGCCGCCGTCCGCTACACCCTGCGACCGCGGGAAACGGATGGAACACCGGAGGTGGCGTCGGACCTTCGCGCGTGGATCCAATTCGACGAAACGACGGTGCGACTCGCGTTGACCGCGAGCTACCGCATCACCGGCGGCCCGATCGAGCGGATCGGCGTCGCGATTCCGGCCGGTTTCACGACCCTCTCGGTCGATGGCGCGGACGTGCGGGCCTGGCGCGCGAGCGGCGGACGGCTCGCCGTCGATTTCCGGAGTCGCGTGCGGGGAAGCACGGCGATGACGATCGACCTCGAAGCACCACGCGATCCCTCGCAAGCGAGCTTTGCGTTCGTCGTCCCGTCGACCGAAGGCGCCGTTCGAGAGTCGGGCTACCTCGTCGTGACCGCGTCGCCGTCGTTGCGCGGCCGCCTCGAGCCGACGAGTGAGCTTCGCCGCGTCGATCCGGCGGAGTTCGGGAAGAACGCTGCCGGTCGGACCGGTTCGGAGGCCTATCGATTCCCGCGTCCGCCCGGCGCGATTCGCGCACGTCTGGAGCCGATACGTTCGCGGCTCATTGCCGTCACCGACCATCGATACCACGTCTCCGACGGACGCTTGGTCCTCGAGTCGAGCCTCGGGATCACAGTCGAGGAGCAGGGGACGTTTCGATTGCGCGTCGTGCCGCCGCCCGGCCTCGAGCGCGATCCGCTCGTGGGCGCAGACCAAATCGAGTCCGTGCGCGCCACGAAGGAGGGCGATCGCGACGTTCTCGAGATTTCGCTCCGCAAACGAGCCGAAGGGGCGATTCGGCTGCCGCTACGATTCACGGGAGCGTTCGACCTCACTACCGCAACGCACGCGATGCCGCGTCTCGAAGTCCTGGACGCGGAGCGCGAGGAGGGCCGGATCGGCATCTCTCTCGATCCGGCGCTGCGGGGAACCGTCGTTTCGACCTCGGGACTCGATGCCATTCCCGCGTCGAGCCTTCCGGCGGAGCTCTACGCACCGGCGCCCGCTCCGATCGCCCTCGCGTTCCAGTACCGGCGCCCTCCGTTTGCGATCGAATTGCGCGTCGAACGACGAGAGATCCGGATCACCGCGGTCATCGACGGGGTCGCGCAGGTCGACGAGAATCGAGAACAATTCTCGGCGTGGATTCGATACCGCATCGAGTTTGCCGGCCGATCGACGTTTCGATTCGCGGTGCCGACGTCGGTCGCGGACCGCATCAAGGTCGAGGTTCCCAACCTCAAGGAGCAAGTGACGGAGGGCGCGGATCCGAACGCGCCCGGCGAATCGATCGTCCGCGTCACGCTCCAGTCCGAGGCAAGAGACGCGCTCGTCGTGCGAGTGAGCTTCGAGACATCGGTCGATCCTCTCGCTGCCGGCGCGTCGGGGGAACGTCGCGCGACCCCGATCCGCGCCCTCGACGTCGATCGGCAGTCCGGGTCGCTGGCGATCGCGAAGGCCGCGAACCTGGAAGTGACGGCGGACGTGGAGAGCGGCGAGCTGATGGACGTGTCCGAGTTGCCGGCCGAGACCCGAGCGAACGCCTTCCTTGCGTTTCGCTTCCTCGACCTCAATCGTTCCGCGACGGGGTCGCTCGGCGTGAAGCTCCACGTCACGCGGCACGAGTACGAGCCGCTTCTCGAAGTCTGGGTTCAGCACCTCGATCTCGTGACGGTCGTCGGCGCCGCGGGAGTCTCCCGCACGGCCGCGGCGCTTGCGATGAAGAACGGCGGAAAGCAGTACCTCGAGATGAAGCTGCCGAAAGGCTCGTCGATCCTCACGCTCGCCGTTTCCGGAGAGCCGGAGCGGCCCGCGAGACGCGCGGTGAAGTCGGACGAAGACATCATCCTCATCCCGTTGCCGCGCGCGTTGGATCCGGACCGGCTCTTCCCCGTGCAGCTCGTCTACGAAACGAAGCACGAGGAGACCGCCATCGACGCCGCGGCGTTCGGCGGCGCGCTCGAGATGCTCGCGCCGAGTCTCGCCGGCGTGCCTGTGAGCACGTTGTCCTGGACTGTCTATCTTCCGCGCACGAGCCGCTACCTCGATTTCGGAGGCAACCTCGAATCGCATCCGACGACTCGGTGGTTCGACTTCCCGGTGTTCCCGCGGACCCTGACCGGTTACATCGGCGGGGGGGAACCGCCGGTGGCCGCAGCCGTGCCGGCCGCCGACGCGGGGGGCGCGGCGAAGGGGGGGGCGTATGCCATTTCGATTGCGCTCGAACGGGACGGGGTCGAGTACCGATTCTCTCGCCTCGGTGGCGACGCACGGCTCGTCGTTCACCACGTCAAGTTGTGGGCGTTCCGGGCGCTCGAGGTCTTGGCGTTCTTCTTACTGCTCGCGGTGGGCTTCGCGTTCGGGCGACGCCGGCCGAGCCAGAAGGCGACGTTCCTGGTCGTCGCGCTCGCCGCGCTCCTCGTGCTCACCACGTTGGTCGACGAAGGGCTGGCTTCGCTCGTCGAGTCCGCGTTCTACGGACTCGTCGCGCTCGCCGCGATTTGGCTGGTGCTGGCGATCGTTCACGAGGTTCCGCAGTGGAGTGCGAGATTCCGGAGTCGACGCGTGCCGCCGCCGGACGCCGCGGCGGGGGCAAGACCATGAGTGCCGCCTCGCGCTTCGTCGGCGCGTCGCTTCGGGCGCTTGGGCTTTCAACCGTGCTTGCGGCCGCCACCGCCTCGGCCGCTCCCGACGATGCGATGCCGCCTCGCGGCGACGACGACGTGGTCCTCGTTCCCTACGAGGCGTTCTGGGCCGCGATGCCGGAGGCGAACCGCGGCATCGTCCTCAGCTACGCGGAGTATCGGGAACTCGTCGACGCCGCGAGAGCGAGCCGCGGCGAGTCGGAGCCGATCGCCGCGATGCAGGGCGGAGTACTCGAGAGCGCGGTTTACTCGGGTCGCGTCGGCGATGACCGCGCGGAGGTCGAAGGCGATCTGATCCTGCGGCTCTTCTCGAATCACCCGGCGGCGGCGCGGCTCGGTCTCGTGGGCGCGGCACTGCTTTCGGCGACGCTCGACGGCCAACCGATCGCCGTTGGATGCAACGCCAAGGGCGAGAGCGTGCTCATCGCAACGGGTGAGGGAACCCACCGTGTTCGGCTCTCGTTCTCCGTTGCCCTTCAGCGATGGGCTCCGGAATCGGGGACACCCGGCGAGCGACTTGCGTTCAACGCGCCGCGTGCGACGTCGGCGTCGCTATCGCTCGTGCGGCGGGGGACGTTCGAGGTTCGCACTCTGTCGCCTTGGGCCCGTCCCGTCGTCTCGCGAGACGGCGGCGACACGCGCGTCGAGATGGCGATGGGCGGAGAGTCGCCGGTCGATCTCGTCTTCTCTCCCGGAGATTCCGCGGGCCGGGGGAGGGGCGAGCGCATGCTGCGCCTCGGCGAGGAGATCGCGATGCGGGTCGACGCGTCGACGCTCGTGCTCGACGCGGCGCTCACCGTCGAGTCCGAGTCGCCCGCTCTCGAGTGGGAAATGCCGGGCCAGGATGGCGCGCGATTCACGTCGGTTCGCGGCGGGACGGTCTCCTCGTTCGCGTCCGGCGGCGGCACTGTCCGGATCCGATTTCGCGAGGCACCGCGTGTTGGCGATCGCATCGACGTTCACATTGAACGCGCGATCACCCCGGGCAGCGCGACGGACGTGATGCCGCTCGCGGTCACGTCGGCGGCACGCGCATCGGGATCGATGACGATCGCAGGCGCGGCGGGGGTTCGCTTGACCGTCGAATCCACCGACGGCCTCGTCGAGGAGCCGGCCGCCGGCGAGCGCCGATTCCGATTCTTCGGGGCCGGCGCGCGCGCGCGCCTTCGCGTCGACGCGCTCGCGACGCGCTTCAACGTGGACTCCGAAACCATCTTTGGTCTCGAAGAAGAACGGACCCTGCTCGTGGTCTTGCTGACCGCGTCCGTCGTCGACGGCAAGCTGTTCCACCTCGACTATCCGATTCCAGCGGGATTCCGCCTTCGTGCCACGAACCCTCCGGCGACGCACGACGCGGATCGCGTCACGTTCCTTTGGCCGAGCGGAATCGGCGCGGGTCAAACGGCGACGGGTGTCGTGACGCTGGAGGGCGACCGCATCGCGCCTCCGCCCGCCGTCGATCTTCCGATTCCACTCCCCGTCATTGCGGGTGCCGAGCGATCCGCTGCCGTCGTCTCCGTCGTCGTCGAGTCGTCCCTTCGCGTCGAAGAGCGGGATCTGATCGGCATCACCGTGCGTGATCCGCAGACGCTGCGGCTGGAGCTCGTGGACGCCGGTACGGTCTCGCTCGCACTTCGAGCGATCGGCGCAGAGGCCCGCGGAACGCTTCACGTGGAACGTCGCCCGCGGCGCGAATCTGCAACCGTGCTCGTGCATCATGCAGCGACTCGCGAGCGCATCGACACGGAAGGCCTCCTGTCGCTCACCGTGTCGAACGAACCGGTGGAATCGTTCACGATCGCGCTGCCCGCCGGCTACACGGAGTTCCTCGATGTCGAGTCCGAAGACGGCGCTCACCTCGTCCGAGAAAAGGAGCGCATTCCCGCGCCCGCCGGCGGACCGGCCCCCGCAAGAGATCGCTTTCGAATCGGATTCGAAGGAAAGCTCCGCGGCACCGCGCGCTTCCGCTTTCGCTTCCAACGGAAGCTGGACTCGGGCGCCGTGTCGATCGAATTGCCGGAGGTCGCGGTCGAAAACGTCGAGCGCGAGACGGGATCGATCACGATCGAAGGCGCCGACGAACTCGAGCTCGGCGCGACGACTACCGGCCTCGAGGAACTGGACGTCGCGCTCGCTCAGCCGCTTCCGGGCTACGTCCTGCGACACAACCTCTATGCGGCATTCGGCTATGCGCGCCATCCGTACTCGATTCGGCTCGCCGTGAAGCACTTCCCGTCCGTTGCGGTGCCGCCCGCGGTTGTCGATCGGGCGGACGTCCGCATCGCGGTATCCTCGGACGGCATCTACGAGGCCGAGGCGCGCTATCGCTTGCTCAACTCTTCGCGCCAGTTCCTTCGAGTGGCTCTGCCGGACGGGGCGTCGCTGGAATCCGCGATCGTCGATGGATTGCCCGTGAAGCCCGCACGCGATCGGGGTGCGCTCCTGGTTCCCGTGCCGGTGAGCAAGGACGCAGCAGCGATCGACGTGCGACTCTTCTACGAAGGACGAATCGAGCCGCTCGGGCACGCGGGGTCGCTCGTCGCGCAAGCGCCGGCCCTCGACGTGCTCGTCGCAGAAGGCGGTTTCGAGATCTTCCTGCCGCACGGATATCGATACCTCTCGCTTTCGGAGCCGGGACGTCCCGAGAAGGCGATATCCGACGGCGACCCGATTCTTCTGAGGTTCCTCCGGACGTTCGCAGTGACGAGCGGCATGCCTCTCGGCACCCGATCCGCCGCGGCTCCCAGCATTGCCGCCGACGAGGACGCTTCGCTCTTCCAGCGGCGGGAGTCCGACGTTTCCGAACAGGTGGAGCACAAACTGCAGGCGCTCGGCTACGTCAGCGATTCGGAGTCCAAGCGCAAGGCCGACGCTCCCGGTGCCGGCGGCGCGAACGAACCGTCGAAGCGGTTTGGGCTCGAAGTGCCGCGACGCGGCAAGCAGGCGGGGCTTCTCTCGCTGGCGATCTCGCTTCCCGAGAAAGGCGTGCGCGAAGCCTACGTCGACGCCGGACCGGTTTCCGAGATTCGCGTTTCCTATCTCGGCGAGTCGTTCGAGCGCATTCTGTTCGCCCTTCTCGCGCTCTTTCAAGCGGCGCTCTCGCTCGTGCTCCGGCGGTTCCGAGTCGCGCGCATGCCGGTCCAGCTCGTGGTGCTCGGTGCGCTCTACACGTGGATTCCCACGGCCTCGATCGTGCACGTCGGGCCCGGCACGACGCTGGTGGCGAACGCGCTGTTCGTCGGCGTCGTCGGAGCGTCCCTTCTGGCGCTCGCGCAATGGATGGCCATGAAGCGGGCCGCGCGCATCGCCGCTCTCGGGGCCGTCGCGACCCTGCTGGCCTTGGTGCTTGCGCCGTTCGCGTCTGCCGATGACGTGAAGGCGCCCGCGAAGCCGCGGAACGTCCTCGAAGGCCGCACGGTCGTTCCGTTCGATCCGACCAAGCCGCGCGTGCCCGGAAGAATCGACGGCGACGAGAAAGTTTTCGTACCCGAGTCGCGATTCCGGGAGCTGTGGCTTCGCGCACATCCCGAGGATGTCGACTTGCCCGCGGCATTCGTCGAGGGCGGCTTTCTCTTGTCGGATGCGACGTACGAGGCGACGTGGATCGAGGATCACGTCCTCGTCCGCGCACTCCTGACGCTTACGCTCCTCGACGAACGGGCGACGGCCGTGCCGCTGCCGTTCACCGGCGTCGCGCTCTCGTCCGCTCGGCTCGACGACTCCGTTGCCCCGGTGACGGGCGCCGAACGCGGCTTCGTGCTCTATGCGAAGGGCCGCGGTGCGCACCGCATCGCGCTGGAATTCGCCGTGCCGACGCGGGTAATGGGAAGCGGCGAGAGCCGCCGGATTGCGCTCGCCTTCGGTTGTCCCGCGATCGCGGCCGCGCAGGTTCGACTGACGCTCGCCGGGGTGTCGGGACGAGTCGAGTTTCGAAACGCCTGTGGAGGTCAGAGCGAGGAGGCGGTGGACTCCACCCGCGTCGTGACGGGTTTCCTCGGCGATCGAACGACCGTTGACGTCGTCTGGTCGGTCTCGGCTGCGAAGGAACGCGAGTCTGTAACGCCATTCGACGCGCGCATCGCCGCGCAGGTGCGCGTGCAGCCGGGAACGCTCCTTCTCTCCGAAGACGTGACGCTTCGGATTCCGGACCCGGGCTTGGAGTCCGTGGAGTTCGACGTGCCCCGCGATCTAGCGATCATCGCGATCGAGGGCAAACTCGTCGGCGCGATCGATCGTGCAACGGGCAGCGATCGGATGCGCGTGCACTTCGTCGAGCCGGCGACCGGCGACGTCACGCTGCGGATTCGCGGTGAGGTCGCGATCGCGAGCACGGACGGCGATCTCGCCATGCCGCTCGTGCGCCCGCGCAACGGCCGTCGCATCGAAGGGACGCTGGACGTTGCCGACGATCCGTCGCTGACCCTCGACGAGTCGGGCCGCCCGCACAATCTCGAGCGCGTCGCTGCGGACGGCGACGGTGTGCGGCGGTACGCCTTCTCGATGGCGGACGTCGAACTTCGGATGCGCCTGTCGGTTCGTCGAGCGGAGGCTGATCTGGCCGAGACGCTCGCGTGGAGCCTGGGCGCGGACGTGCGGCGTCTCGACGCCACGTGGCGCGTGCTCGCCGCAGAGCGCGGCCCCGTGACGCTCACGGTGA
>JACOTG010000203.1 GCA_016178505.1 Planctomycetota bacterium
CCTGGCTCCGTACGCGTCAGCTATACTCTTCGCCCCTATTCGACCTTTGAACCCGTGGTGACCGCTCGAAGCGAGGAGATCGCATGGCTCCGCAGTTCGTTTTCACGATGCAGAACTTGAGGAAGGCGTTCGGAAAGAGGGAGATCCTCAAGGACGTCACGCTCGCCTTCTTGCCGGACGCGAAAATCGGCGTGATCGGAAACAACGGAGCCGGAAAGTCCACGCTCTTGCGCATCATGGCCGGCGTCGACACGGAGTTCGACGGGCACGCGGCGCCGACCGAAGGCGTCACCATCGGCTATGTCCCGCAGGAGCCCACGCTCGATCCGACGAAGAACGTCCTCGGCAACATCGAGGAAGCGGTCGCCCCGATCCGCGCGCTCCTCAAGAAACACGAAGAGCTGAGCGAGAAGCTCGGCGAGCCGCTCGATCCCGACGCGATGCAGGCCGTCCTCGACAAGCTCGAGCGCGCGCAGACCGAGATCGAGCACAAGGACGCGTGGGAGCTGGACCGCCACCTCGAGTTGGCGATGGAGGCACTGCGCCTACCCCCCGCGGACGCCGACGTCACGAAGCTCTCGGGCGGTGAAAAGCGCCGCGTCGCCCTGTGCCGCGCGCTTCTCGCCCACCCCGATCTCCTGCTCCTCGACGAGCCGACCAACCACCTCGACGCCGAAACGGTCGCGTGGCTGGAGCGCCACCTCGGCGAGTACAAGGGCTGCGTGATCCTGATCACGCACGATCGCTACTTCCTCGACAACGTCGTGAACTGGATGTTGGAGATCGAATACGGCTGCACGTTCCCGTACGAGGGCAACTACTCGGCGTACCTCGAGCAAAAGGCGACGCGCCTCGCCATCAAAGAGAAGGCCGACGCCGCGCGCCAGAAAGTGCTGGCACGCGAGCTGGAGTGGGTTCGGTCGAACTCGAAAGCGCGCACCACGAAGAGCAAGTCGCGCCTCGCAAACTACGATCGCCTGCTCACCGAGCAATTGCAGGTAACCGATGACGGCGAAGTCGACTTGCAGATCCCGCCGGGCCCGCGCCTCGGCGACAAGGTGCTTTCGATTCGCGGCCTTCGCAAAGGCTACGGCGACCGCACGCTCATCGAGGACTTCGACTTCGACTTCCCGCCCGGCGCGATCGTCGGCATCATCGGCCCGAACGGCGTCGGCAAGTCGACGCTCATCCGCATGATCGCCGGCGAAGAGAAGCCGGACGACGGCTCCATCGAGCTCGGCACGAACACGCTCATCGCGCACGTCGACCAAAGCCGCGAATCGCTCGACGGAAAGAACACGATCTTCGAGGAGATCACGGGCGGCGTGGAGTTCATCCCCTTCGGCACTCGCAAGATCCACGGCCGAGGCTACGTCGCGCGCTTCAACTTCCGCGGCCCCGACCAGGAGAAAAAAGTGGCGACGCTGTCGGGCGGCGAGCGCAATCGCGTTCAGCTCGCCAAGCTCCTTCGCCGCGGTGCAAACCTGATCCTCCTCGACGAGCCGACGAACGACCTCGACCTCGACACGCTGCGCGTCCTCGAGGAAGCGATCCAGAACTTCGCCGGCTCGGCGATGGTGGTCACGCACGACCGGTGGTTCCTGAACCGCGTCGCGACGCACATCATCGCGTTCGAGGGGAACGGCCGCGTCCGCTGGTTCGAGGGCAACTACGAGATGTACGCCGAGCGTCGCAAGGAAGAGATGGCCGCGGCAGGCGAACGCGAATCGACCGCCGGCAAGTATCGCCCGATGCCGAAGAAGAGCTGAGCCCACGCAGGCGTCCGGCCGAGGCGTAGGTCTCGTCGGTTCGCCTCGCGAGCCGGTGGGTTCGGTCGCGCCGGGCGTCCATCAGCACGCGGAAACGCGCCGCAGCGGCCAGACCACGACGTCGAGTTGCCGCGCGAAATGGAGCAGCGGCGGACGGGCCGGCAACGTCAGGCCGGCCGCGAACGCCATCGATCCCGCATCGATCTCGGCCTCGGCGGGCTGCAACGGCCACCGCGCGTGGTGGATTTCCCCGCGGCAGAGCGCGCCCTTCCGATCCACGGCGTAGAGGCAATAGCGCTCCGTGAGCCATGCCGCGAGGGATCCCGGCGCCGCACGGACGACGTCGCCGCTGGGGCGGTACCGCGCCCGCAATTCGGCAGGTGCGCCGCGACGATCGACGCGCCGACTCTCGTAGGCGATCCAACCGTCTTCCACCGAGCCGGCGTGTTCGACCCGCATGCGAGCGTGGAAATAAGGAAGGTGGTACCAGCGCCGCGCCACCTCCACGGCGATGCGGTTCCGGGCGTCGAGGCTGAAAAACCAAACGCCCGGCCGGTCGCCAACGCGCACGTACGTCCGGACGTTCAATTCCGGAAACCTCGCGAGCCCCGGGATCGGCGGCAACCCGCGCCTTCGGATTGCGCTCATGTGGAACGGCACGACGCCGAGCCATGCATCGCCCTCCCACGTGTCGACGTCGATCGCCGCGGGCACGAGCCGCCGAATCGGTTCGACGGAGACGGGCCAGTGGGCGAACAGCAGATCGTGCCAGCGCTGCGCCATCACCCAAGGTTCCCTCGGGAGCGGCCACGGTCGATGGTCGGCACTCGGCAAGGACATCGTCACCTCGTTCCCACGACGTCTCGCAAGGCGCACTATCGCCGCCTCGCCGCTCCGATAGAATGCCCGCCGACGCGATTCGCCGGAAACACCTTTCGATGGTGGAGTGAACGATGTCCGAAACCTTGAGGGACGAGCGCGACGAGGGCAGCTCGCGGATCGATGCCTCACGCGACGTCGCGGCGACGCGCCGTCCGCGCCGGACCTGGTTCGCGGTCGTGGCGACCGTTGGGCTGGTCCTCGCGGTGCTCGTCGCGTTGACCGCCAAGGAGTCGCCGTCGGTCGACGTCGAGTTCGTCTTTGCGGCTCCGCACGACGACGGCTCCATTCACGTCGGCGACGGCTATCGGCTCCGCATCCGCCCGCGAACGTCCGCTCGCGTCTACGCGGCCCTCTTCTACGAATCCGATGGAGCACACTCCGTGCTCTTGCCCACCGATGTGCACGTCGGGGATCCCGAGGTGTTGCCCGCGGGCATGGAGCGAACGGTCCCCGAAGCGCCCGCCACGTTCGTTCTCGCCGATCATCCGGGAGGTTTCGCGCTGGTCACCGTCGCCTGCACGGAAGCGCTCCCCGCCGGCGACTGGGCGGCATTCCTGGATCGATTGACCCCCAAGAACCTGTTGTCGCTCCCCGGCGAATTCGTCAGCGATCACCGCGGGACGTCGGTTTCGTTGTCGCGCGGGACGATGCAGCGGTGAGTCGGCGCCGACGACGTCCTTCGCGTCGCCACGGTGACGCGATGCCTCGGGACGAAGCGGACTGATGGACTTCCGCGATCTCCAGCAACATTGGAACGCGTTCGGCGCCAAAGATCCTATGTGGGCGATCCTCACCGATCCGGCGAAAAAGGGGAGGAAATGGGACGTCGACGAGTTCTTTTGGAGCGGCGACTTCGACATCCAGTGCGTCGTGGAGTACGCGCGGCACCTCGGGGTCGACGTGGCGAGGCGCACGGCGCTCGACTTCGGCTGCGGACTCGGACGCCTGACGCAGGCGCTTTGCCGCCACTTCCAGTCGGTCCACGGCGTGGACATCGCACCGACCATGATCGAGCAAGCCCGTCGCCTCAGTCGCAACGGGAGTCGATGCACGTACCGGAACGCATCTCTTCGAGCTGGACCTGTTCCAGGACGGCGGCGCGTGGTTTCGGGATCGAGGGTCGGAGGCGCTTCGCCTCCGCGTCACGGTCCCGAATTCGAAGGGACTCCTGGAGCGACTCTGGACGCGCAAGTCGGAACCGCCGAGGACACCGATCCCCGCGGCGCTGTTCGAACCGACGATGGAAATGTACGGCATCCCGAAGGACGAGGTCGTGGCGCTGTTCGAGTCGAGTGGCGGCACGATCGTCGCCGTGCAACAGGTGCAATACGCCGACCCGAGTTGGATCGACTTCCGCTACTGTGTGCGGAAGAAGTGAGCGAGCGCCGCCGCCAAGGTCGCGCACGCTTTCTCGCGGTTCGTTGATCGTCGTGGAGATTCCGCTGCCGAGATGACGCGCGATGCCGTTGCGGTCAGTTCGAGTCCGAGGAGGCCGCGGCACGCGGTGCCGATTTCCCTTCCTCGCGTCGCTTGGCGTCGCGCTCGATCGTGCTGCCGGCGCGCAGCATCTCTCGCGCGCCCCCTGGCGAGACGACGAACACGACTCCGGCCACGGCGGCAACCGCGACTCGACCCGCAGCGTCCCGCCACGTGAGCTTCAACGCTCCCTGAGACTCCACCTCGAACAGGTCGTCGCCGACGTTCGCGAAGAGCGGCGTCGCTCCCGCCCGCAGCAATACCTCGCCGCGGAGCAATCGCACGCGGTCCACGGCCTCGAGCGTCGCCTCGGAATGCGCAGCCACGACGGCCTCGCCGTCGCCGGCCATCGCGAGGTGCGACTCCGACGCACGCGAGGATCGGTGCCCGACGATCAGGATCATCACGACCACGGCAGCGACCAGCGCGGCGATCAGCCACGGGCGACGCCGGCTCACCCGCGGGCGGATCGGCTCCAGCGCAGCCGTGGGCGCATCGATCTCGTCGAGCCACCCCAGCGTCCGATCGAAGCCGCGGGACTCGCGCGCACAGCTCGGACAGCAAAGCACGTGATCTCGGACCATCCGCTGCTCGTCGCCGTCGAGGTCGTCGAGCGCATACGCGGGAAGATGATCGCGCACGACCGCGCAGTCGAGTCGACGGCTCATCGGTCCCACTCCGGCATGCGATGCCGCAACATCTCGCGGAGCCGGCGAAGTCCCAAGTGCAGGCTCGCGCGTGACGAACCCGGCGTCGTACCCAGGATCTCCGCGATCTCGTCGTGTCCGAGCCCGTGAAAACGATGAAGGATCAGCGCCGTCCGCTGCAGCTCGGGAAGTCGTGCGAGAGCGGCCCTGACGATCGTCGCGCGCTCCGACTGGGCGAGGGCCTCGTCGACGGCCGGCGCTCGCGATTCGAGGGCGTCGGGCGGGAGCATCTCCCGCGGATGGCTCGGATGCGCCACGTGACGCGCGCGATCGAGCACCAGGTTTCGCGCGACCTTGAACAGGAACGGGCGGACGCGGCCGACGTCACGGATTCGCGCGCTCGCGTCGAGTGCCCGCAGGCAGGCCTCCTGCGCGATGTCTTCGTCGTCCTCGCCGGGCCCGACGAGGTGCGCCGCGAATCGTGCGACGGCGGGCCGAGCCGCAAGGATCGCCGCGTGAAGCTCGGCGCGCTCGAGCGGACTCGGGGTCAGGATGTTGGCTCCCACACCCCCATGAGACGCGCGAAAGGGAAAGAAGTGAAGCGGTCGAGGGTTTTTCGGAATCGGATCGGGGCCACGGCGGTGACGGCTCAGTGTGCACTCACCGTGGCCCCGGGTAAGAAGACTACGGCGCGTTAGTACGCGCGGGATCAGCGGACGTTTTCTTTTTCGTCATGCTTCGCGTGATCCTTGCGCGCTTTCTGCTTCTCCTTACCGTCGCCCTTCTTTCCGTGACCCTCGCCGAGCTGCTGGTGAAGCGCGTCCCCTAGACCCGGGATGTCCAAGTCACCCGAGACCTTCGCCAGCTTGTCGAGGTCGATCGTCCCGACGATGTTCACGAAGACCAGCTCGCCCTCGTCCTCGTCGACGACCAGCACGACGAGTCCGCGAATCTCCTTGTTGGTGGTGTTGATCAGGACCGAGACGTTCGTGTCCTCTTCATGAACGCGAGCGAGCGTGTCCCAGCCCTTCTTCTTGAGGCTGTCCGACATCTTGCGGATCGCCTCGCCCGCGCTCGCTCGGCTCTTCTCGGCGAGGCCGACGACGAGAACGTCGATCGACTCGAGTCCGGCCACGAGATCCTTCACCTCGGCATCGTCGTCGCCGACCGCGCTCGAAATGAGCTTGAGCAGCGGCCCCTTGAGCGAGACCTCGACGCGAACGTCCTCGTCGTCCGCGAGCTTCAGGAGCGACGAGCCGTCGACCCAACCGGGCGGGTGGTCGTCCTTCGAATCGGCCGCGATAGCCGGAAACGCAAAGCCGATCACCGACACGAGACCCAGCAGCCAAGAATGTGTGGACGCCATCTCACGTCCTCCTTTCCGAGAACTTCGAAGCAAGCAGGTTGAGAAC
>JACOTG010000085.1 GCA_016178505.1 Planctomycetota bacterium
GTGGCCCGACACGAAGATCGAACGACGACAGCGCATCGAGGGTGCCGCCGTCGCCGG
Source organism: Planctomycetota bacterium (assembly GCA_016178505.1). Lineage (GTDB taxonomy): Bacteria > Planctomycetota > JACOTG01 > JACOTG01 > JACOTG01 > JACOTG01. Next base: position 58 of record JACOTG010000085.1, read on the forward strand.
GCAAGAGGGCACGACCGGTTTGCCGATCCCCCCGCAGCAGTTGATGCCATTCTTCCTCGCGGCCCGAAGCGCGGCCCAGCCGGACGCGGACCTGCTCAGCGAGGCGCTGTGTTCGTCGTACGAAGCGTTTCGCTTTACTCGGAAGAGCCAAGACTCGGGGAAGGACGAACCGGAGGAGGAGCCGGTTGCGCCGACGATCGATCTCAGTCGCGCTCGTTGGTATCTGGGCGAATTCGACCGTGCGCTCGAGAGCTGCAACGGATCGGCCCATCCCAAGGTGTGCGTGACGGTGAAGCGAGTCGTCGACCTATGGGAGCAGGGTGAGAAGGTCCTCATCTTCGCGTTCTACCGGCGGACGTGCCGCGCGTTGCGCGTTCACATCAGCGAAGAGATCGAGCGACGTCTCCAACGCCGGGTGGGCGACGCCGGACTGGAGTCCAGCCGCGGTGCGGTCGAGCGTTTGGTCGAGCGCATCCAGAAGCGTTACTTCGACGATCTCGATTCATCGGCGCGCCGCTCGGTCGACGCCGCCCTTGAAGGCATCGTGCAGGCGCAAACGCCGTCGCTGGACGCGCAAGGAGTCACCGCTCAACAGCGCGATGACGTCGTCGCCGTGATGCGCCGATTCCTGCGCGTTTCGACGACGCTGATTCGTTGCTTCCCGATCGTCGACGTCGACAAGATCAAGCCCGCGCGCGCCGTGGCTACGATGCTCGACAGCGTCGACTCATCGGCGGTTCCATGGCGCACCAAGTTCGACCGGTTCGTCGCGTTCCTGACCGAGCAGTGCTCCGAGGTAGAGCGGCGGCTGTGCCTCGAGGCAGCGCTGAAGACGCAGACCGGCGGCATCCGCGTCGAGGACGACGACGAAGGCGACGCCCGCTCGGCCACGCTCACGCTCGCCAACGTGCAGGTCGCGACGGGCAAGACGAACCGCGAGACACGCGCGCGACTGATGCGCGCCTTCAACACGCCGTTCTTCCCCGACATCCTGGTGTGCAGCGAAGTCATGGGCGAAGGCGTCGACCTGCAGCGGTCCTGCCGCCACGTCATCCATCACGACCTCGCGTGGAATCCCAGTACGATCGAGCAGCGGACGGGGCGCATCGATCGCCTAGGCTGCAAGGCCGAGGGTCGCCACCCGATCGTCGTGTACCTACCCTACCTCGACGGCGCCGCGGACGAGCGCCAGTTCCGCGTGATGCGCGACCGCGAGCAGTGGTTCCGCGTCGTGATGGGCCAGGACGAAGTCGCGCGCCTGATCACGCGCGACTCCGGCGGCGCCCTCCCGCTGCCTGCCGCGATCTCGGACGAGTTGACGTTCGACCTCGGAATTGGCACAGCGCCGCGCTGAGGGAGACCACGCCTTTCGACCTCGTACCTTCGCTCTACGCTGGAGACACGAGGTCACGCGACTACGGGTATATTGGTGTGCTCGCGTCCAATCTTCTCAATTCCACATTTCTCGTTTGTCACCAGGCCCATACCTTGAGCGCCACCTATAACGAGACTCGCCAGGGGAGCCAAGATCAGAAGCCGCACGCCGCCGTCATTCGACTGAAGAGCCACCTCCACCCAGGAAGCGCCTTGCTTCCGCAAGCGCGCTGAAGATCTCCCAGCCGACAGCCCGTCCCGTGCCTGTTCCTGGATTTCAACACACTCACCGTCACCGCACGTTCATTGGCACACCTCGAAGGTGGAAACCCGTATCGCCAGATGGACTCGCCCTCCTGAACATCGCCAGGATCGATCGGCCATCCGACATCGCCGCGGGAAACCGCCGTCACGAACAACTGCCAATAATTCTTACATAACGAGCATGAATAACATCCGGAAGTTGCGAACGATACTGCCATCGGAGAAGGTCGAGCTGTCGCATTCGGGCCCGACGAACGTTCAGCCGCTCTGTATTCTCTTTCCTCCACTCTTCGTACATACTCAACATCCCCAACAACTCTTCGTCCCCCGGTAGCCACTCCGATAACTTTTCCGAGACTCCCTCGCCAAATCCCTCAACAGCCTTCTCCATCGCAATGTCCTGATAGTACAGAATCGGTGCGTATAACAAATTATACGCCTCCGCCGTCTCAGCCACATATCCTGGCTCGCAGGAATGCAGAAGCTCCATTACTACCTTCGACGTCGCCCACAATGCCCCCGGCCTAAGCCCTGAAATGCCCCTGAAGAGCGTCGACCCGGGCGTCACGGCCTCGCGCACGAGCTCCGCATACATCTTCTCCAACGCTATCCGTTCCACTACCGTTCGCGCATTCTGAATGCAGCCCCCCAACACGATCCGCCGAATCCCACGAATCGCCGCTTCGCGCTGGTCGGAATTGACAATCGCCAACATTCTTTGGACGGCACGCTCGACCGCCGGAGCCGCGCTCATCAATGCCGTCAAGTCTCCCTTGGTCTCGAGCGCGTTGTCCCGCGCCTGCCCCGAACCCCACTGGTAATCTGCCCCGTCGAACAGGTCGTCTATCCAATGTGCCGCAAACGTTAGATACGCAATCCTTTCAGTCAGCGCCGCAGCCGATCGTCTCCAGTCTACTTCACCTGATGCCCAAGGATATTTTTCCACATTGTCACATGCCCAATACGGAAGGCACAGTATTACCGCCTGCGAGTATGTTTCATCGATTCCATGCACTCGACTGATATGAACAGGATTTAGACCAAGCCAATCCAAACACCTGGCCCACTCTACCGCACCTCGCTTGATCGCGGCGCTCCGCTTTGCCGCCGTTGAGCGCACTTGACTGTCGATATTGGCCGGCCACAGTTCCTGTGACCTTCCCGTCCCTGGTTGTTTGTTCGACGCGCCAAGAAACTTTCTATCGCAAGACGCGCTCCAGCGGGGCGCTTTCGGAAAACCAACAACGGGGATTTTGTGAATTGCGCACGTTTCTACAACCAACAGTAACAACGACCCTACTATCACGATAAATAATGCCCAATGAAAGTTTTCATCACCATGAACGTCATGGAGCGTAAAGCCACATAGTACTGGGGGACGAGTACCATCGCGATGAATCAGTGCGAGAGAGCCCCACAGGACCTGGCATGTAATCGCGCCGAGAACGGTCTTTCGGGGCTGTCGCAAAATAATGGTGACCGCTGGAACCGCAGCCAATAGCGGGTCAAAAGGACTGCTTCCAGGCCCACCTGTAAGAAGTATCGCCATGAAAACAATCAGTGAATCCCCGATGACTAACCAGAATGCCGTCGCGTGAAGTATTTCCAATCTTCGGACTTCGCCGCTGCCCTTCTCCTGCGGCGTTGCATTGTTCCCGAACACGTAGTCGCGGAGTGCCACGGCGACGTCTTGCAGCCACGTAAGTAGGGGAATACTGGCGAGCGCAAGAGCGGCAAAGGTCAGTGAATTAAGGCTGCGGTGGGACTGGTACCATGGAGACGTTTCAGTCTTTGCCCATGCCTTGGATTCGGCGAGGACAACGCTTCCGCAGAACAGCAAAGCAGCTCCGGCTGCCTGAGTCGCGCACAATGCAACCGTTAACCCGAGGTTGTGGCGTTTTAACTCTGTGCGGTCCAATGCCTGTACGCGATCGTGTAGCTCGACACGCATTTCACCGGTCACATGGGGCTGTAACCGCGTCGCGTCAATGACGGGTGTAGCAGTTGTAATGAATGAGGTTCGCTGCGGGTTCCCGTCGACGTGTCTGTTGCTCGCCGGATCACTCATCGCACTCCTCCGTCGCCAGGACCGCGCCGCAGACTACCACGTCAACAAGTTCGACGACGGTTGAGTTTCCGCACACAATGTCGCCTGATTACCTTGGTTGCGGAAAATTCGTCGCCGATTCTCCGTCCACCGGCGCAAGATCGATTCGAACCTCGCTTTGATGATCGCACTCATGTCCTATGATCTGGGTATCGGCCACGACAAGGATGATCATCACGCCGGAGCCGATCAGAAATCCGGCGACAGTACTGGATATCGCTACCGGGACAAAGCCAAGCAGCCCATCACCAAAGAGGCCCCAAAGGCCCCATCCGTACGCTCCCGGCCGCAATGTCACCTCGCGTGACTGGTAACCTGTCTTCGCAAATTGAACGGTGACTGTCTCGTCGTCGCGCACCGTTATCGTCGCAGGCGTCGTGCCGGCCGCTCCATTGTTTACCGAAAACTGCGCGCCTGGAGGATTTGTAAGCAGGGAAATGGTGTCCGTACTACCCGTGAGAATGCTTGCGCATGAATTGAGCGGAATGATCAGGGCCAGCATGAAGGCGGCCAAGAGCACCTTAGACATTACTTCGCCCAACAGGGTTCGCGTGGCGCGTTCAGTTACACTCGGTGCGCAAGGATTCTGACACGTGCGCCGGGTCCATCGTCCTTGAGTTCGTTCGCCTCGAACCATCATCCTTCCTCTTGCTCGATGGAGTGCACTAACGGTCCGATGGAGGGCCGCACTTCGGTGTCGCTTCCGAGCTTGGCGGGCGGCTGTCGATGACAGCCGGCTTGCGCTTTGATCCACAGAATGGGCACGATGGAGCAGACCACATCTCGCGCTCTTTGGCGTACTTGGCGGCGTGATCCTTCCAGTTGAAGAAGAGCGGGACATTGGTCAGGTACGTGACGGTCGCCGACACGGTTCGCCAGCCCTGGAAGGTATGCGGATCGATGTCTTTGTTTTCGACGCCGAAGTACTTCTGAAGTGCCCGCTCATCGGGGTTTGCCAATCCAGGGAGATCCACGCTGCAAACGGCGCAGAATGGTTCTCGCTTCCAAGTAATGCGCGGGAGATTCCCTGCATTCGAGTATTGGCCAACGAAGGACCAGTACGCGGCGAGGTGCGCCGACTCGAGCGCGTCGCCACCGAGCTTCTTGATGTACGCATCGATGGCGAGCGACTGCTGGACGTTCAGGTCGCTCGTGTACGCAACCTCTTGTGCTTGGACTAGGTTCGTCGTGATTCCGAGCTGGTCGATGTAGTGTTTTTCGTGGGGTCGCAAGTTATTGAGGAGCCACCAGAAGTCCTCGCCAAATACGATCGACACAATGCGAAGGCCTCCGAGAATGACGAAACCGGAGCGGCGCTCGGACGCGGCGCCGCCAATAGTCGCACCAGCATCAAGTGACGCTCCTGCTTCACCCGCCGCGTCCCACCGGGCGATCACGACTCCCGGGACGTTCGCCCACTCGCGGAGGTCATTCTTCGCGTCATAGAGATTCTTTTCGACGGTCTGTCGCTTCGTGAGGCGCTCTTCGAGTTCCTTGCGGACGGAGTCGTTTTCCTTCGAGGCGAGGTCCTTTCGAAGGCGAGCTACTTCCCCGGTGAGAATCGATGCGTCGAGAGCCAATGCTTGGACTCGTTCGAGGGCTTCGCGCACTTTAGTGACTTGACCTCCCTCAGGTGCCGGTGCCTCGCCGATCAGCCGGTAACTCTGGACCTCCGCGATCCCGACGGCAGTTGTCACATCGCTCTCGCCGGCGAAGTTGACCAATTGCCCAACGTCAGGAATGTTCAGGAGGCCGCCGATCGAAACGCATTGGCGGTGTTCGGCGATCGGAAAGAGATTCAATCCGCCCGGGTAAACCCGAATCGTCCGAGACTCGCCCGTGACGTCAACAAGCGCGGTTCGGATCGGGCCCCTGGACAGGACGGCGCACCCCGCGAGACCGATAATGGCGGGGATGACCACCGCCCGTGAAACGCTCATCGCTCGCACCTCACCGACTGCTTTCTTGCCTTCTCTTGTCTCGGATCAGTTGCACTTCACGTAAAATCGCATCGTTCGATTCGCGCTCCTTCTCGACCGTGTGCACTGCTCCATCGAATCAAGGCGTCCCGCACCTCCGAAGGATGCTGTCTTGATTGCGGACTTGGCTTCGGCTTCTCCGACTGCTGAGCCAAGTCGCCGCGGATCCTGATGATCAGGTCAAAGTCTTGCATCACATCCAGGATCGCCGAAGGGTCGGCACGGCTCGGCTCACGAACACGATCCGGTGGATTCACGGCATTCGCCACGCCGCGAAACACAATCCGCAATAGCGCGATCGCTTGACGGTGACCTCGCTTGGTTCGGTTCCGTCACAGATCCCGAGTCGCGTGGGCTGCGGTTCTCCTTGTCGTCAGGACCATCCCTCAGCCACTGCTTTTAGCGAATCCGCGGCGGGAGTCAAGATGGAGCCAGTACCATTTTGCCCGCAGAACAACGTCCGAGGACGTGTCGCTAAGGACGAAGGAATGCGCTCCCCGCCCTAATCATCGCGGATTCTGACGACTTCGCTCGGTGAAGCCTGGAAATCCGCCGGACGACTTCCCAGTAATCGTGGAATCCGGCAAAGCGAGACAAGGAAATCGCCATGCGACTGAGCCACGGTTGGTCGCGGCCACGGGAAGGCCGAACAAGAGCTGATCGCAATGAGACACGCGCAATCAACTCGCCGCAGATCAGGCATCGTCGGGCTCGTCGCGATGTGTCGGCCCGCACCCCTCGCAATTCAACCCCTCGTCCATCCCGATATCTCACGGCCCCGGGGCGCCCGAATTGATCCACGCGAGAATCTCGGTCGCGTCGAAAACGCCGTCCGGGGGAATGTCCGTGTCGGTACTCGCCAAATTTGGGCCACCGAGCGGCATCCGCGGACCGAGGGTGCTCGACGTAATTCGTTGGTAGATTCGGCTGTTCCCCGGGTCACTGCCGATGATGTACTTGGTCGATCCGTCCTTCGTCGTCGCTGTCGTGATGCTGGTGTAGGTGTCAGGAATGTTTCCCACTCGGAAATTTGCGTTCCCGACAACGCTGTGACATCCCGCGCAGTTTCCCGCTAGGATCGGATAGATCTGACTTGCGAAAACAGACGGCGCCGTGCCGCCACCCTGAAACACTTGCCCACATTGCGCCCCCCCGAACGTCGACCAGCTCGGAAGCGTCTGGCCGTAGAGCTCGAACAACCCAGGCATGTTTGGCCCGAGGCTCGTCCAAAAAATGTCGTTCGTTCGCTTCGCATGCGGCATGACTTTCTGAGTGCAGACGCGACTTTGCGCTGAAGGGAGCGCCGTCGCCGCCTCGAAATCGCTCGCATCCGCGAAACTCGGGGCACCAAACGGGTGTGAGCTATGGCACGTGCGGCATGCCCGCGCAAAGACGTCGCGATAAAATCGGTGTTGGTTCGAGTTCACGTTCGCAGGGTCCCACCCCGTGACCACGGCATTGTCGACCTGCGTCGCGGGGTTGCCGGGATAGAGGCTGTCATCGATAAGCTCGACGATCGCCTCACCCGTGCCCGTGGCGGCGGCCACGCCCCGGACGATGTCCTTGTTGAAGGACTTGAACGCGGCCTCCTGACTTGGACCGCTCTTCGACGCGGGGAACTTGTAGAAGTGCATGTCGAACGGGATGAAGTTCGAGTGCATCGATATGATGTCGATCCGGTTAGCAAACGCCCCTTTCTTCGGGCCTGCGGGATTGTTGACGTCCGCCGGGACGCTCGACAGGTTTCCGCCGTGGCACACCATGCAGAGCTGGGGCACGGGCCGCGCGCCGAAGCCATCGAGATCGGCCTTGCGGAGTGGAGGGTTGTCCGGGTTCTTGGTGTCGTAAACGTAGAACTTCACCGCCCTGTCGTCGTCTGGGAACTCGATCGGGTCGTTGAGGGCGTTCTCCACCCGTGAGAACTCCATCGCGACCGTGGCATCCGGTTGCTTGCTCGGATCGAGGACGTCGTCAGCATCTTGCTGGTCGGGATTGTTGGCAGGCGGCTGGCCGAAGTTGGTGACGTAGCACGCATAATCGAACGTGCCGCCCGGGGCAGCGTTTCGTCGGCAGTGCATGTCGCGGCCGAATCCGAGATCCCCGGAATTTGCGTACTGCGCCTCGACCTCGATTTCGCCCGGTCCGAGCGGTTCTCCGAACCTGTTCTTCTGCTTGAAGAGATTGAAACTGTCCCGGAGCTTTCTCGGGTCGGCCTGGTCGTAGTAGTCCTTGACTCCGTCGTCGATGGCGGTCGCGATCGTCCCGCTGAACTCGTCGACGTTGGTGGATTCGAAGTAGAGGCCTTGGAGATACTCGAAGCCATTCGCGATGGTGACCGGGCTTAGCTTCGTCAAGGTCACCCGAGTTCCGCACGGCCCAGTCGGCACTCCACCCGACTCGCCGTAGTAGGTGCCGTCGGCGTTGGGAGAAGGCGGTGTGACCGCGGAACTCTGAGGACCGCCGGTGTTGACGACAAACACCCCTGCCGGGACGTTTCCGGCCGAACCGTCCGGAAGGACTCCCTGAATGATGGGCACGAGGACGATGTCGGAGTCGTTCGGAAGGTTGTAAATGACGTTCGACTTGGTCGAGTCGCAAAGAAGGTGGCGCACCTGGATCACATTCGGGTTCGGGACGGAGGGCTGAAGGATCACCTCCACGTCGAGCGGTAGCGTGAATCCTGCCGCTGGATCGAGTTCGACGGCAACGCACGATTGGCCGGACTTGAGGATGTCCGCGTTCATCGTCGAGAAATGAGTGACCTTCTTCACGTAAGCGACGTTGGAGCCGCTCCCGCTCAGAGTCGCCTCGCCGTCCTGAAGCCAGACGCCCTTTCGCTCGTCGTAGTAGAGAAACGGCACCTTCGGTTCCAAGACTGCCCCGCCTTCTAGCTGAGTGACGTCGACCGGGATCGTCACGGTCGCACTCGTCCCGGGCTTGAGCTGGTACTTCGAGACGCCGGCACCGATCTCGATGCTGCCCGCGCCCATGCTCTCCATCCCGAAAATGTTGCCTGTGCCGTCGTCGGCCGAATAGTCGCCAGGCATTTGGTCAGACGCCGTGAGATCCACCGTCGATAGTGCAAGCTGCACCGGACCGTTTGGTGGACGATTGGTGCTCGGATCGACGAGGGCGTTGGCCGGAATCTCGATCTTGATCCCCGGCGTACAGGGGACGCGACCCGATTCGATCTCCCCTTTCACTCGCGTTGTTTCGCCGAGTGTTTGTGCAAGCGCCGGGTTGATGCGTGACACGAGCCGCATTGCCCGCTGAACGCCTGCGGGATCGCGCGCACCCACGTCACCCAAAGGCACGACGTTCCCGCGTCCATCTTGAAACTGAAAGATCTCCGGCATGTTGAACGTCTTCCAGTCCATTCGCTTCGAGGTCAATCCGACGCAATCACGTTCGCCTCTTTGATGCTGGACGACGATGGGCTGCGTGGGATCGACGGTCGTGACTTGAGCACGGCGAAGCACCCACCGCCCTCCGGTGATCGGAGCCTTGTAGATGTAGGAGCCGGTGCCGAATCCGCGTTGGTTGGGGCTCTCGAGGCCAGAACTGCGAATGTTCATGACGTAGCGCTCGGCGAGGGGCACGCTGAAGCTGAACTGTCCCCGCGCGTTTGCATTGGTCAAGCGGCCATTCACGTCGACGAGAGCACCGCCGATCGGCTCGTCGAACGTGTCGACGACCGTACCACTGAAAGGAGCCGCCGCTGCGGCCGCGGTCAACGTGATTCCGTCCTGCGTGTAGCCGCCGTGCTGATTGCTCACCAGAACCGAGAACGCCAAGTTTCCGCGCTGCGAAGGGACGGTCCACTTGAGGTCGGGGTTCGTCGTGGGGCCGACCAGCGATCCATCGGGTAAGAGCCATCGGTACTGGAGCGGGAACCCATCGCGATCGTCCGCGACGGCATGAAGCGTGAGGGTGCTACCGGGAGTTGCAATCTGAATGGGCTTTCCGTTGGCCATGGCCGAAACGAGCCGGATTCGCGGCGCTGCGGCCGGGAACACGATATCTATCGGATAGATGCCGCCCGGGATCAACTTCGTCTGCGCTCTGATCCGACGCTCGATCGAGTGACTATCGATCGAGACCCGCAGGGCAAAGTCCTCCTTGACTGGGACTCGGGGAATCACGTACTCGCCGAAGTTGTTGACGTAAGCTCGGTGCTTCGAGCGTGACCCGGTTGTCAGGTCGATTATGGGATAGGCATTCACGTCCATGAAGGGTTCGAAGCCCCGTGCCACTTTGCCGTCGGACAGTGTGATCGATCCGAACGCGGCTGCTTCGCTCTTGGATCGCAATGGAAGCGGGAGGATCAGGTCTCCATACCAGAGCGCCGGTCCAGCGAACCGGAACTCTTTCTCCTCGCAGTGGCGGTCGAAGCCTTCCGCCTCGACGCAGAGACTGAACGCGCCCGTTTCATCCGTCTTGATGATAAAGCGCCCGCTCAGGTCGGAAAGAGCCGAAGCGATCGGTCGACTTGGATCTTTCGGTCGCACGAGATACACGCTGGCGTGTGGCAAAGCGATTGTCTTGGCGACTTCAGGAGTGCGCGTTTCCTGCTGCGGCTGCGCGTGGATTGGGACAACGACCGTGCCTCGCACGAAGTGGAACTCCACGTTGGCACGCTGGTTCATTCCGAGCGCGAGCACCACGGTCGCCGCGCCAGCCACCGCCAATGCGGTGCAGACTGAAGCCATGCCCGATTTCTGTGACGAACGCGTGACCGAATTCATGCCGCTATCCCCGTCCTTTCCAAGACGTCAGTCGCCTGTCGACCCGTGACACGATTGCCTCGCATGACGGAGACTCTCCGGCTCCCCCAAGAACGGGTTTCCGAGCCGGGGAAAGGACAATTCAAGCGCAGTGATTTCGAGCAATCGAGCGGCGCTCATTGGTGGACTGACGAACCAAATGTCACGCCGCCGGTGCGTCCCCGACTCGTCGAGAGACGCGTCGACCCTCGATCTCGCGACCCGAATATCGGTGTCCGTTCTCCTTCATGCGGCAATCGCCAGCCAACGCATCCGGTGAGTTCGCGTTGGCTCGCCGTTCAATCAAACGCGGAATTGATGGCAACGTGACAGGAAAAACGAGTGTTACGGAATCCGTGTGCTAGACGCCCCTAAGTTCGTCCACCATTATGCGAGTCCGACTACGGCGTCCCGACGCCTACGCTCACGCATGAATCGCACGGAACCTGAGTTGAGGTGTGCTTGCGTGAACTCGCCGTGCACAGTTCTCGCTGGAATCGGTGACTTCGGTCCCAGGAAGGCTTACACGCCGGAAACTCGACTCGTCGCCGCGTTACGCATGCGAAGCAGGTGGATTCACGCGTCGGGGTCAAGTGAGTCCGATTGCCTAGCGAGACGGACTTCTTCGCCTTCCCTGTGAACGACTTCCACGATTTTCCCTGAACGCAGATCCGCGCCGGGCGGGATACTAATTCCGAGGGCCACGTTGGCTCTCGAGGGTGCAGCCGACGGATAGGTCGAACTCACAATGGGTGATTCGAGAAGGACCTGAGGATCGAGCCTGCATCGGGACTAGGCAGAGATGGGTCAACGCGCCTCAACCAGCGATCGGACGGGACGACTACTGACCGGATAACGCCGGTTGGTGCGAATGGGCTCGAGAACGTGAATCGCCCTTGTTGGGCCGAGAACTGCTCCCGGGCGGTCGGGATGAAACATGTCCGCGATATCGCGTGACGCGTTCCCGATCCGCCCGGGCCTCGCCGAGTTGCTTACTACTGACGCGAGCGATTAGACCGGCGTGCAGATCTTCGTCGGCACGCCGCCTACCAGGACGATTTCGCACGAGCACCACGTCCAGTTGCCTTGCGCATCCCGGCAGCGCTCGATGATCACCTCCTCCATGGTCGCGCCCTTGGTCGGAGCTTGAACGCGCTTGCCGACTACCTGCGGATTCGCCAGTAAGGCTTTGTGGATCGTCAGCATTTCCTGACGCTGTTCTGGGCCTTTCGCATGTCCAGCCATGTTTGGCGATGGTGCGGCATGGAGACCGCCACTTCCTTTCGCCTCAGAGACAGTGGTTCCGCTCTTCGACTTCGACATGGGTCCCCCTCTAATTACTGAGCTACGTGATTATCGATAGACCTGGTCTTCACCCGCGTTCCGTCAGCTCAAGGACGGACGCTTTTGGCACAGCGAAATCCCAGGTACGAGTGAAAGCGATCGGGTAGGTGCTCGCCGCGTGGCGTCAGAAGACACCGCCAGTCGAGATCGATCGGCTGTGTCCACACTCCCCGCACGACACGCTCTCCGTGAGCGCGTGGCCACGGAACGGCAAATCTCTCGTCGAGGGACGGCGACCAACGATCCCACACCCATTCCTCGACGTTGTCAGCCATGTGATTGAGGCCAAACGGGCTCTGCCCCTGCGGCATCGAGTCCACCGCGACGAGTTTTGCGTCTTGATCAAACGTCATCCCCGCGCTTTGCGGGATCGGTGGCGTTGCGTTTTCGGCGATGAACTCGTTCCCCCACGGATAGAGGCGTCCGTCCATTCCGCGGGCAGCTGCCTCCCACTCGTCCTCGGTCGGCAGCCGCTTTCCAGCCCATTCGGCGTACGCTCGCGCGTCATCCCAACTGACGCAGGTCACCGGCAGTTTTTCGGTTCCAGGAAGAAAGGAGCCTGATGTCCGCCTCCAGCCGTATGGGATTCGATGGGACGTCTCGCGGACGAATTGCGCGTACTGCTCGTTCGACACCTCCGTCTTATCGATGAAGTAGGCCGAAAGTTCGACGAGTGTCTCTTTCTTCTCGTCGAGGCGCGGCCGCACCTTCGGGTCGGGATCGAATCCGAGGCGAAATTGCCCGGCGGCAATCGAGGCCATGTCGGCCGTGACCGCCGCCGTCGGACGCAAGTGGGCGTGAAGGCGATTTGGCGACTCGGTTCGCGTGACGTCGAGGAGATACTCCCCGTAGCCGAATCCCGGCTTCTCGATAACGAGCCAATGTTGGCCGATTGGAAGCTCTAGCGTCGTCATCGGCGTCGTACCCAGGCTATGCGGCGTGCGGACGATGGAACCGGACTCGCCTTGGATCGGATACAGAATCACTTCGGCGTTGACGGGCTCGGATGTGATCTCGACGGGCATGAGCCCCCAAGCGTCGTTTCTCTCTCGACGAAGCTCGGGGTTGTCTCCCGCGAGCCGAATCAAGGCATCGAGCGACTGACCCGCCTGGTACCGGTTGAACTCGGCTTCTCCGGAGTGGCGAAGCAACTCGTCCGCGTGTTCCCGTAAGAGTCTCTTCGCATCCGACATCTTGTCTTCGATTCGCTGGATCGCGCCCGGCGCTTCAGGAATCGCGTTTCCGTAGTCTCGAATGAGCGCCCGCCAGGTGGCTTGCGCGTTGCGCCACGATGCCGGCTCCTCGGCGCTGCCTTCCGCCTCATCGCTCGCGGCCTGGGCCTTTCTTTCCTCGATCGATCGCTGTTTGGCTGAGTACTGCGTCCACGCAATCGACGCCAGGGCGCCGAACGCGAGTGCGGCCGTGGTCACCGCCGTCACGCGATGGCGCTTCAGGAACCGCGTGGCGAGCTTGATCGGACCTGGCATCCGGGCGTGGATCGGCTCCATGCGAATGAGCCGACGCAGGTCCTCGGCCATCTCGGTCGCGCTGGCGTACCGATCCTTCGGCTCTTTCTCCATCGCCTTGAGGGCGATCACTTGGAGATCACGCGGCACGCCGGGATTGAAGCGCGTCGGGAGCGGCGTGGGCTCCAGGAGAATCCTCGTCATCACCTCAGCCGAGGACGCACCCGGAAACGGAACGGCGAGCGCGAGCAATTCGAAAAGCGTCACGCCGAGCGAGTAGACGTCGGTTCGGTGGTCGACGGGAATGCGTCCAGCCATGGCGAGTTCGGGACTCATGTAGTAGGGCGTCCCGATGAGATCGCCCGTAGTGGAAAGGGTCTCTTGGCCGATGTCACGCGCGACCCCGAAATCGGCCAGTTGCGGAACGAGGTCGAGCGTGAGCAGGATGTTCGAGGGCTTCACGTCCCGATGGATGATCCCGCGGGAATGCGCAAACGCGAGACCGTCCGCGAGCTCGGCGATGACTCGCGCGACGGTCGCGAAGTAACTAGTACGTCGGGTTGCAGCGCCGCCAGCGTCAGGAGGAGCCGCAGCGTCCAGCGCTGGACTCGGCGAGCCCGCCAGGTCCGCGACGATCGCAAAGAGATCCACTTCCGCAAGCCGCTCGGCGCCAAATTCCCTCAGCCTCGATAGGAGCCGTGAAACGGGCACGCCCTCGACGTACTCCATCGCGAAGTAGCAATACCCTTGCTGCTCGCCGACGGCGTAAACCGTCACGAGATTTGGATGACGGAGCCGAGATGCGATCTCGGCCTCGCGACGGAATCGCTCGATCGCGTCGTAGCGCTGAGGGGCGGTCACGCCCAAGAGCTTGAGAGCAACCAGTCGGTGCAGGGACAACTGCTCTGCCAGGAAGACCACCCCCATGCCGCCGCCGCGCCCGAGTTCCTTTACGATCCGAAAGTCATCGAAGACGGTTTCGTTGGGTGGCGGAGTGCCGTGGCCCGCGACACAGCGATCGAGCGACTCGAGGGTTGCGAAGTACGCGCGAAGCTCCCTACTCAGGTGCGGGAATCGATTGAGGTAATCCTCCGGAGAAGGCGACTCGCCATGCGCTCGTCGATCGATGAACTCCTGGAGTATGCGATCGACTTCCGGGTTTCGAGGACTCATTCGACACTGCCGCCGTTTCGGTCCGCGAAACGGCGAAAGGCAACGCGGCAGGAATCGAGTACCCGCGAGTATCTCTTCCTAACTGCTTCCGGCTTCATTCCCAATCGAGCCGCGATTTCGCTCGTGGGCACCAGCTCGATGAACGCGAGACGAACCAACTCCCGGTCCTTGGGGCGCACGAGTGCCAGCAGCGCCTCTACGCGCTCTACGGCCTCGCGGCGGCTCACCAACGTCGTCGTGCCCGGCCCCTTTGCGGGAATCCCATCGCTGCGATGTCGACCATCCGGACCGTTCGTCGTTTCGTCGAGTGACAGAGCACTCGAAATGCGACGTTGTGTCTTGAAGTGCCGGCGAAAGAGGTCCGCAAGGCGGTTTTGGGCCAAAGTCTGAAGCCAGCTTCTAAATGACGCGTCGCTCGCAAAGTTGGCCTCAGCAATGCCCCGGTAGGCAGAAAGCATCACGTCCTGCATCACGTCCTCGGGCTCGAGTACGGAGCGAAGCTTAGCGTCCATTCCGCGCCGGATGATCGACGCAAGAAACGGACGGTACGAGTTCATTAACCGATCGAACTCTCCGGGATCCCCGCGGCACACCGCCGCGAACAGGTGATCGATCGAGTGTCGATCGTTTCCGGAACCGATCGCTCGCTTCCTCCGACTCTCATCAGAACGCATGAATTCAGCCTCCGTGACGCGAGACGGGCAGACCTCTGGGAGATTTCATCCCGAGCCGGCGTGTCAATCCCGAGACACACGGATCGACCGCTCAGTCGAACCTGGTTTCTCCATTAAGCGACTTCTTCTGCAGCGGGGGCCCATTCTTACTCCGACTCCAGTCGTTTTGGGAGAGGGTAGTGCTTCCGGAAGCCACCCGTCGCTCCTCTTGAGACCGCGCGCGGGCCGATCGCCGAGAGGCCGGCACGGCCCCCACCGAAGCACGAGTCCTGATTCGGGCACTTTTTCTTGTCACGTCGCCCAAGAACTTCCGTTCCAGATGAGATCGGCAGTCGGTCGACGCCGTTCGACGCAAGTTCAAACGGCCGTGACGGCTCGCGAGCGCGTGGTTGCGGTCGATTCAACTTCGACTAACGATGGGATTTGGGGGGAAGACACTTCGCGGGTCTCGAGCGGCAGCGGCGCTCCATTACTTAGAGACGCGGGCAGCGGCACATCGCGAGAGACAACGACTCTCGGTGACCATACCGTGAGCACATTCAGCTGACGGGCTAAGACGGGTACGAATTTACCAACTCTTCATGGGAGGTCGTTCCATGCCGAACATCAAGATCGCGATCATCAATGAATCCACCGTCGTGAGCGATTCCGACGCGAAAGCCGCGGTCGACGCGCTCCAGAGGCAAGTCTCAAACGACTTCGCGCCCGCCTGGGGAATCGACGCGTCTCTGACGTTCCTGCCGTCTGGGAGCAATCCGTCACCCGACGCTTGGTGGCTCGTCATCCTCGACACCTCCGATCAAGCCGGGGCGCTCGGGTATCACGACATCACGAGCGCTGGCCTTCCGTTGGGAAAGGTGTTTGCCAAGAGCGACGTGGATTTCGGCTCGTCGTGGACGATCACCGCGAGCCACGAGCTCCTCGAGATGCTCGGTGATCCCGACATCAACCTGAGTGCGCTCGTCCAGACCTCCGAGACCGATGGGACGCTCTACGCGTACGAGGTCTGCGACGCCGATTTCGTGTTCCCCGCGTGGTTCGAGGGGTTCCGCGAGCAAGGCACGCAGTTCGACTTCCAGCAGAAGATCACCGCGCCGTTCCAGCTCCTCCCGGGTGGCTACATCGGTGCGTTCGACATCTATTCGGGGAGCGGCTGGTATCAGCTGTATCCGGCGAAGACGGCGGTCCGCTACAGCATGAGACCGCGACTCGGAAGCCGACGGGATCGGCGCCGTACGCCGCGCCATCAGTGGATGAAGAGTGACCTCACGATTTCGAGACAGAAGGGCCGCACGACAGCCTCGAGAAAGTAGTGGACGATTGCTCGCAGGAGGGCGAACTCGCGAACCAGACACCGTGTTCGAACGCGAGTTCGTCAACTTCCGTCAACGAACTCCCTGATCCTTGATCCCGAAGAGAGCCCTTTGATTCTCGCGTGACGAGCCGCATTGGGGTGAAGACGACGCAGAAAACGCCATCAACGATTTCGTCGTGATTCCCGGCCGGCACAGTCTGGAGGTGCTACGTGACTTGTCTTGCTTCCGATGATCCACGGTCATTCCTTCGAGTTCAACGGGAGTGGCGCGGTTCGGACACCCGCCACGATCGACTGATTCGAGCTGACTCGCTGCGCACAACGGCCCCCACCATCGCGGCGCTTATGATGTGCGTGGCGTTTTTGCCCGCATGCGCGTCCGCACCGATCAATCACTTCAAAGACTTCGCGAAGGCCGGCGAAGCGTTCGTCGACGCACAAGCGATGTTTCTCGACAATGCGGGAAGCGCAGCGATAGACACCGATTCCGCCACGTTGCTCCAGTCGCACGACGCCCTCAATGCGAATGAGCGAAAGAACGCCGTGCTGAAATCCAACGCACTCTTGCGCGAGCGGCTCGTCATTCTCTCGGACATTGCGAGCCACGGCCGGCTTCTGCGCTCCTACTTCGAGGCGCTCTCTGATCTCGCGGACAGCGACGCCGCGAGTTCCATTGGAAAGGCGTCCGAAGGGATCGTTGATTCCCTCGGGAAGCTCAGCAGCAAGATCAAGTCCGCAAAACTCGGTGACGCGCCGATCGGCGATCTTGTTGGGGGAGTCATACCGTTGGTCGTTGGACAGTTTCAACTGGCGGCCCTCGAGCACGAGTTGAAGACGCGCGGTCCGATCATCGAGCGCGAACTGGCTACCCAGCGAGCAGCGATGGTAGCGGTTCGAGACATCATGAAGGTCGATCTCCAGGCACAGTTGAACCTCGCGGAGACCGCCGACGTCGATCGGCCATACATCTCCGACACCGTGCCTTCGGACTGGTCGTCGAGGCGCAAAGACATCTTGGAGGCGCAGCTTGCGCTCGGCGCAGCTGACTCCGCTGTCACGGCCGTCGATCATTTGACGCAATCCTTCGTGGCCTTGACAGAAAACCGCTTCAGCATTTCTGACTTGCCCGCGCTGGTCGACGACATCAATCAGATGGCTACTCTGTTAGAGAAACTTCACCAGGGGACGAACTAACCGTCCTTGCCCCAATCGGAGGAGGTCGCCATGACTCCAGCAGAAATCCGCGACGCCACCATCCACCAGCTTCGTGACACCTTCCTTGCCATGACATCGCCGGAATTCCTTCTGGATCTCGATACCGCAACGGCCGCTCAACGCAAGGACGCAGCGCGCAAACTGATCATGGTGCAGCATGCGCGGTTGAGCCTCGACAACGAAGAGCTTGTCGACATGCGCGATAACCTGAAAGCGAACGAAGCCGATCTCGAGACGGGACGAGACCAGGTTGGTGAGGCCCTCCAGGACCTGAAGGACGTTGCCGCAGTTCTGACTGCGGTCGGCGATCTCCTGGACATTGTCTCGAAAGTAGTCCCGTTATTACTGTAAGGAGCAGTTATTTCGCTTGGATGTGACGACCGTGTGTGATCCCCGGAAGGACTACATTTCCCCCCGGCGCGCGCGTCGGCTTGATTCGATGACATTCGAACTGAGACGAGCCCTTGCCAATGGGTAGGTTTCGAATCGTCAGCGTCGCGAGCCTCGGCGCCCTCATCGCGGCCATCGCCGCCCTCGTTCGGCCGTCCGATCGCGGCGACGCTTCGAACGCATCGTCGAAGGCGACCTTCTCATCGAAGCCGGCTTCCGGTGCAGACATCGCGAGCAAGTCGACCGACGACAAAGAACAGCCTACCGAGCCGGGTCGGCGATGGCTGGCAGAGTTTTTTGGGGTATCACCACAGTCGCTGACCTCGATGGGATACGAGATCGGGTTTCTCGTGGCCACGATCGCCGATCCCGTTGAATCGCATCTGGATTGGATGTTCGACGCCCAACTCGACGCCCTCCGTCGGGCGTACGAGAGCGCCGGGTACGTACCCGTGAACTATTGGCTGCCGTGGGGCGCAGAGATCAGTTCCGATCTCAACGCGGCGATGACCCTGCGCCATGAGACACCGGGCGTGCTTCTGTTTCGAGACCAAGACCCCGACGTTCGGCATCTCGAACTCTGCTACCTCGTCGGCGAAGTGCCGACCAACGGGATTCACATTGGCGCGTTCACTCACGCTCTCAAGGACCGCGAGGACCTCAGAGACGTTTTTGGATGCGGGGCGAGCGACGAGCTTCGTGTCGTCGGCCCGACGTTCTCGGGATCGTCACTTTCCCTGCGTCGATCGCTGGACCAATGGCTCTGGTTCTGCGAGCACCGGAGTGTCGACATCGTCACCGGTGCCGCGACGAGCGCACGTAACGAGCAGACGCTCACGGGACTATGTGCAGCGGGCACGAGCAGCGCCGGCTCTTTCGCAGCCGCGGGACCGAACCCCGATTGGCGAATCCACTTTCGTTCGACGATTCACCCGGATGACGTGCTTTTCGACGCGTTGAGAGACGAAATCGTCCCTTGTCTCGGCATTGAGCCGTCGCACGTTGCTGTCGTACACGAGGCGTCGACCGAGTACGGCTCCAGGACGTCGTCATCGCGGACTATCGGCGATTACTTGAGCGTGCCATTCCCAATGAACGTGTCGACGCTCCGAGCCGCCTATGGTCGCGATCGAAAGAGTCCACCTAACGACCTGGCCCCGTTCGGAAAGCAGGATGCGCCTCGGGTCGAGCTAACTCTCGAAGAGTCGGCGCGTCCCCGCGAAACCCCCCCGCCTCTTTCGCCACTTACCCCGCCGACCACCGACCTGATGATGGCCGAGCTCGCGCGCACGCTTCAGAGCCGAAACATCCAGCTCGTGGTCCTCATCGCAACCGACGTACGCGACAAACTTTTCCTCGGGGCGGAGATCAAGAAGCGACTCGCAGACGTTCAACTCGTGACTACGGAAAGCAATCTTCTCTACCTAAGACCCGACTTCAACGACGCGCTTCGAGGAATGCTGGTCATCTCCACGTATCCCCTCCTCGTTCGCGCGAACGACTGGCATCCGCAGTTTGACGGAACGCGCGACTTGGCGTTTGCCAGTGACGGGGCCGAAGGAACGTTTAATGCGGCGTTCAGCATTCTCCGGCCGGAGGCAACGCTGGCCGACTACCGTTCGCCGACTGACACAAACGAGAAGTCGTCGCGCCCCCCCGTCTGGATAACCACCGTCGGCAAAAGCGCTATGTTGCCGCTCAATCTGTATTCGCCCCTCCAGGAGGAACGACGAACGTCACGGTTTTCTACCGGTGGCTGTCGTCCTCCTTCTCGGTCTCGTCATTGTGACCCTGGCCGCCCAGCAACTCGACCGATGGGTCGGTGGCCGAGGCGTGTCACGCGCCATACTGCGGGGCATCTCCACGGCACCGCTTCTAACCGTCGCCGATGTGAAATATCGAGTCGAGCGCGTTTCACTCGTAGTGCATCGGCAACTCTGCATGGCGCTCGTGTTCGTGGCACTTCTCGGCCTGTTCCTTCCGACGGCCGTTCTCATCGCAGGGCCTTCCGCGAGCCATGAGCGCGGCGCGAACCCTGTCGGGAACTCGTTTCTCAGTCTGCGCCTGTTCTGCTGGGTCGTAGCCCTGGTCGCTGCCGTTGCGGCCTTATTCAAGGCCTCCAACGGCGTTTGGCTCGTATTCACACATGCCGGAGATTTTGCACGTCTCGCACGCGATGCGCGAACCATGCCATTAAAGTTTAGATGCCTCGCGATCATCGAGGGGTTGGCGCGTCTCACCGTGGGCGCAGTCGCCATACTGTACGTGTGGACCACGATAGGCGTCGCAACTGACATTCTCCACTTGTCCGCCCTGCCGCAGTATGAATTGATGTTCGAACGCGTCGCACTGATCGATCAAGGCGTATCGCCCCTTGTTCCGCTCCTGCTGATCGGCGGAGGCATTCTCACGTGGTCGGTATGGAATCTGGTTCGCACCCAGTCACTCGCGGAGACGACGAGCTACGAGGGATCGCGTGACGTTGCGACCCCGCACACCCCGCTGCCCAACGGCCCCGAATCCATACGGGGACGACTGGAATGCGCCATCCCCACGACCTGGGCGGTCGCGTTCCTGTTATTTCTCATTGCCCTCGGAGCCTGGCTCTACAGTCGATTTCAACCCACCGTCGAAGGCATCGTCCCGTTCGTTGGTGACGAGAAACGATTGCCTCTGCCGTGGTTCGACATCCTCTTGCGCCTTGGCATCCTCGGGATGCTCTTTGCGATCACCTGGAGCTTCTTCCGCTTCGTCGCAGTTTGGGACTCGCTTCGAACGATTTTGCAGTCGCACGAGAATCCTTGGTTCCTTGCGGCATGCGATCGCGCAAAGGAACACCTGACCGCAGCAACGCTTGTCAATCTCTGGTTTCCGCAAGCCGCTGGACAAATCGAGAACACGTCTCGGGAACTCTGGGAATCGGTCCGCGAACACGCCTGGCGCGTAACGACCCTCGCCCCCACGCCGACGACGGCGTTCAAGATCGCAGCGCAGAATTTCCCCAAACGGTCGCCGGCCAATGCCGTGGGCGAATCGGAACGAGGCACAACCGTCATGGTCGTCTGGTCCCATCTTGTCGCCACGCGTCGTGGTGAGCACGCAGCTCTCACGCAGATGCCGGCGCCAATGCCGTCTCATCTCGCCGCGCTGAACGAGACCGCCGAAGAGTTCGTGGCGCTCCAATTCATCGAATTTGTCGAATGGGTAACCCGGCAGCTTCGAGGTCTGGCGATCTACCTCCTGGTGTCGATCGCTCTGTTGACGCTTCTCTTGTGCTCCTATCCGTTGTATCCGCAAACCGTCTTCCGCCTCGTGTTTCTTCTCATCATCGCCAGCGGCATCAGCGCGGTAATGTTCATCGTCACCCAAATGAACAAGAACGTCGTATTGAGCCGGATCACCGGAACGGCGCCGGGCGTAACCACCTGGGATCGCACGTTTGTTTCGAATGTGGTGTTCCTCGGGCTCGTACCTCTCCTCTTGTTTCTTTGCTCCGTTTTTCCTGATGTTCGCCAGTTCTTCTTTGCTTGGATCGATCCTTTGCTCAAGGTCTTCGTGAAAGCCTAAGGAGCTTCCCGATGGCTACGCACGCACCCATCCGTGCCGGTTAACTCCGGAGCAGGACATCGCCCGTAGTCGATTGCTCTTACTTACGATCGAGGAGTGCATTTGCGATGGAGGCGTACCATGCATTTAGTACCTGTCCCATCGCCGGCTGACGACGACTTGGGACGAATGATCGCGCTGTTCTTCGTGCAGTTGTTGGGCGTTCTGCTCGCCGGGTTCTCTCTAGTTCACCTAAAGGTGATCACCGAGCTGTCGCCCCGGCGCGTGCAGCAAATGGTGTCGATCGTGATCCTCGTCGCCATCGCCTCGGTGGTCGCGTTCTTCTTCCACGAAAGCATCTTCCCCCCTCGTTTGGAAGTTCATCACCGGACGAGAAGCAGAAACGGTTCACTTGCTGACGCAGAAGTGGGCGCTACGGATTTACGTCTTGTTCGACGTGACGTCACTCGGATACTTCATCTATTGCACGGGCGGCTCGGGCTTGAGTATTTACGCGCCTCTGCTCCTCGCGATCGTACCGGTGTCGTTAACGCTTGACGACGAGCCACGATTCGTGCTGGCGTACTTCGCAGTAACGGCACTCGCATTCTGGATCTTCCTGTTCTGGCAAGCGCCGGGCTTCGCGATTCGTCGTTCGCGTCCATACCATTTCTGGGTCGGTGTAATGACGACGATGTGCGTTCTGTTGCCCACAATGATTCGTGTGCTATTGATTCTCAGGGCCACTCCAGTAACCACGGCACCGTGAAGTGCTTGTTATTGAGATGAACGGTGAGATGCAGCGCGATGCGGGCGTTCTCTATCTTCTGACTATTTCGGTCGTCGGGCCGCCGTGGAGGGCGCGAGAGGCGTCGGTAATTTGCGATGCTTTCGATTTCGATTGCGCTTGGAGTTTGTAACGTGAGCAATGAAGACTTCATTCTCGTCACAGGAGCGACTGGGATCGTCGGTTCCGCCGTTTGCCCGTTGCTGGCCGAGATCGGATACACGATAGTCAGCCTCGCGCGGGGCGGATTGACCAATCCTCGAACATCGACGTTGAAGAGCCAATGGCGACGGCCTCCGGGGGAGCTGCGGGTCGTTTCGGGCGACGTCGAGCTGCCGCTGTGCGGGGTGACCGATTCCGATATACACGGACTTCGCGGACGGGTCGCAAAGGTCCTCCACTGCGCCGCGAGCACACGCTTCGAAGAGATGGTTCCCGGAGACGTTTGGGACGTGAACGTCTGCGGCACGGAGCATGCCATCGATCTCGCGGACGCGCTGGGTGCTCCCGAGTTCCATTTGATGAGCACTGCGTTCGTCGCCGGCGACCTAGAGGAGCTTCGCGAGGACGAACTCGACGCGGGACAACGAACCCGCAATGCCTACGAAGCGTCGAAGTTGGAGAGCGAACGCCTGGTTCACGCCCGTCGAACCGGAGACTTCTCGGTGTACCGGCTGGCGATTGTCGTCGGTGATTCGGGTTCTGGAGCCATTCCAGAGTTCTCAGGCTATTACGGATTCTTCAGTGGCTTCTGGTTGCTGAAACGTCTACTCGCGGCGCGATGGCGACGGCATCGAGCACAGTGCACGAGCGCGAACATCTCCTTCGATGACAGCGGCTTTCTTCACATCCCGTGTCACATTCCGTGCTCCGACACCTCTACTTTGAATCTGATTCCGCGAGACTGGATGGCTCGACAAGTTGTGCCACTCGTCGCCGCGAAGGCGCGCGGCTTGACGTTCCACGTCACCAACGCTCTCCCGCCGCGGGTCGAGGACGTCATTCGATGGAGCATGCAGGCACTAGGCTATCGGGACTTCACAACAGGCCCCCTCCGCTCGGAAGCACAAACCGCCGAGAGCATTGATGTGAAGCGAGTCATCGGAAGAACGATGCAGACGTTCGGCGCATATGTGAACCACGAGGCCAAGTTCCACCAGGGTAATGCCGTGGCCGTGCTTCGCGCGAACGTTGACCCGCCGACCGTTTCGCAGTCGTCCATCGAAACGCTTGTGCACCACGCGGTCTCCGCAGGATTCGGGATCCAGCGAAAGGATCGAAATGGATGTGACTGAGGAGGTCGCGAGTGAACCGGCAGGATGTTCCGCGAGCACTCGAGTAGCGATCGATTGGGACATTCTCGCGGCACATGCGGTCACCGAAGCCGACATCCGAGCGTTCCTTCCGCCGTACCTCGAGCGCACTCCCGAATCTCGGGCGACGATCTTCGCGGGGCTAGGCATCGCGGCGTTTCAAAGAGCCCTGCGACTAGGAATTTTCCTGGCCATGCGACCCGTGGTTTCCAAATCGGCGTCGCTCGACCAGGCGGAGGTCGACCGTGCGTACCATGGATGTGCTGCCTCTTACGACTGGAAGCACCATTTCATCACCCGTGGAATGGACACGCAATGGCGACGTGAAGCCGGGTGGTTCACGCTCGCGACGTCGCGGGAGATCGAGAGCGGCGCGACCCTCCGCGTTTTGGACTTGAGCACCGGAACCGGACTGACAGCCGAGGCCATCGCCGACGTGTTGAGCCGAGCTAACGTCCCCGCACAGGTGGTCGGCCTCGATTACAACGAGTCGATGCTCGCGATTGCCCGTCGAAGGGAAGGGATGCGGGGCAACGTCAATGTCGTATTCGTACGAGGAGATGCCTGCAGGCTCGCGCTTCCGTCGGGCGACGAAAACCTCGAGGATCCTATGCATGAATCGTTTAACGCTGTGACCCACGTGTTCGGTACGGGCTGTATCGCTCGCGCAGAATCGGTGTTCGACAGCGTGCTCAGGGTCCTCAGACCGGGTGGACGCTACTTCCTAGTCGACGTCCACCGCCCGCTCGCATGGCAAGCCGGCGAGTTTCCGTTCGGATGGCGTTGGTGGCGACTGCCGCGCCTCGAGTCGGAAACGTTCGAGCAGACCACGGTGCCGCTCGTGCTGAAGCGTCTGTGGGCGTGGCGAGACACTACGTTCGATTTCTATCGCTTACGACTTGCGACTCATCGGGATGCGATCGGACGGATCTGGGGATTTCGAACTCTCCATTTCGACGTGCAATCGGTGCGTTGGTGGTTAGGGATTCCAATCCTGCCCGTCGGCCGGATCTCCGTCGAGAAAGTCGAGATCGGCGAGGCGGAGGCCTCGAAGCGCGAGGTCATCCGACAAGCGAGTGGACTCTAGTCCGCCGTCGTCGGATCAGGGATCATCGTCGAATAGAATTCCCGGCAAACGCAGCAAACTGCCGCGCCTCCCGTTCACTTCGCGACCGGTGCCACCGTGACCGCACGATCCGGCAGCCATCGCACGGGTTCCTGCGGTCGATCAAGCGAAAGAACCCGCAGCAGCGCCAACGCCTCGCCGCTCGCTCCGATCATGAGGTCGACGTTGCAGTCCGTGGCCTTGCTCGCGACTGGGCCGCTGGGGGCCGTCGCGCCGTTCTTCCACTTGCGGCCCTCGCCGTCCGCGATGGCAACCGTGACCAGGTACGAGCCCGCGTTCCTCGCAAACGCCGCGTGCGCCGAGTCGCCGGTGACGGGATAGAGATCGCAGAAAAAGTCCACGACTCCGGCCACGCCGCAACAATAGCTCGGCGGTACGTAGGGATGCTCTCCCGGCTTCGCGCCCTTCTCCGCGTTGGCAGCATCGTCGATGTCGAATCGCGCGCCCTTCAGCGCGGCGTCGCTGTAACGAGCCTCGCCCGTGAGCGCGTAAAGCAGCAAAAACAGCCGACCGGTCCCCGCCGGGCCGTGGTACCAACCGCCCCTGTAGACTGGCGGCCCCTTGTCGACCGCACACTACTTGAGGCCATCACCGTCGACCACCGCGTGCTCGAGAATCCACCCGGCGCCGTCTTTCGCCGCCTGCAAGAGAGCGGCATCCCGCGTCCACGCGGCGATCCGCGCCAGCGCATAAATGTTCGAAATCATGCTGTTCCAGATCGCCTTCTGAGCGTCCGTCCCGTTCACTGTCATCGTCGCGAAGACGCTACCCGAAGCCACAACAAGAACAACTTCGACCTCGGGCTTCGCGCAGCGTGGCGCTGACGGCTCTCACGAGGAAGTTCGACCCGGCGGCGAGTCGCCGTGTCGATCGCGCAACTCTGCCTCGATTTCCTCGACGGTGGGCAGGCTGCCCTTCAGGTCGGCCGGCAGCTTCCCGACGACCTGCGTTTCCCATCCGGCGACGCCGATCGGCTTGTGGAGATCGCGCAGCGCGTACTCGACGACGATCTTGTCCTTCGAGCGGCACAGGAGGAGGCCGATCGTCGGCTTGTCGTCGGGATGGCGCAGGAGGTCGTCCACTGCGGAGAGATACGCTTTCGTGGTGCCAACGAACGCGGGGTCGAATGGCACCGTCTTCAGCTCGATGACCACGTAGCGCCGCAGCCTCAGGTGATAGAAGAGCAAGTCGATGAAGAGGTCGCGGCTCGCGAATTCGAGGTGCACCTGTCTGCCGACGAACGCGAAGCCGCTGCCCAGTTCGAGCAGGAAGCGCTGGATGTGATCGACTAGGGCCTGCTCGACCTCGCGCTCGCGACGCGGGTCGGCCGTTCCGAGAAAGTCGAAGAGGTACGGGTCCTTGAAGACCTGCCCCGCCATGTCCGAGTCGTCCGGCGGCAGCGTCGCCTTGAAGTTCGTGAGCGCCTTCCCGTGGCGCTCGTGCGCACGGCGATCGATCTGAAGCTCGAGGGCGCTGCGGCTCCAGCCATGCTGAATGCTGGATCTCGTGTACCAGAGGTGAACCTCGGGATCTTTCACTCGCTGGAGAACGCGCACGACATGACCCCACGGCAATTGTGAAACAACCTGTTTCACAATTCCCCGCTCCGGGTACGCAGCCGCGAAACTGCGCATGAAGAGGTTCCGCGGCGACAGCCCACGCATGTCCGGGTACGCCTCGCGCAGATCCGCGGAGAGCCGATCGATCACCTTGGCTCCCCAGCCCAGGCGCTCCTGGCGTTCGAGGATTCGGCGACCGATGTCCCAGTAGAGGAGCACCATCGCCGAGTTGGCGGCCAGGACGACTCGCACGCGCTCGTGCCCGATGCGGCGCTTGATCTCGGCAAGAACCTTCGAGTATCCGCGACGCAGCTCGGCCAATGGCGGAGCCACGGGGAATGACGCGCCGCCGCGACTTCGCCCGCGAGTGCGACGCGCCGGCAACCCGGCGG
>JACOTG010000154.1 GCA_016178505.1 Planctomycetota bacterium
CCGAAAGCTCCGGACCGGCAAGTACCGGCTCTACTCGCGCAAGAAGGATCCACGCACCGGTAAGCGCAAGAACCTGGGAACGTTTTCGAGCCTCGCGGCGGCCAAACGGCACGAGCGGGCGGTGCAATTCTTCAAGCGCCGTTGATCGCGACGGGGCGTCGGATGCGGAGGCGTCGGAACAGCCCGTGCGGGCCCATCGATCGTCTCCAGTTTGGACTGGCATTCCGTGCGCCACGGGAGAAGAATTTCCCGAACGGGAATGCTTGCAGACGCGGGATAGTGTCGCTCATCTGTCGCTTCGGGGCTCGATCGGCATCGTTCGTCATCACGACCTCGAACCGAGTCGTTTCGGTAGTGATGTCGTCGACGACGAGCGGTCGGGATCGACCGGGTCGATCCGAAGTGACGGCGACCAACGCCTCGCGAAGAGCGACGGGATCGAATCTCGAAGTCGAGCAGTGCTCAATTTTGGAGCGGGAACGACGAGAGTGGGCGCCAATCAGGAAACAGGGCGGCGGAGCCTGCGCGCTCGAGCCGTCATCGCGGTTTCGATCGCGGCCGTCTACTTCGGCGCGGCGAAGCTCGGTCTCTCGATGGCGTCCGTTGCCGAGCAAGTCTCCGCCGTCTGGCCGCCGACCGGCATCGCACTCGCCGCGCTCCTCATCTTCGGCATCGGCGCATGGCCCGGGATAGCGATCGGTGCGTTTCTGGCGAATGCGACGACTCCTCACGAGCCGTTGCTCACGGCGATCGGCATCGCCTTGGGCAACACGCTGGAGGCCGTCGCCGGAGCGTGGCTCCTCCAATCGGTCGTCGGCTTTCGCAACTCGCTCGGACGATTGAAGGATGCCGTCGCGCTCATCCTCGTCGGGGCAGTTCTCTCCACGACCGTCAGCGCGACCCTTGGCGTCATCAGCCTCTGCCTCAACGACGTTCATCCGTGGAGTGCGTTCGGTTCGCTCTGGAGAGTCTGGTGGCTCGGCGACGCGATGGGCGACATCGTGATCGCGCCCGCGCTCTTGACCTGCGCGGCACTCCGAAGAGTCCGCTGGCAGCCGCGTCGACTCGCAGAAGGGGCGGTGTTGACATTCACGCTCGTCGCGGTCGGGCTCGTCGTATTCGGTTGGCAACGGGCGCCGGGAGAAATCCCTCGCGAGCTGGAGTACCTCATATTCCCTTGCATCACCTGGGCGGCGCTTCGCTTCGAGCCCCTCGCCGCGGCGCTCGCAACGCTGGTGGCGTCGAGCATCGCGATCTGGGGAACGCTCCACGGCTTCGGCCCGTTCACGGGCGGCTCGCCAGGCGAGAATCTGGTCCCGCTCGTGATCTTCATGGCTGTCGTGGCGGTCACGGGATTGCTGCTCGCGTCGGGAATCGCCGAAAGAAACGCCACGGAGCGCCTGCGAGCGGTCGGCAACGCCGTCACTAAAGTCCTGGCCGAATCGCCCTCTCTCAGCGACGCGACCCCGAGAATCCTGCAGGCGATCTGCGACGGGTTGGATTGGTGGGACATGGGCGCGCTCTGGCTCGTCGATTCGCAATCCGGCGTCCTTCGATGCGCCGCCGTGTGGCACGAGCCGTCGGTGGACGTTCGCCGATTCGAAGAGGCGACGCGCCGCTTCACGTTCACCCGGGGAATCGGCATGCCGGGTCGAGTCTGGGCCAGCGGTGAACCGGCATGGATTCCCGACGTGGGCACCGATCCCAACTTCCCGCGCGCCCCGGTTGCGATCACCGACGGATTGCACACGGCGTTCGGTTTCCCGATCTTGCTCGGGACCCAAGTGCTCGGCGTCATCGAGTTCTTCAGCCGTGAGATTCGGGACCCCGAGCCCGAGCTGCTCGCGTTCATGGCCGGACTCGGAAGCCAGCTCGGTCTCGTCGTCGATCGCAAACGGACAGACGACGAAAAGGAACTGCTGCTCGCCAGAGAGCAAGAGGCTCGAGCGCAAGCGGAGCTCCTCGTCCACGAAGCTCGGGAAGGGGACCGGCGCAAGGACGAGTTCCTGGCCATGCTCGGCCACGAGCTTCGCAATCCGTTGGCGCCGCTGCGCAACGCCGTCCACCTTCTCGGCGCCCCCGGCGCGAGCGCGGCGAGCGTGGATCGGGTGCGCGCGATCATGGAGCGACAGATCGAAACATTGACCCGCCTCGTGGACGATCTCCTCGACGTCTCTCGAATCACGCGCGGAAAGATCGAGCTGTGCAAGGCGCCCGTCGACCTCGCCACGATCGTGGACGTCGCGGTCGACACCGTGCGGCCGCTGATCGAGGCGCAGAGGCATCAGCTCGCCATCGCGCTGCCGCCCGAGCCCGTCTGGCTAGAGGTCGATTCGATGCGACTGGAGCAGGTGCTGGCGAACCTGCTCAACAATGCCATCAAGTACACCGAGCCCGGCGGGCGCATCTGGCTCACGGCCTCGATCGAGCGTGCTGCGGTCGACGCAAGGCGCGTCGTCGACTCCACTGATCGAGAGGATGCCGGAAGCGCACAGGGCCACACGATCGTGATTCGCGTCCGTGACACCGGCGTCGGCATTCCGCCCGATCTCTTGCCGCACATCTTCGACTTGTTCACCCAAGCGAATCACTCGTTGGATCGATCGAAGGGGGGACTCGGCATCGGCCTCACGCTCGTCCGAAGCCTCGTCGAGCTGCACGGGGGGACCGTGAGCGCCCACAGTCAGGGAACCGGCAGGGGCAGCGAGTTCGTCGTTCGCCTTCCCTGCCGGGCAGCAGCTGGCACGAACGTCGGATCGCCTGCGAATGAGACGACCGCGGCGGCTGGCGACAGCGGTTCGCGTTGTCGCGTCCTGGTCGTGGACGACAACGTCGACGTGGCACAGACGCTCGCGATCCTCCTCGGGACGTGGGGCCACGAAGTCGTCACCGTGAACGATGGATCAGCGGCGCTCGAAGTCGCGGAGACGTTTCATCCCGACGCCGTCGTGCTCGACATCGGACTCCCCGGAATCGACGGATACGAAGTCGCTCGCCGCATTCGAACGCATCCGAAGCTTCACGGCGCGCTCGTGATCGCGATGACCGGGTACGGCCAAGCCGAAGATCGCCGGCGCTCCGTCGAGGCCGAGATCGATCATCACCTCGTGAAGCCGGTCGACCCTATCGAGCTCCGTCGACTGTTGGAAACTGCCGAGTCGCACGCCCACTGACCGCACGCGTACGGAGCCAGGCACAACTCCGGCGGATTATTTCGCATGCCATCGAACGCCCGTCGCGCCGCAGCGCGGGTGGGGAAAACATGTGGTGGAATTACGTCTGGCTCCGTACGCGTCGGCAGCCGGTGCCTGGCACCGTTAGCCGGTTAGTGGGTTACGGGGACGGTGACGTCGAGGGTGCCGTTCCAGTAGCGCTCGACGTCCGGTTGCTCGAGCGCGACGTCGCGCGAGGGGCGAAGGACAAGGCGAAGCTCTTTCACTCGTCCGGCTTCGAGGTCGAGGAGGAAACGCGATTGCGCGTCGCCGCCGTTCGGTTCGAGGCGAAACGCGGCGCCGATCGTGAGACCGATGCCTTCGTTAACCGGCGTCGCGGTGTGCGAATCGATGCACATCTCTGCGGTCGCGAGCGTCGCGCCGTCGGGCGCGCGAAGGTCGAAGTAGCCGCACGCCGGTGTCGTCTCGCGCGTTCCCGGGTTGGATCGATAGATGAGGTTGAACAGCACGTACCGAGTTCCGCCATCGCCGCTCATCGCGCCGTGATACTCGAGGTGCCAAGGCGTGAAGTCCTCGGCCACCGCTCCGTCGGTCTTCCCAGAGACAGACACGGGGTAGTCCGAGGGATAGCGGTCGTAGACGAACACCGTCTTCTCGTCGCTCGTCCACGTCCACGGGACGTCGATCTTCGTCCACGGCGGCGTGAACGTGCCGTTCCCCTGTCTTCCGGATTGCAGGCGCGCCGTGATGCGGAAGATCACGCGGGCGGATTCTTTCTTCAGCGAGTCTCCGAGAAGCGTTCGCATATCTGTCTTGGCGAAGTAAGTCGTCATCGCCGACGTGGGGCCGTCGAGCGCCACGCCGGCATCGGTGTCGAGCGGCGGCGCTGAAAGACGCATGAACGGCCCGCCGTCGACCGACACTTCCCAAATCGCGTAGAGCGCTGCGTTCGAGAAGTAGCCGTCATTTGCGTGGAGACGGACCTCGATGCGGCACGGGCTCGGCTCAGTGCGCGACACGATTCGCCGCACGTGGATCTCCGGATGGACGTAGTTGCCGAGACGCTTCGACGCCTCGACGTCGCCGAGGGCCACGTACATCGCGTCCCGGGATCGGCGCGCCGATTCTCTCGCTCGCATCCACGCCATCCACCCGACGATCGCGATGATGGCGACCATGACGGCGACCGCAGCCAAAGCTCGGCGGCGGGCCGGCGTGCCCAGTGGAAGCTCGAAAACCGGACGCGCGTTCACCCGGAACCCGATCACTCTCAAGGATCGACGGCGGGCGGGCGCGGCAATCGGCCGCGCGTCGAGGACCGCGCGCAGGTCGGACGCGAACGCGGCGGCGCTCGCATAGCGCGACGCCGGATCGCATTCGAGGGCGCCGAGGAGGACCCGCTCGAGAGGCTCGGGAATCGTCGGGTCGACGTTGCGCGGCGGCACGATCTTTCCCGCCGTGAGCGCGCCGAGGAGTTCCGCGCCGGTCGTCGCGTCGTACGGGAGTCGCAGAGTGAGGACTTCGTAGAGCGTCACCGCGAGCGAGTAGACGTCCGTTCGCTGATCGACGGGCGCCTCGCGACGCACGGCTTGCTCGGGGCTCATGTACTGCGGCGAGCCGAAGACTTCGCCGGTGAGGGTGAGGCTCGAGGCCGCGAGGTCGAGCGCGAGGCCGAAGTCGGTAAGACGCGGCGCGCCGTCGCGATCGATGAGGATGTTCCCGGGCTTCACGTCGCGGTGGAGGATCCCGCGGCCGTGCGCGTAGGCGAGCGCGTCGGCGACCTTTGCAATCGTTTCGACGGCCCAGCGGCGATACGCGTCACCGGCGGGCGGAAGTCCCGCGTCGTGACCGTCGCGCCGCTCGCGCACGAGCGCCGCGAGAGAGCGGCCCTCGACCAGTTCCATCGCGAAGAACGGCGTGCCGGCCGCCTCGCCGACCGCGTAGACGGGCACGATGTTCGGATGGCGCAGCTTCGCCGAGGCCTCGGCCTCGCGCTGGAATCGGTCGACGACGCGCGGGTCGAACGACACGGCAGGCGGCAGCACCTTCAGCGCGACGCGCCGGCGCAGGCTCAGCTGCTCGGCCTCGTAGACGACGCCCATGCCGCCGCGCCCGATCTCGCGCACGATCTCGAAGTCGCCGAGGCGCGACGGCATCGGCGACGCAGATGGCGGCGCCACCTCGATCACGTCGAGTAGCGAGAAGAATCGCCGCAGCGATGGGGCGTGCTCCGGGTGCGCGGCGACGACCGCGTCGCGATCCACCGGCTCGCCCGCGTGCAGCTTGTCGATCAGCGAGTTCTGAACGTCTTCCAGCGACTCCGCCATTTCGGCCTCCGTTTGTTCGATCCCAGAAAGGGAATGGCGGCGACAGGCGGGAAGGTATCGCGAAAAATCAGCGGGTGTCGGAGATTCGGCGAGCGAGCGCCTCGAGGCCGCGCGAAACGAGGGCCTTCACGGCCGCCTCGGAGCGCGCGAGGCGCTGCGACGTTTCGGCAATCGTGAGGCCCTCGAGGTAGCGCAGCCGCACGGCGTCGGCCTGCCCGTCGGGCAGCGCGGCGATCGCGTCGCGCACGAGAAGCGCGCACTCGGAGCGCATCGCGCGGCCGCTCGGGCTGGTCTGCGAGGCGTGGAGATCGTCCTCGAGCGGCGACTCGAGCGAGCGTTTGCGCGCCCGCTGCGCCCGCTCGGCCTCCGAGATCTTGAAGCGCGCGATTTCGACGAGCCAGCGATAGAACGACGCCGGTCCGCGCGGCTCGAACTCGCCGATCTTCCGCGCCGACTCGAGGTGCGTCTCCTGGAGCACGTCCTCCGGCGCAACGCTGCGAGCGAGCGCCGGGCTCATCTGCATGCGAATGAACGCGAGCAGACGCCCCTGATGCCGCGCGTAAAGCGAGTCGACTGCAGCGCGATCCCCCGCCCGCGCACTCTCGATCAATCGCTGCGTCTTACTCACGGCGGGCGATCCTACAAGTGACGCATACGGAGCCTGGAACATTTTTTCCACTTATGGGCACGATGCCGGCGCGGCGTAAGTGACAAAAACGATCCTGGCTCCGTATGCGTCAGTTAGTGGATCATACGGGAATGAGCGTGCTCGAGAGTGCGTTGGTCGTTGCGATTGCGGTTGGGCCGTCGCGGCCGCCGGCGGTGCCGCTGGTTGCGCATCATCCTTACTTCTCGGTGTGGTCGACGTCGGATCGGCTGACGGACGATTGGAGTCGGCACTGGACCGGCGCGACGCAAGCGATGTGCGGGATGGTGCGCGTCGATGGGAAGACGATGCGCTGGTGCGGGCCGCAGCCGGCGACGGCGCCCGCGATGACGCAGGTCGGGCTCGCCGTGCATCAGACGCGAACGATCTACGACTTCGAGGACGCGGGCGTGCACCTCACGGTCACGTTCCTCACGCCGGCGCTCCCCGACGACCTCGACGTGCTCTCGCGCCCCGTGACGTACGTAACGTTCGACGCGCGCGCCAGGGACGGCCGATCCCACGACGTCTGGATCTACTTCGACGTCACGGGCGAGTGGACGGTGAACACCGCGAGCCAGCCAGTGACGTGGAGCCGCTTTCAGCTCGACCACATGAGCGTCCTTCGGATGGGAACGCAAGAGCAGCCCGTGCTCGCGAAGAAGGGGGACGACCTGCGCATCGACTGGGGCTACCTCTATCTCGCCGCACCCGACCCCGTGCTTTCGGCGATGGCGAGCGACCGTGCGTGTCGCGACGCATTCGCGAGCACGGGCGCGCTGCCGGCATCCGACGACCTGCGCATGCCGCGGGCGGCGAGCGACGAATGGCCGGTGCTAGCAACCGCGTTCTCGCTCGGCCCAGTGACCGATTTGAACATGTCGCGTCACGTGATGCTCGCGTACGACGACGTCTTCTCGGTGGAGTACTTCAACCGCAAGCTGCGGCCGTACTGGCGGCGCACGGGCATGGAGGTCGATGGCCTCCTGCCGATCGCGGAAAAGGACTATCGCTCACTGTGTGGAAAGTGCCGCGCGTTCGACGACGCGCTCGAAGCCGACATGACGCGCGTGGGCGGCGAGCCGTACGCGCGCATCGCGACGCTCGCGTATCGGCAGTGCCTCGCCGCGCACGCGCTCGCGGCGGACTTCGACGGCACGCCGCTCCACTTCCCGAAGGAGAACTTCTCGAACGGCTGCATCTCGACGGTCGACGTGATCTACCCGGCTGCTCCGTTTTTCTTGCTGTTGTCGACGCCGCTCCTGCGCGCGCAGCTCGAGCCCGTGCTCGCGTACGCGCGCTCCGCGCGTTGGCGCCACCCGTTTGCGCCGCACGACCTCGGCACGTTCCCGCTCGCGAACGGCCAGGTCTACGGCGACGGCGAGCGCGGCACCGAAGACCAAATGCCGGTCGAGGAGTCGGGCAACATGCTGCTCTTGCTCGCCGCAATGGCGCGCGTCGAAGGCAAGGCCGACTTCGCGCGCGACCACTGGGCCGAGGTCGAG
Source organism: Planctomycetota bacterium (assembly GCA_016178505.1). GTDB lineage: Bacteria > Planctomycetota > JACOTG01 > JACOTG01 > JACOTG01 > JACOTG01. The sequence goes on from JACOTG010000154.1 coordinate 7,652, forward strand.
AAATGGGCGCACTATCTCCGCGAGAAGGGCCTCGACCCCGAGAACCAACTGTGCACCGACGACTTCGCGGGCCATCTCGCGCACAACGCGAACTTGTCGCTCAAGGCAATCGTCGCGATCGGCGGCGTCGCGCAACTGTGCGATCGCCTCGGCAAGACGGAAGAAGCCGCCGACCATCGCCGGGCCGCAGAAGAGATGGCGAAGAAGTGGATCGCGATGGCCGACGACGGCGACCACTATCGCCTCGCGTTCGACAAGCCCGGCACGTGGAGCCAGAAGTACAACCTCGCGTGGGATCGCGTGCTCGGCCTCGGCCTCTTCCCGCCCGACGTCGCTCGCAAGGAAGTCGCGTTCTATCTGAAGAAGCAGGGCCGATTCGGCCTACCGCTCGACAATCGCAGCGCGTACACGAAGCTCGACTGGGCCGTGTGGACCGCGACGCTCGCCGACTCGCGCGCGGACTTCGATGCGCTGATCGCACCGCTCGCCGAGTTCGTGACGCACACGCCGCAGCGCGTCCCGCTCACCGACTGGTTCGAGACGACCGACGCGAAGCAGTCCGGCTTCCAAGCGCGCTCGGTCGTGGGCGGCGTCTATCTTCCGCTGCTCGCCGATCAGGCCGCGCGCGAGCGCTGGTCCCACCGCACTCGCTGAACAATCCGTTGACGCCGTTCCGCAAGCGGCTCGCGATTATCGCTTGATGAACGCCTACAGATTCGAGGTCTCGTACCCGATCACGTCGATCGCAAGCTGGCCAAAGCCGAGCGGCGCCGTCATCGTGAACCCGATCGGCGAGTTCGGGTCGAACACGAGGCCGCCCTCGAATCGCTCGCGAATGATCGACGGATGGTCGTTGTTCTCTCGTTGCGAATCGATCGACCACCGCTGCCCCGTGCCGATCCCAAAGTCGCCGACGAAGTTGGTCGTTTGGCCGAGCGATTCGATGCGCAGGTCGGTGACGACGAACACGCGGTCCGTCGGAACGACGTACGTCGTCGGCGCCAACGAACCGTTGCGGAGGCGCTCGCTGAGGTTGAACGAGAACGGGATGACGCCGCTACCGGTGCCGGTCAAGTGCTTGAGATTGTGCTGTTTCACGATGTTGTGCGTCCGTCCGGGCAATCCGCCCGTTTGTCCGGCGCGCACGAAGCTCGGCCGCGCAATCAGCATTCCTGCGGCGCACGCAACGACGGCAATTGCGACGACGGTGAGTCGACGAATCATGGACGGACCTCCTTCGAAGTGACGACATTCCGGGGAAATCTCCGTTCGTGCGCTTCACGACCAGCATAGGGGAAGGAGCACGGTTTTCCCGCATGATTGTTTTCCCGTCGTGCCGCGATTCGTCCGGAGTCCGCAACCGCGTCACCGCAAGCGCGTGAGCGCGGCGTCGAGGACGGTGTCGGTCGTGCCGAGCCAGTCGGTTGGGGCGGGGTCGATGCGGACGTCGGGGTCGGTGCCGTTGCCGTCGTAGAGGCGGCCGGACGTGCGGTAGGACGCCATCGTCGAGAGGCGCACGCGAAGCCCGCTGTTCGGCAATGCGATGGATCGCGTGCGGCCGCTGCCGCCGCCGCTCGGCGTTCCGACGAGCGTCACGTTCCTCCAACCGGCGAATGCGCCGATGAAGATATCGGTCGCGCTGAAGCAGTCCTCGTTCAGGAGCACGACGACGGGTCGGTCGTAGACGAAGTCGATCGACTTCGCGGCGCGCTCCAGCACGAAGTAGTGCCACGCGCTGAACTCGCCTTTCGGAGGCGCCCACTCGGGCGCGAACGACGTCGCGACTCGCCCGATCGCCACGCGCGCGGTCGCGGACCAACGACTCCACGAGAGCGGATACAGCTCGCGATCGGCGAGGAAGCCCTCGCTACGGTCGGGATCGTCGCCGTCGTCGAGCCGGTACGCGGCGACGTTCGCGACTTGCGGCGGATCGTCGTTGCGCATGAAGAACGGAAACAGCGCGCGCAGGATGTCGCGACTGCCGCCGCCGTTTCCGCGCACGTCGATGACGAGGCCCTTCGCATCGCGCAGTCGCTCGAGATCGCTGAGGAGCGCGCGAATGGCGGCCGCGTCGTCGGTCATCTCCGGAATGCGCAGGTAGCCGACGTTGCCGGCAAGCACGCGGCTCTTCGCGCGCGGCCACTCGCCGTACGTCGGACACGTCGCCGAGAGCGGCCGCTTCACGATGACCACGTCCTTTCCGTCCGCCGCGCCAAGCGTCAACTCGATCTCGTTCGCGTTCGGCATCCCCGTCTCGCGACGAAGCCACCCGACGTAGCGCAGATTTCGCACCGCGTGATGGCGAACGTAGCCGGCCGAGCCCTGCGCGACGATGCGACTCGCGGCGTCGAGCCACGTCTTCACGTCCACGCCGTCGATCCGCTCGAGGAACGGATGCGCCGCGTCGACGAACCCGCTGCGATCCTCGTTGAACGCGACGAGCCGCTCGCCGGACTCGCCGACGAGGTACGGCGCGAATCCTCTCGGCAGCACGGCGAGCGCGTCCTCGATCTGCGAGTGGCCGTCGCCGAATGCGGCGAGGAGCTTCACGAGGCGAAGCCCGAATTCGTCGCGCGCGATGCCGTTGACGCTTCGCCGGCGAACGTCCGCGACGAGCGGGCGCCAGTCGACGCCGCGGCGCTTCAGATAGGAATAGCGATGCTCGAGGTTGAACTCGAGCGCGTCGAGGTCCGTGCGCGCTTGCTCGGCGGAGAGCCGCGGCTGGTTCGAGTCGCCGCCGGTGAGACGACGCTGCGCCGCCTCCCAGATCGCGCGACGATTCCCCTCGGTCATCGGCACCGCGGGCAGTTCGCTCTCGGCTCCGGTCGCGAGATCGCGAAGCTTCAGCGCCGCCGTCTTCCCCGGCGGATGGCCCATCGTCGTCAGCACCTCGACGAGGTCTTCTTCGAATCGCTTGATCCATCGCTCGCCGTATCGCTCGCGACAGAAGTCGACGATCTCGCTCCTCGAGAGGCCATTCATCGACACCAGCTCGAACCACGTGGCGCCGACCTGGACCTCGGGAATGGCGTCGCGCCAGCGCACGGCCGAGAACGGCGACAGCTTGGCGAAGTCGCCGGCGCGCGCCGAAAGCGATACGCCGATCCACAAGCTCACCCACGCGAACACTCGAAGGACCGTGCTCATCGTTGCGCCTCCTCGAAGGACTCGTTGGTCGTTCGAAGAGAAAGACACCGCGGCTCGAGAATCGACGGAAGAATTCCCTCGCGGGTAGAATTCGTCGAGCTTCGGTTGGGGAGCAGCGAATGGGTGGCCCATGACGTCCCGGGTTTCCGACGCGCAATTGTGGAGTTGGGTGGATCGCGACGCGATCGAGTTGGATCGCTACCTCGACGAGCACCCGAGCGCGCGGCCGCGCGTCGATGAAATGCGACGAACCGTCGATCGCTTCGCCGACGAGCGCGTTGCGAAGACTCCGGCAAGCATCGGCCCGTACCGAATCCTCGGCCTCCTCGGCGCGGGCGGCATGGGCATCGTGTACGAGGCCGAGCAGCCCTCGCCTCGGCGAATCGTCGCGCTGAAAGTGATCCGCGGCGGACTCCACGTCGACGCGAAGAGCGTGCGGCTCTTCCAACGCGAGATCGACGCGCTCGGTCGCCTCAACCATCCCGCGATCGCCGCGATCTACGAGGCCGGCGCGACCGACGACGGGCAGCCGTTCCTGGTGATGGAGCGCGTGCGCGGCGTCCCGCTCGAATCGTGGCTGGCTACGGCGAAGCCGACCCGCGACGATCGCATCGAGCTGATCGAGCGAGCGTGCGAAGCGGCGCACCACGCACACGAGCAAGGCGTGATCCACCGCGACCTCAAGCCGTCGAACATCCTCGTCGACGAGTCGGGCCGGCCGAAGATCCTCGACTTCGGCCTCGCGCGCATCGCGGACTCGGATCGAGACGGCGCCGACGGCGCAACGATCGGCAGCCACGCGGTGCTCGGCACTCTCCCCTATCTGAGCCCCGAGCAAGCGCGCGGATCGAGAGAACGCATCGATCGTCGCACCGACGTCTACGCGCTCGGCGTCGTTCTTTACGAGGCGCTCACCGGTCGGCCGCCGTTCGAGCTTCGATCGGGCGGTTTGCACGACGCGCTGCGCGCCGTCTGCGAAACGGCGCCGCGGCGTCCGGGAGAAATCGATGCGACGCTGCGCGCCGACCTCGACACCGTCGTGATGCACGCGATCGAGAAGGACCCGGCGCAACGCTATCCGACCGCGGCCGCCTTGGCCGAAGACCTTCGGCGCGTTCGCACGAGGCGGCCGATCCTCGCGCGGCGTCCGAGCCTCGTCCGCCGCTGTCGCGAGAGCGTCGCCAGGCATCGGTTCGCGATCGCCGTGGCCGCGGCCGTCCTCGGCATCTCCGGTTTCGCGGCGATCACCGTCGCGTCACGAATTCGCCGCGACGCCATACCGATGTCGTCGTCGGACATCGCCGAGATCAATCGCTATCCGCACGTCGCACCGTTCTCGGAAGTGCGATGGCGAGGTCTCGCGCCCGAGGTGAAAGTCGGAGGCGGTTGGTTCGCGCTCGCGGCGATCGACGGCATCGCGAGCGCGGACATCGTCGCGCACTGCCGGCGCCGCTACCCGGACCGGTGGAGCGATCGATTCGGCGAAGACCTCGTGGCGATGCTGGCGCAGATGGGCCACGACGTCGGCGCGGCAGTGTCGCTCGACCTGCGCGATCTCGAAACGGGCGAGACGTCGCGGTGCGACGACGTCGGTCTCACCGAGGCGAATCGACAAGCCGTGTTGGCCGCCGATCGCGCGCATCCCGTGGAGTCTAGATGAGCACGCACGCCGCTCTCGAGCGATTCGGCCGCGAGGCGATGCTCCGCTTCTGCCGCTGCTATCTCGGATCGAACGACGACGCCGAGGACGCGGTGCAGGAGATCGCATGTAAGGTGCTCGAGGCGGGCGGCGCCGCGTCTCATCCGCGCGCGTGGCTGTACGCGCTCGCGCGGAACCACTGCCTGAACGCTCTTCGCACGCGCGCGCGCCGCCGCGTGGACCCGACCTCGCCGTCGCGGCTCGATCTCGCCGCCGACGCGACGGGCCATCTCACGCGGCTCGTGCGCGAGGAAAACCGCGCACACCTCGGCGAAGCAGTCGCGAAACTCACCGAGTCGCAGCGAGAGATCCTCCTCCTTCGCTACGTCGAAGACCTCTCTCGCGACGAAATCGCCGAAGCCCTCGCCCTCCCCGTCTCCATCGTCAAGTCCCGCCTCTTCGAAGCCCTCGAGAGCCTCCGAGCCCACATCTGACGCATACGGAGCCTGCGACGAAAATAGGCATCGGGCGAACGCCGTTGCGAGGAGGCCGTTCGAGCTTTACCCGAAGGGTTTTCATTGTTTCTGGACTACGCATCCGCGCGTCATGACGACTGGAACCTTTTCTCCACTTAGCGCTGTCGCTCGCTGCCGTCACGTAAGTGGGAAAAATGATCCTGGCTCCGTATGCGTCAGTTAGAGATATCCTGGCGCGCGAATCGGGGGGTGCGAACGGATCGAACGACGAGTGGAGAGTTCGACATGATCACGACGCGCTTCGTCATTGGGCTCGCGATGGTCGTTTCTTGGAGTCGCCTCACGTCCGCGGGAGAACCGTCGGCGCGCACGGCGCCGCTGCGGCCGGTCGCGACGTTTTCGATCGTCGCGCGCGATCCGCAGACCGGGGATCTCGGGGTCGCCGTGCAATCGCACTGGTTTTCGGTGGGCTCGGTCGTGCCGTGGGCCGAAGCCGGAGTCGGCGCGGTCGCGACGCAGTCGTTCGTCGAGCCGTCGTACGGGCCGCTCGGGCTCGACCTGATGCGCGCGGGCAAGTCCGCGGACGAGGCGCTTCGCGCGCTCCTCGCCGCCGACAAGGACGAGGCCGTGCGCCAAGTCGCAATGGTCGACGCGAAGGGCCGCGTCGCGACGCACACCGGAAAGAAGTGCATCGCGGCCGCCGGTCACCAGGCGGGCGCCGCCTTCTCGTGCCAGGCCAACCTCATGGAAAAGCCGACCGTCTGGCCGGCGATGGCGAAGGCGTTCGAGTCGTCGACCGGCACGCTTGCACGTCGCATGCTCGCCGCGCTCCATGCGGCGGAAGCGGAAGGCGGCGACATCCGCGGCCGACAGTCGGCCGCGATCCTCGTGGTCCGCGGCAAGTCGACGGGCCGGCCGTGGGCCGACCGCGTCGTCGATCTGCGCATCGAGGACAACCCCGACCCGCTCGCCGAGATGGACCGGCTGCTGCGTCTACGCGAGGCCTACGATCACATGGACCTCGGCGACGAATCCGTGACGGCCGGCGACTTCGACGGCGCGATGAAGCACTACGGCGCCGCACAGTCGCTCCAGCCCGAGAGCGCCGAGATCGCGTTCTGGTTTGCCGTCGCGCTCGCGACGAAGGGCAAAGTGGACGACAGCCTGCCTCTCTTCGCGAAGGCGTTCGCGCGTGAGCCGCGCCTGCGCGATCTCGTCCCACGGCTGCCCGCGTCGGGCCTGCTGCCGAACGACGACGCGCTCGTGAAGCGCATCGTCGCCATTCACTGACACGACGTCACGAATCCCCACCACGAGGAGGCGATCATGAAACCGAAGGTGGCTCTCCTGCTCCTATTCGCGACCGGCTGCGCGACCGCGACCGGGCTCCAAGAGGGGCGACTCGTCGACCTCAGCTACCCGTTCAACGCGAAGACGGTCTACTGGCCGACCGCGACGAAGTTCGAGCTGAAGCGCGTCGCGTGGGGCCAGACGCCGGCGGGCTACTGGTACGCGTCCGACGACTACAGCGCCTCCGAGCACGGCGGCACGCACATCGACGCGCCGATCCACTTCGCGGAAGGCAAGCACGCGCTAGACGAGATCCCGCTCGCGCAGCTCATGGGCCCGGCGCGCGTGATTCACATCGTCGATCGCTGCCGCGCCGATCGCGACTACCGCCTCGCGCCCGAAGACATCCTCCACGAAGAGGAAGAGCACGGTCGCATCGAGCCGGGATCGATCGTGCTCGTGCGGACCGGCTACGGCGAGTTCTATCCCGACCTGAAGCAATACCTCGGGAGCGACGAGCGCGGCAACGCGTCGCACTTGCACTTCCCGGGAATCGGCGAGGCGGCCGCGCGGCTCCTCGTCGCGCGCAAAGTCGACGCCGTCGGGCTCGACACCGCGAGCCTCGACGCCGGCGTGTCGACGGACTTCATCGCGCACCGCGTTCTCATGGAAGCAAACATCCCCGGCCTCGAGAATCTCGCGAACCTCGATCGCGTGCCGCGCATCGGCGCGTGGGTCATCGCGCTCCCCATGAAGATCGAAGGCGGGACCGGCGGGCCGTGCCGCATCGTCGCGGTGCTGCCGTGAGATGACCGATGATCCGATGGCACGTTCCGCGCAAGGTCGGTTGGATCGACCTCCTGCTCGTCGCCGGGCTCGCGGGCCTCCTGTTCGTCGTCGTCGATTTCGCGCGCGAGTGGACGGGCGTCTATCGACCGACGATCGAGATCGATCTCTCGCCGTCCGCGCTGCCGCTCTACACGCTCTTCTCGCTCACCCGCGGATTCATCGCGTACGGGATCTCGCTCGCGTTCACGCTCGCGTACGGGTACTGGGCCGCTAAGGATCACGCCGCCGAGCGCGTGCTCGTCCCGCTCCTCGACATCCTCCAGAGCATTCCCGTCCTCGGGTTCATGCCCGCACTCGTCGTCACGTTGGTCGCCGCGTTTCCGTCGAACAACGTCGGGCTCGAACTCGCCGCGATCGTCATGATCTTCACGGGGCAAGCGTGGAACATGACGTTCAGCTTCTATCACTCGCTGCGTTCCATCCCCGCCGACGTGAGCGAAGCCGCGACGGCCTTTCGCTTCAGCGGCTGGCAGCGGTTCAAGTGGGTCGAACTGCCGTTCTCGACGACCGGCCTCGTGTGGAACAGCATGATGAGCATGGCGGGCGGTTGGTTCTTCCTCATGATCAGCGAATCGTTCCGACTCGGCGACAAGGACTTTCGCCTGCCGGGAATCGGCGCGTACATGAGCGTCGCCGTCGATCGCGGCAACGTGCTCGCAATGATCGAGGCGCTCGTCGCGATGGTCGCCATGATCGTCGTCATCGACCAGATCGTGTGGCGCCCGGTCGTCGCGTGGGCGCAAAAGTTTCGCGTCGAGGAAGGCGGGTCGGCAACGGAAGTCTCGTCGTGGTTCCTGAGCTGGCTGCGCCGGTCGAGGATCATCGCCGGCGTCGAGCGCGTGATGCATCGCCTCACCTCGCGAACGACCCAACGCAAAGTCCGAGCGTCGCGCGAAAACGCCGCGTTCGCGACCCATCGCACGGCCACGATCTTGTCGCGACTGGTGCTGGTCGTCGTCGTCGGGCTCCTCGCGTTCGGAGCGTGGAGCCTCGTGCGAGTCCTCCGCGACGTCTCAGTCGGCGAATGGGGAGGCCTCGCCGGATCGGCGGGCCTCACCCTGAGTCGCGTGTTGGTGTCGACGGCTCTCGGCACGCTGTGGACGCTGCCGCTCGGGCTCGCGATCGGCCTCTCCCCGCGACTGTCGCGCATCCTCCAGCCGGTCGTGCAAGTGGTCGCGTCGTTCCCGGCTCCGATGCTCTTTCCGCTCATCATCGCCGCGCTCGCGATCTCGCACGTTCCGCTCGGCGTCGGCAGCGTCGTGCTGATGCTGCTCGGGACGCAGTGGTACATCCTCTTCAACGTGATCGCCGGCGCGATGGCGATCCCGAGCGATCTTCGCGAGGCCGCGTCCGCGTACCGGATCCGCGGGTGGCATCGATTCTGGTCGCTCTACTTTCCCGGCGTGTTCCCGTTTCTCGTAACGGGCTGGGTGACGGCGGCCGGAGGCGCGTGGAACGCGAGCATCGTCGCCGAGTACGTGACGTTTCACGGCCGCGTGCTGCGGACGGACGGCCTCGGCGCTCGCATCAGCTCGGCGGCGGCGCAGGCTCGAATTCCGCTGCTCGTCGCGAGCGTGCTCGTGATGTCGGCGGTGGTCGTCATCTTCAATCGCACCGTGTGGCGCCGATGCTACGAGCTCGCCGAGAGCCGCTTCTCGTTGTCACGTTAGGGAATGGACATGGTCGAGCCATCGGTCGCGACGTGCGCTCCGACGATCCTGTGCGAGGCGCGCGGTGTGTCGCATGACTTCACGATGCCGAACAAGCAAACGCTTCGAGTGCTGGAGAACGTCGACCTCGCGATTCGCGCGAACGAGGTCGTCGCGCTCCTCGGGCCGTCCGGCTGCGGCAAGTCGACGATCCTGCGCATCCTCGCCGGCCTCGTTCACCAGACTCAGGGCGAAGTGCTCTACCACGGGCAGCCGCTCGTCGGGCTGAACCCGGGCGTCGCGATCGTCTTCCAGAGCTTCGCGCTGTTCCCCTGGATGACGGTCGCCGAGAACGTGTCCGCGGTGCTCGTTGCCGCCGGCCTGCCGACGCCGGCCATCGAGGAGCGAGTCGCGAAGGTCATCCGCCTCGTCGGCCTCGGCGGCTTCAAGGACGCGCATCCGCGGCAGCTGTCGGGCGGAATGAAGCAGCGCGTGGGCATCGCTCGCGCGCTCGCCGTCGATCCCGAAGTGCTCTTTCTCGACGAGCCGTTCAGCCAAGTCGACGCGCTCACCGCGGAAAGCCTGCGCGCCGAGCTCATCGACATCTGGTCGGCCGCCCATCGGAATCCGCTTTCGGTGCTCATGGTGAGCCACAACATCGAAGAGGTCGTCTTCATGGCCGACCGAATCGTGATCCTCGGCGCGAACCCCGGCCGCGTTCTTACCTGCGTGGACAACCCGCTGCCGCGGCCGCGCGACTTTCGATCGACGAAGGTTCAGCAGCTCGTGGAACACCTTCACGACATCATCACGCACGCGCACATGCCGGATGTCGCAACGCCGCCGCTCGCAACGCCTCCCATCGGCATCGAGCCGATTCCCGCGGTGAGTTCCGGCGAGATCGTCGGCCTGCTCGAGTACCTCGACGCGCGCGCTGGCCGCGGCGAACTCTTCGGAATCGCCGGGGACACGAACAAGGAGTTTGGACGAACGATCGCCGTCGTCAAGGCGGCCGAGATGCTCGACTTCGTCGACACGCCCGGGCGTCTCGTGATCCTCGAAGCGGACGGACGGCGGTTCGTGAAGGCAGGCCCCGCAGAGAGAAAGACGATTTGGCGCGAACAGCTCTTGAAGCTGCGACTGTTCCGCACCGTCTTCGACATGATCCAACGTCAGCCCGACCACGAGATCGAGAAGGACCTCGTCCTCGAGACGATCGTCATGAACATGCCGCAGGAGAACTACAACAAGATCTTCGACACGTTCCTCAGGTGGTCGCGCGTCGGCGGGTTGTTCGCCTATGACGAGGATACGCAGCGGCTGTCGATTCCGTCGCCGTAGCGCCTCGCAGCTACTTCATCGTGAAGTCGAGCGTGCAGTGCGTGTCGTTCGCGACCAACGTGCGGAACGGTTCCTGGCCGGCGAGCTGGACCTGGTATTCGCCCGCGCGGTGCGCCTCGAGCGAATAGCGGCCGTCGACGTCCGTCAGTGCCGTCAGGCGTTCCACGTCGTCGAAGAAGACGACCTGCACTCCGCCCATTGGCTTTTCGTCACGCGTCACCTGGCCCTCCACGCGGACGATGCCGGCCGAGAAATCGAACTCGGCGTCCTGGCCCGCGTGGATCTCCAGCGATGCGTGCGGCACGACGTAGCCCGACGACTCGGTGTGATGAACGACCCCGTATTCACCGGCCGGCAACGACTCGATGCGGTAGGCGCCCTCGGCATCGGTGGTGAACGAAATCGATTCGCCCGCCGAGGGGCGCAACTCGAACGAGCCGTGGGCGAGCGGTTCGCCCGTCCACGAGCGCACGGTTCCGTGCACGCTCGACTCCGAGCGCAACGCGATCTCGACCCCGGCGGTGCGCGGCGCCTTCACGTGCACCTCCGCTTCTCCGAGCCCAGCATCGGCCTCCGCCACGAGCTTGACGTCTCCGCTCGGCACGCCGCGAAGATCGAACCGACCTTCGGCCACCGACGTCGTGTCTTGCACGAGCTCGACCGCGAGGGTTGCCAGCTCCTCGGCGAGCGGGCCGCTCGCACCGCTGCCGTCGACGACGTCGAAGCGACCCGACTCGACCTTCACGTTTGCGTCCTTCACGCCGCGGAGCGACGCCGAAACGCGCCCGCTCACCTCCGCGGTCGCGCGCAGCTCGACTCGCACGCGATGCAGTTCATCCTTCGCGATCGTGAACGCTTCCGACATCCCGACTTCGCCGCTCGCAGCGGCGGCGATCACGTAGCGTCCCGGCGGTTGAACCGGCAAGCGTCGTTCGCTGAACGGTCCCTCGCGCGCGGACGCGCGATCGGTCCCCGTGACGATGTAGAGGTCGACGTCGCCGCTCACGGGCTTGCCGCCGCGCAAGACCTCGATCTCGAGGCCGACGGCCCCGGACTCGGGCGTTGCGTGCTCCTCCGTCGACGGGATCTGGACCGCCGGATCCGGCGGCGTGGATTCTTCGATCGTGTTCGGGTCGGGCAGCGGCGCCACCCTCACGTCGACCGCGAGGAGCTTCCACAGCGTGAACCCGACCGCGATGGCGGCCAGGATCACGACGAGGGCGAGTACGGTTCGAATCATTTCTTCTCACCACGAAGTTTGTCAAAGATCGAGCCGAGCCCCTTCTCCAGCTCGCCCGCGATCGACTTTGCCGCGGATTCTCCCGCGACCCCGAGTCCGTTGAGCACGTCGCCTGGAAGTGACGTTGCGCTCCTCGAGATCTCCGACGCGATCGCACCGACGAGCACGGCGACGACGTCGCTGAGTGTCGTCGGTTTGCCGCCGACGGAGAAGTCCTCGAGGTGGATCGGCGGGAGCGGAATGCCCGCTTCGCTCAATCCCGGGATCTGCCGCAGCGGCTTCAGCACGATGCCTTCGATGCGAACTTTGCGAAGTAGGATCTCGCGCTCGCTCTTGCTGGATGACGTGCCGCGCTTCGCAGCGAGGAGATCGGCAAGCGTGCCGACGTTCGTGGACGTGCCTCGAACCTCGAGCCCGACCGTGAGCCCGTCGATCGTCAGCTCCGGAATCTCGATCGGCCCGGAACCCAGCGCGGACGACAGGCTCGCCTCGACGCTGAACGAATCGACGCGAAGGAGGTCGCGCGGCTCGAACCCCGGCGGATTGCCGACGGTGAGGCCGTTGAGCGAGAGCCGCCCGGCAAACGGATTGATCCCGACGCGCGACACCGACACCGGAACGCCGAGCGACGCCGTGCCCGCCGCCGACGCGGACTTCGCAAGCACGCATCCGCCGAAGAACCACGCCCCGATCGCGACGACGATCGCGAGCACGACGAGCCTTTTGAGCAGCTTGAACATCGTGGTGTCCTACGGCCTCGCGGCGCGGCGCGACCACGCGAGCTTTTGCTTTTCCATCGACTGCGGGTAGCTCACGGTGACGTCCGTGGGCTTGCCCGACTTGTCGGTCACGAGCTTGAGGTCGGGCATGACGTACGCGATGGTCGCGGGGATCTTCGCCTGCTGCGCGCGCGACACGACCTCGTCGCGCAGCTTCGGGTCGAGCTTCGTGCCGTAGCCGTCGACGAGCGCCTTCAGCGCGGCGTAGTCGCCCTCGGCCTTGCAGCGCATCAGCTCGGACAAGATCTGGCCGACGCCCTGCCGCATCTTCTCGACGCTGGTCACGCGATAGAACGTTCGGCCGTTCACGTTCGACGCGGCGATGCAGTTCGACTTCTCGCGCAGCCAATTCACGATCATGTTCGTGCCGCGCATGTGGTCCTCCTCGAGGACCGAGCCCGCCGGCACTTGCCGAAGCTGCGTGATCGCCGAGCGCACGTACGCGGCGTACGCGACCTCGACGACTTTCGGATCGCCGACGAGGCCAAGCTCATGCAGCTTCGGATCGGGAAGCATCCAGAGCGCGCAGAGGTCCGCGCGCGCCTCCTCCATCGTCGAGTAATACTCGCGAAGCGCCTTCGACGGATCGCCCTCGAGCTTCTCGCTCACCTTGCCCGAGCCGTGACCGATCACCTCGTGGAGCGCGACCTTGAGGTTCGACGCGGTGGAGCCGTAGAGCGCGTCGGCGTTTCGCTCGGCGTCGGACGCGATGAACTCGTCGCGCAGGCGGCTCGCGTTCACCGTGTCGGCCGCGCCCATGACGTTCCAAAGAAGGATGCTCTTCGAGCCGTGGTTCTGGCGAATCTCCTGCTCGTTCGGGAGGTTGATCCCTGCCCACGAGATCGGCCCGGCGTCGCCGCTCTCGCAGAGGATCGTCACCGCGTTCGCGATCGGCGGCGCGGGCTTCTTGTTCTTGTACTCGTCCTTCCACGGCATGCGGTCTTCGAAGTACTGCGCTTCGCCGGCGAGCTTGCGCATCAGCTCCGTGGTCGCGCGATCGACCGCGAACACCGCGCTCTCGTACGAGCCCTTCTGCCCGCGCGGGTCGTGGTAGACCTCGACGAAGCCGTTGATGGCATCGACCGCCGGGTTGTCGCCGACCCACGCGATGTTGTAGTCGCGCCACGCGGCGGGGTCGCCGGTGCGGAAGTAGCGGACGAGCTGGCGCAGCGCCTCCGCCTGCTTCGGCCCTGCGAACGGAATCGCGGCCTCGAGGTGTCCGATGACCGCGGACAACTCGTCGGCGTAGAGCCCAGGCGCCGCGCCGTCTCCGCCCGCGCGATAGACCTCCTCGGTGAGCCCCGAATCGCCCTTCACGAGGCGCGAGTTCAGCGGGTTCTTCTCCGTGAAGCCTTGGAGGTCGGCGGTCGTCACGCCCTCGTAGAAGTTGTTCGCGCTCGCCGTGAGGATGTCGCCACCTTCGCCCGGCGTCTTGTTCGTGACGAGCGGCTCGAACTTCGGATCGAAGAGAGCGGGCCGCACTCGGTCGAGCTTCTTCCGTGCGGCTTCGGGCGTCGCGACTCCGAACGTCGAGCCGTTGACCATCGCCTGCTGCATCGCCGAAAGAACTTCCTCGTAGCTGAACTCGGGAAGAAACTTCGCCATCGTCCTCGTGTTGTGGTTGCCATGATGCGCCCAGAAGAGGATCGCGTAGCGGCGAACACGGTCATACGTCCCTCGGTCGAGCCCATCCGGGTAGCTCAGAATCCCCTCGATGATGTCGCGGATGTCGAGCGCGAAGCGCGAGTGCTGATCATAGGTGATCGCGTCGCCGGCGATCGCCGCTTGCGTGAGATGGTAGGCCAGGAGCTTCTGATCGAGCGGCAGCGACTCGAAGCCGTCCGCGTAGAGTTGGGCGACCGCGACGTCGCCGACTTGTTCCAGGAAGACACGGCGAACGGGCTCGCCCTTCGTCTCTCCCTGCGAGGCGTTCTTCGTTCCGCCCGTCTCGCTGCACGACGTCAGGGCCGCCACCGCCAATCCGATCCACACCGCGCCTGCGTTCCGCATTTCGATCTCCGAGGCATCCGAGGTTCGTATCGTTCGACCGACGAAGAGACGCGCGATTCTCGCGTGCCGCCCGCCATGGAGACAAGGTGCTTCACGCTTTCCAGTGACTCGAAAGCGCACTTCCAAGAACTGGACGACGGCGAGGAAGCCGCTGAGTTCGAGTCGGATTCTCGTGGCTAGACGACAATGGCGATTCGGCACGAGGGATGCTAAACCGACCGCTCGGCCATCCGGCCGCGGGATCGAGAGGCAAGGCGGGAAGGGATTGAAAATGAGTCGAGCTTCGAAAGCACTCGGATTCTTCATCGGCGCGGCGGCGCTCGCCGGCAACGCTCGGGCGCAGGACGCCTACGTGCCCGATCACTTCCCGACCATCGCAACGGCACTCGCTCAAGCGACGGACGTCGACGGCGACGGCATCCTCGAAATCCGCGTTCGGCCTGGCGTGTACCTCGAGAACATCTTGATCGCGCGCGATGACGTCTCGCTGAGCGGCGAGGAGCGCGACACGACGATCATCCAAGGCGACGGCACCACCGACACGTTGCGCATCGAGAACGCGTTCGCCGTTTCCATCGATACGCTCACGGTGACCGGAGGTGGACTGCTCAACGACGGCATCAGCCTCGAGCGCTCCTCGGCGTGCGTGATCGACAACTGCCTCGTCACGAACAGCCGGCGGGGCATCGACATCGACCGCTCTCCGGGAAACACGATCTCCACGTGCATCGTTCGATCGAGTGCAGGCGCGGGGATTCGCATCACCCGAAGCAACGGCGTGCTCGTGCGGTCGAACACGTCCACGATGAACTTCCGGCAGGGATTCGACGTCGTGCTGAACGACGGCGTGTCCCTCATCGAAAACGTCGCCAACGACAACCGGCTGGACGGCATTCGAATCGGCGCCGGCTCGTACTCGCAGGTGAACTCGAACCGCTGCGAGCGAAACGGAGTGAACGGCATCTTGTCGGGTCGCGGCGATCAGAACGTCTTCTACGACAACCACTGCAGCCGAAACCACGAGAACGGCATCCGGCTCCAGGAGACGCACTACTACATCGTCTCCGACAACACGTTCACCTCGAACGACGACTACGGGATTCGCCGGCGGCTGTGGGATCTCGACGACTACGACGCAGGCGCGCCCGGCGCGCAGCCCCCCTCCGGCGCGAACGACGTCAGCGGCAACGACGACGGCGGCGTCCGCGACGACTCCTGATCACCTCTTCTTCTTCGCCACGAACGTTCCGTTGGGTTGAAAGACCGCCGCTTCCGTCACGGCGCCCGACCCTGGGCTCGACGCACTCGCTCCGACGAAACGTGGCGAAGCGAATCAGCGCTTCGGCGGCTCCGGATATCGCGGATCCGCGCCGCGCGTGACGTCCGCTCCGCCGTTCGCGTCCGACCCGTCGACGATGGCGTTCGGCGCGATCGGGAAAGCGGTCCAGACGTCGCCGTCGGCGGCCCCTCCCGTGTTGTGCAACGTGGCCGTCGCGGTTCGAACGAGCTGGCCGAACTCGCGAAGCTCGACGGTCGCCGTCGCGGCGCCGAGCCCGTGCGCGCCGTAGTAGTGCACGATCACGCGATAGCCGCCCGGATCGTAGAGGCTTCCCGTCGTGATGTTCTCCTCGGCGCAGGTCGTCGTGCAGTCGCGATCGAGCACGGGATCGTCGCTCGAGTCTCCGGGGACTCCCCAATCCGGAGCCCGGTTGTAGTAGGCACAATCGTCCGGGTAGTTGTAGCCGCTTGTCCCGAAGCCAGAAGATGGTCGGAGGTGCAGATCCACGTCGGCGCCGACGGGACTCCACGTCAGGCGGATCTCTATCGAGCGCGCGCGGAATCGATGCGCGTTGCTCGGGAAGTTCGAGCCGAAGAGGCCGAGGCCCGCCGGCGTCGCGGGCGCGGCCGTGTTCCGTCCGAGGATCGCCCACTGGAATCGCGTCGACGCATCGGCTCCATCGAACACCGATCGCCACTCGTCGATGGGCGGAGTGAACGACGTGCCCGCCCCCGCGTCGAAGATCCGGTACGTGGCCCAATCGTTTCGCGTCACGAGAAGCGTGAACGCGTTGTTCTGGAAGCCCGCCGTCGGATCGCCATTGGCTTGCCACCGGAATTGCGGCGGAATCGACGAGGACAGGATCGCGTCGTCCGCAGGCGACGTGAGCTCGGGCCCGACGTTGTTCATCGCGAACACGGATCCGAGGGTCAGCGTGGTCGAGACGCTCGGCGAGCGGCGCTCGAGGAACTCCCAGAACTTCGGAAGCGTGTCGTTGTCTGCGCGCGTCATCAGCTCCCACAACTTCGCGAGCGTCGCGCGTGTGCCGTCGCGCGCGAGCGAGTCGGGCGAGACGTCGGGCGCGTTGTCGTGCAAGTCCCAGAGCGTTCGATAGACGCTCGCTTCGTTCGCGTACCCGAGGCCCGGGACCGTCGCGTCGGGTAACGTCGCCGATTCGAGATTGCGAACGATCGTCGAGTCCTCGGTGTCGTCGTACGTGAGGCCGCCCGCGTTCGGGATCGCCGGAAGGGCGATCGACTGCTTCTCCAGCATCGCCATGGCGAGGAACGTCGCGATCCCTTCGGACCACGCGAGGCGAGTGCCCTTGTCCTTGCCGTTCTCGGGGATCGTCGACGTCTCGGAGGAGTGGCTACCGCCGCACGACGAAGCGCTGTGATGGCTCGCGCCTCGATTCGCAAGGTAGTGGCTCCATTCGTGAGCCATGACGTCCCAGTCGAGCGCGTCCTGCCGAAGGATGTTCACCGTCGGCGCCGCGCAGGTGCCGCCGAGACAGTCGGGCGCGACCGCGACGGGATCGCAGTAGAACGAAACCGAGCCGGATACCGGGTAGATGACCGTGATCTGCGGCAGCGACGCGTGACTTCGAAGGAAGAACGTCTCCGCGCCCACTTGCAGCATGCAGTCGACCACCGAGAAGACGCGCGAGCCGACGTCGTCGTTCGCGCTGCCCGAGACCGGGGCCGCGAACGCAAGAGGGCCGAAGTCGTAGGACGTGCCCGCGAAGTCCACGATCGTCGTAGACGACGCGACCCAATCGTTCGTTCCGTCGATGGTCACGCGCGCCATCTTCCCGCTCGTGATCTCGCTGAAGAATTTCACCTTGAGGTCGACGTCGCCCGTGGGGTCCACGTTGGCCGGCACCCAGACGTGCGCGAAGAACGAGCCGTCGGATTTCGTTGCGGTCGTCGCGAGAACCTGGTCGGGGCTCGGCGTGTCGACGTCGACGACCTGCGTGAGAACGTAGCGGAACGGATGGAGCCCGCCGGAGCTGTCGCGATAGGAGATCGATCCGCGGACGTCGACGTACCGCGCAACGGCGTCGAGCCTCTGCGGCTGGTCTCCCTCGCCGACGTCGCCCGTGAGCTCCGCCATCAACGCGTCGAGTGCGGGATCGGGGCGCGGTCGGTCTTCGGGCGCGAGGTCGATCGGGGCCACGCGCGCTTCGAGCAACGCTTCACGCTCTCGCTGCGTCGTCGCGCGCCGGAAACGGATTTGCTCCCACGGCGCCGTCGTCGCTTCGAGCACTCCCGACTCGCCGACGAGGACGTTCAAGTCGATCCGACGCGAGATGCCGGCCGCCCGGACTCCGCAGCGCAGAGTGTGCTCGCCCGGCTCGGCGATCGCGATCGACGCGAAGACGTGAAAGGGCTGTCCGGCGACGAGCGACTGCGAGACGCGAACGCGAGGCGACGTCACGCGAAGAGCGGGCGGGATCGCGATCACGATGCGCGCATCGGGCACGTCGATCGAAGATTCGATCTCGAGGTCGACGACGCCGACGTCGCCCGTGCCGAGGCGACCGGCGTCGACGAGCACGGGACGCAGCTCGATCGGGGCCTTCTCGGCCGCGGAAACGATCGACGTCGTCGCGAGAGGCAAAGACAGGAATGCGAGCAGGCGGAAGGGCGAGCGAAACATCGCGGGTCTCCGTTACTAGCGAGACCTCGGACCAACACGTCGAGGTCGCCCCTTCCGTGGGCGAAGAGAATAGCCCACGAAATCCACTCGCGTCGGGCGCGACGATGAACTCGATTCGATGTGAAACGGAGAGGGACCCGGTTTCGAACGACTCAGCGACTCGACGCGGTCTTGAACTCGAGGGCGAACGCCCCGGCTGCCCGACCCGCCGCGCTCTTGAATCCGCCGATGCCGAAGTTGTTCACGCCGATCCAGTACTCGTGGTCGGCCGCGAGCTTCACCGGCATCACGCAGGTTCGCTTCGACGTCCACTTCGGGTCGCCGGTCTTCTCGGGAAACGTCGCCGCGTCGCGCTGCAGCCACGCGAAGCCGCGCACGTCCATGTCGACGTCGAACTCGATCTCGATTTGTGTGACCGCCGGATCGACCGCGCGATCGCCCGACTTCGGCGTCGTGCGGACGATCTTCGGCTTCTTGGCATCGCCCGACACCGGCGCCGCGGCCGCGGCTTTGTCGAAGATGGCGACGATCTGCGGGAAGAAGTCGGCGAGCTTCGGATAGCGATCGCGCTCGGCTTCGTAGCGCTTCAGCGCTTCGGTGAGCGCCGGCACGTGTGCGAACGCATGCGATGTTTCGTCGTCAAGCGCCTTCTTTCCTTCCGCATCGCCGAGCTCGCGGTATGCGAAGCGGACAGTCACGGCGCGAACGACGTGCTCGTAGACGCTGTTTCGCCAATTGCCGTAGCCCTGCTCCTCCATCCGCTCGCGGAGCGGCACCCACAGGTCGTCGGTCTCGTCGATCGCGTCAGCGAAGCGATCGACCAGCGGGTTCACGAACGAATGGCTGAACTCGTGCCACACGAGGTATCGAAAGTCGGCGGCCGTGCCATACGTCGGCTGGCCCGCAGCGGCGCCGTACGGTCCTTGGATGCTGTAGACCTCGACGCCGCCGTCACCGATGACTCGCGGCCCGAACCCGCCCGGATGCAGGAGCGGCGCGAGGAAGATGTCGTAGCTCTTCGCGCGATCGCCATAGTAGGCCTCGACCATCGATACGTCGACGCCCGCGAGCTTCGTCTTTGCGTCCGCGACGATCGTGTCGTAGAGCGGCTGCTGGCTCTCGAAGAACTTCATGAAGTCCGATGCGAGCGCGAAGTCCCGAAGCGCGTCGACGAACTCGAGGAGCTTCGCCTTCGAGCCTGCGCGACCGCACACGTACTCGCTCGGCTCGACGCGCGGCGCGAGCTCCGGCGGCGCGCCGAAATGCAGGATCGCGGCGAAGGGCGCATCGAACGAAAAGCCGCGGCGCGACATCTCGTCGAAGAGCTTCACCGCGCGGTGCTCGCGCTGCGCGGCAAACTTCTCGGAGACCGTCTTCTTGTAGGCGACGTCGAATCGCGTGATGAGACCCGTCCGCTCGTAGCCAGACAGGAGTTCGACAACCGAGAGAAGCTCGACGCGCGGATCGACCGAAATGCGCACCGTGGATTTCTCGGCGGCCGATCGGGCGAACGCGGCGAGAGCGAGCGCGAGGGCAAGCGAACGGTTCATCGTGTCGTTCCTTCCAATGAGGACGCGCCACTTACGCGCGGGGCGATCGATCGTTGGATGGTTGCATCGTAGAGGCGAAAGTCTGCCCCCGATCGCTCGCGCCACGGATCTCCTATCATGGGACGGCGGAGGCCTCCACGGAGACGACGATGGCGACGTTCAGCGACGAACACCTTCTCTCGCACGGCGCGTTCGTTCGACGGCTCGTGCGATCGCTGCTCGCCGACGAGGCGAGCGTCGACGACGTCGTGCAGGACTCGCTCCTCGCCGCGATCGAGCACGGGCCGCGCGACGCGCGATCGCTTCGCGCGTGGCTCGCAACCGTCGCGCGGAATGCGGCGCGCAAGCTCACCTCGCGCGAGCGCGGGCGGCCGCGACGCGAGGAGCGCGGCGCGAAGCGCGAGGCCGTCCCGTCCGCCGCGTCGATCGTCGCCACGCTCGACGAGCAGCGCCGCCTCGTCGAGGCCGTGCGCGCGCTCGCCGAGCCGTGTCGAACGGCGGTGATGCTGCGCTTCTTCGACGACCTCCCGCCGCGCGAGATCGCGCGCCGGCTCGACATCCCCGTGGAAACCGTGAAGTCGCAAATCAAGCGCGGACTCGCCGACCTTCGCGCGCGCCTCGATCACGAGCACGGCGGCGACCGCAGCGCGTGGTGCCTCGCGCTCGCGCCGCTCGCCGGCCTGAAGCCCGCGCGCCACACGACGACCGCCGCTAGCGGCGGCCTCCTCGCAGGAGCCGTAGCCATGACGCTGAAGATGAAGCTCGGAATCGCAGTGGCCATCGCGGTCGTCGTGTGCGCTGCGTGGTTGCTCGTTCCCGTCGCACCGCGCGACCATCACGATTCGACACCGCCACCGTCAAATGGGACCGGCGAGGTCTCGCGCGCCACCAAGGACGCGGTGGCTGCTCCGGTCGACACGACTCCGCCGCCCGTGTCTCGACCGTCCGACCACGTCGCGTCGCCGACGGCTCCCGAAGAGATCCACGGGGCGACGCTCCTCGTTGCCGTTCGCACGCGAAGCGGTGATCTCGTCGACGGAGTGCGGGTCGTCGTCACCCGCTCGTCGACGATCGACGTCGACGGACGGCAAGTCGTCGTCGAGACAGACGTCGGACGAGAGGACTGCCGATCGTCGACTCCCGCGACGTTCGTGGGACTCCCCCTCGGCCGCTACACCGCTAAGCTCATGACCCCTGGAATTGCCGTGACGAAAGCGGAGGCGCTGATCGACGCGCCGCATCAGCGAGTCGAGACCGAGATCGTCATCGACGCACCAGCGCGAATCGTCGGACGCTGCGAAAACCCGTACGGCGCACCGATCGCAAATGCACGGATGCGTTGGAGTCGGCGAAAAGACGCAAAGAGCGGCGGAACTGTCATGGACTCCGTCGAGCAAGCGACATCAGGCGAGGACGGCCGATTCGAGCTGGGAGTTCCCGGGGATGCGGACTGGAACTATTCGCTCTTGGCGTGGCACGACGATTACGGCGGTGGGGTTCGGTTGCCGGTCGCCGTTGTCGCGGGACAAACGACCGACGTCGGATCCGTTCGATTCGAGAATTCCAAGGTCGTCGTGTCGGGTGTCATCACCGATGCGAGTGGATCGCCACTCGCCAACGTTACGATCACGCCGCTCTGCTGGCAGACCGACGGCGCTCTCTCGGAAACGGAGTGCGACTCCGCAGTGCGCACTTCTGCGGATGGTCGCTTTCGTTTCGTGCGATTGACGACGGGCACCTTTGCCCTACGCGCCGAGAACTTCTGCCTCGGCGAGCCGGCGCCAAGCTTCACTATTCGGGACGGCGACACGGCCATCGATCTCGGCACGCTCGTCGCGAGCGAGGGGCCGTTCGTCTTTCGCGGCGTGTCGCTGGACGACAACGATCAACCGCTCGCTGGGGCCAAAGTGGTCTTCGGCAGATTGCGCGCAACGAGCGACGACTCCGGCCGCTTCGAGTTCCACGCGTGCAAACCCGATCCTGGCCGACTCCAGGCATCGTGGAAAGCAACGCAGAGGGGAGCGGACTACGTGTCCACATCCATTGACGACGTTCGCCCCGGCGGCGACGAGATCCGCCTCTCCCTTCGCCACCGCGGCATTTGGTTCCGATTCGAGGACGAGACCAACGGCGCGCCCGTCTTTGTGAAGCACGTGGCGATCAACGGATACGGCGTGCGAGAGGGTCGCCCTCAAAGCCTCTACTACGACTCGACGGACAAGCCGACGAATCTTGCATCCGCGTTCTTCGCGGATCCCGGTCGATGGATCTTCCTCATCTCGGTCCCCGGGTACGAACCTCTCCAGATCTCCGAAGATGTGCCCGTGGGGTTCGAGCAGGTCGAGCACAGGATCGCGGCGAAACTGCGCCGCCTGCCGTAGCGATCAACGCTGCGGGAGCACGCGCTCGAGGAGCGCGACGTAGTTGCCGCCCATGATCTTTGCGATTGCGGCGTCGTCGAAGCCGGCGGTCACGAGGGCGTCGGTGACGCGGTCGACGTGAGCCGCGTCGAAGGCCATGCGCACCGAGCCGTCGAAGTCCGAGCCGATGGCGACGTGATCGATCCCGGCGACGTCGACCGCGTGGCGAACGGCGCGCGCGATCGCGCTGGGATCGAGACCGCCGACGGCTCCTTCGAAGAAGCCGATGCCGACGAGGCCGCCCGTCGCGGCGATGCGGCGGAGCTGATCGTCCGAGAGATTGCGCTCGGTGTCGCACGTCGCGCGCACGCCCGTGTGCGACGCGACCACGGGCCGCGTCGCGATCGCGAGGACATCGTCGATGGTGCGCGGTGACGCGTGCGCTACATCGACGATGGCGCGGCGCTCCTCCATTCGCTTCACGACCCGCCGGCCGAGGTCGGTGAGCCCGACGTTCGCCGCGCTGTGCGTCGAACCGCCGACCTCGTTGTCGAAGAAGTGCGCGAGGCCCATCATGCGAAAGCCGGCGTCGGCGAACGCGTCGACGTTTTCGAACCGGCCTTCGAGTGCGTGCAGCCCTTCGATCGCGAGAACTCCGGCCGTGATCTCGCGCTCGGTTCGACGACGCGAGAGATAGCGCTCGAGATCGCTCGCCGACTCGATCACGGTCAGTCGTCCGCCCGAGCGCGCAGCCAGGTCGTGGAGCTGTCGCGCTTGGTAGAGAGCCCGCGCGGCGAGGCTCGTCCACGTGCGCATCGGCCATCGTCCCGCGACGATGAGCGGCGTCACACGATCGAGCCCGTTCGGATCGAAGGCCGGCCCGCTCGGAGCCTTCGTCACCGCGGAGAACGTCTCGATCGCGACGTTGCCGGCGACGAGCCTCGGCACGTCGACGTGACCGCGGCTCACGCCATCGAGGAGATCGCGGTCCCATAGAAGCGCGTCGCAGTGCATGTCCGCGACGAGAAGCGAGCGATGGAGTTCGCGCGCGTGCAACGACACGCTCGGCGTCGCCGACTCGACGACGCCGTTGTAGTGCGAGTCGACGACGCGCGGCACCCACGTGACGAACGAGGCCCCGCCCGCGAAGAGGACGAAGAGCACCGCGAGCCCGAGCCGGCGACGAAGTTTCATGCGCGGCGAATGGTAACCTGTCCCGCCGATCGAGACCCAACGCCCAACGGAGGTTCGAACACCATGCGTAAACTCACTTGCGTTGCGATGCTGTTCGTCGTCGTGGTTCTTTCCGCTTGCCAGTCGGCCGCACCGCCCGCCGCCGGCTCCGCTTCGCCCCCATCGTTCGAGCTTTATTCCGACCTCGGCCACTTCCACCGCGCCGTCTCGACGCGCGTGCCCGAAGCGCAGCGATGGTTCGACCAAGGAATGATCTTCGCGTTCGCGTTCGACCACGCGTCGGCCACCCGCTCGTTCCAGGAGGCAGCGCGACTCGACCCGTCGTGCGCGATGGCGTGGTGGGGAATCGCGCTCGCGAACGGCCCGCACATCAACAACCCGATGGTCGATCCCGAGCACGCGAAGGCCGCATGGGACGCGATCGAAAAGGCACGCGAGTTCGCGGCGAGTGCAAGCCCGATCGAGCGCGCGCTCATCGACGCACAGGCCAAGCGTTACTCTTCGACTCCGGTCGAGAATCGACGCGCGTTCGACGAAGCCTACGCGAATGCAATGCGCGAACTCTGGCACGCTCACCCCGACGACGCGGACGTGGGATCGCTCTTCGCCGAATCGATGATGGATCTCCGGCCGTGGGATCTTTGGACGCACGAGGGCTTGCCGCAACCCGGCACGGACGAAATCGTCGCGACGTTGGAGTTCGTCCTCGCGCGTGCGCCCGATCACCCGCTTGCGAACCACCTCTACATCCACGCCGTCGAGGCCTCGCCGCATCCCGAGAAGGCGCTGGCTGCCGCGGATCGACTGCGAACGCTCGTCCCCGGCGCGAGCCACCTCGTCCACATGCCGTCGCACATCGATGCGCGCATCGGCCACTATGCGGAGGCGGCGGCGGCCAACGAGCGCGCGATCGCCGTCGATCGCAAGCGCGCGGCGCGCACCGCGAAGACCGGCTTCTATCAGGTCTACAAGGCGCACAACTCCCACTTCCTCGTCTACGCTTCGATGATGGAGGGTCGCAGCGCCGTCGCGCTCGACACGGCGCGGGCGATGATCGCGAGCATCCCGCCGGAGTTCCTCGCGACGCTCGGCCCGTTCGGCGACGGCTTCATGCCGACCATCTTCCACGTGCTGGTGCGATTCGGTCGTTGGGACGACGTGCTGCGCGAGCCCGAGTTCCCGCCGGAGCTGGTGGTTTCGAACGCGATCCGACATTACGCGCGTGCCGTGGCGTTCGCCGCGCTCGATCGTCTCGACGAAGCGGAGGCCGAAGAGCGTTTGCTCGCAACCGCCGTGGCGGCGATCGACGACAAGCGACCGCTCGGCAACAACACGGCGCGGCGCACGCTCGAGGTCGCGACGCGCATGGTTCGCGGCGAGATCGCGTTTCGCCGCGGGCAAGTCGACGATTCGTTCGCGATTCTCCGCGAAGCCGTGACGATCGAGGACTCGCTCCAGTATGACGAGCCGCCGGACTGGATGATGCCCGTGCGACACGCGCTCGGCGCGGCACTTCTGCAAGCCGGTCGCGTCGAAGATGCCGAGAAGGTTTATCGCGAGGATCTCGCGAAGACCCCCGACAACGGTTGGGCGCTGTTCGGCCTGTGGCGCTGCCTCGAGCTTCGCGATCGCCCGGAGGAGGCGCAGAACGCGCACGCGCGATTCCAGAAGGCGTGGTCGCGCGCCGACGTCGCGCTGAAGTCCTCCTGCTTCTGTCAGCCCGGGAGTTGACCCGTCTTTCGCGCTGCGAGCGCCGCGACGGCAGCGCGGCCGTCGACGATTCCTTCGGCGTATCGCAAGACGTGCCAGTCGACGAAGTGGCGAAGGAGTTCGTTTTGGCCTAGCAGGAAGTGCGGGTTCGTCGGCTTCCCGAAGCGCGCCTGCTCCAAGGTGAACGTCTCGTAGACTAGCAGGCCGCCCGTTCGCAGTGCCGCGCGGATCGCGGGAAACAGCGGGCGCCACAGATAGCGGCACACGACGATGACGTCGAACGCATCGCGAGGCAGCGTCGCATCCGGCGTCTCGAGATCGGCGACGACGATGGCGATGCCGGCCTCGCGGAGCGGCTCGAGGGCGTCGCGGTCGCGGTCGATCGCGGTCACGCGAAGGCCTCGGCTCGCGAGCCACCGGGCGTTTCTCCCGCGGCCCGCGGCGAGATCGAGCGCATCGCCGCGCTCGGGCAAGAGGTCGGAGCATGAGACGAGGAACTCCGACGGCGGCTCGCTCGTCGCGTGGCTCATCGCCCTCGCCTCACGAAGTCGAGCACCACGCGGCGAAACTCCGCCGGCTTCTCCATATGCGGCAGGTGACCGCACTCGGGGATCACGACCAGCTCGGCGCCGGCGATCTCGCGCGCGAGTCGTCGACCGTTGGCGATCGGCACCGCCGGATCGAGCTCACCCCAGACGACCAGCGTCGGCACGCGGATGGTCGGAATGCGCGCCGCAAAGTCGTCGGGGTTCTCGCGAACGAGCGCGCGCACGATTTCGACGACCGACTCGCGCCGGCCGGGCAACTTGGTTTCGAGCGCGTACTCCTCGATCACGGCGTCGCTGATGCACGCGGCGTGTGCAACGGCACCGCGAAGCACCATGCGGAGAAACGGTCGCACGGGCAGGATCGGCGTGACCATCTTCGGAAGCGCGGGGATTCGAAAGAGCGGCACGAAATACGGGTGTGGTTGGCGATACGACACCGCGTCGACGAGCACCAGCTGCGCGACCACGTCGGCATGGTGAATCGCGGTCGCGAGCGCGATGAGGCCGCCGTACGAGTTGCCCACGAGAACGGCCGGGCCACCCGCGAGCGCGCGCACGACGGCGGCGGCATGGCGAGCGATCGACTCGATGCGAAAGTCGCCGCCGGGAAGCGTGGGGCTGAACCCAGCGCCGGGGAGATCCACGGCGATCGCGCGAAACCCCGCTTCGGCGAACGGCGCGAGCTGCTCGCGCCAATCGTAGACGCAGCCGCCGAGTCCGTGGAAGAAGAAGATCGGCGCGCCGCTACCGCGCTCGACGAACGAGACGCTCACGCCGCCGACGTCGATCGAGCGAGCGCCCATGTCGCGACGAAAGCGAGAACCCGCCGCCGCGTCGCGCGACGCGGCCGGACCCGTCGTCACTTGCCGCTCTCGCCGCCCGACGTCGCGCCGCGCAGCGCCTCGATCTCGGCGACCGTTTTCGGCATCGACGCGGAAAGCAGGTCGTAGCCCGTTTCGGTGATCACGACGACGTCCTCGATGCGAACGCCGAGGCTCTCGTCGCCGATGTAGACGCCGGGCTCCACGGTGAGCGCGACTCCCGGCTCGAGCTTCTGCGGGAAGTTTCCGACGTCGTGCACGCCCATGCCGATCAGGTGGCTCGTCCCGTGGCGCCAGTGTTTGCCGAGCTTCGCCTCGTCGACGATCTTCTTCGCCGCGCCGTTGACCTCGCCCACGGTCGCGCCGGGCTTGCACGCCGCGAGCGCCGCCGTCTGTGCGCGAAGCACCAGCTCGTAGATCTCCCGCTGTCGCGGCGTGAAGCGCGACGAAACGGGAAACGTCCGCGTCACGTCGGCGGCGTAGTTCGAGAACTCGGCGGCGTAGTCCATCACGACGATGTCGCCGGCCTCCATGCGCCGGTGATCGTCCGAGTAGTGGATGATGCACGAGTTCGGACCCGAGCCGACGATCGGCTCGTACGCGGGACCGTACGCGCCTTCGCGTAGGAACGCGCCGGTGGCGATTCCCGCGATCTCGTATTCGAAGCGGCCCGGCGCGCACGCGCGGATCGCTTCCGTCAGGCCGACCGCCGTGATTTCGCAAGCGCGGCGCATCGCGGCGACCTCGGCCGGCGACTTGCGAACGCGCATCGTGTGAAGGACCGGGCTCAGGTTCTCGACGGGCCACGCCGGATACTTCTCCTTCAACACCTTCGCGAAGAAGTCCTCGCGCGACGGGCGATCGTCGAAGGGGTCACGCTTCCTCTGCGCACGCAGGTCGGCCCACGAGTCGAGCGTCACGAGGTAAGTCTCTTCTGCATCGAGCGTCGTCCAGATCGCGCGCCCCGCGTCGCCGCCGCTCGGCTTTTCGCCCGAGCGACCCGAGAGGATCTCGTCGAGCGCCTTCGGGAAGTCGTTGGCCGGCCGCACGTCGTCGATTCCCGTTGCAGCTTCGGCCTCGGGACCGGCAGACAGCCGCGCTCCCTCGACCGACTCGGTCATCGGGTTCTTCGGAAGGAGGAACAGCGTGGTCTTCTTCGACTTGCCGTCGAGAAGCAGCACCGCTTCCGGTGACTCGACGCCCGTGAGATAGAAGAAGTCGTTGCTCTGCCGGAAGCGATACCACGCACCCGGCAGTTCGGCGCCGCGCACGATCGCGACGCCCTTTCCGATCTTCTCGAACACGGCGGCGCGGCGACCCGCGAACTCCTGGTTCGTGAACATCGGTCCGGCCACGACCGCCGGCGCCAGCAGCAGACATGCGAGCGAATTCATGGCGTCAGGATACGGTCTCCGGCTAATTGTGCCAGGCACTCGCCGACGAGAATTGCGGCCGCGATGACCCCGGAGGTCGGCACCATTCCGGCGGCACGTGCCTGGCACCGATAGCCGGCGGGGGAAGAGATCGTCGCGCTGGATTCGGTGATCCGGTATAAGTCCGCGTGGGTGGTCACATCAGTTCGTTTGCATCGGGTCCTCTCGTTCGAACGCCACACGCTTCACGGAGGGAACGAATGAAAGCGATGCTTGCCTCGGCCTTCGCCTCGGTGTTGGCACTTGCGCCGGCTGCCTTCGCGCAAGACGGCTCGGCGTTCAAGCAGCTGATCGACGAGCTGCACGCGAAAGGCGTTCTCGACGACGCAACCTACAAGAAGATCCGGGATCGCGCCGACTCGGAAGGCGGCAGCGCTTCGGCGGTCGCCGGCTACGATCCGGGGAAAGGCTTCTTCCTCAAGAGCGCCGACGACACGTCTTCGCTGCATATCTCCGGATTCGGCGACTTCCGTTACACCTACTTCGACAGAGACGAGGACGTCCCGCTCGCGGGCGAGGACAAGTCGAGCTTCCGCATCCGCAAGATGCGCGTGAAGTTCTTCGGCACTGCAGTAAAACCGTGGGTGAATTACTTCCTGCAATGGGAGAACTCGGGCGGCTCGCTGTCATTGCTCGATTACTACGTCGACCTCTACGACAAGAAGTCGACGCCCGAGGTCGGCCTCAAGTTCGGACAGTTCAAGCCGCCGTTCAGCCGACAGTTCCTGGTTTCGGACGAGACGCTCGACGTCACCGAGCGCTCGATCTCGAACGATTTCTTCTTCTTCGATCGCGACCAAGGCGTGATGCTCCACGGCCGACCGTGCGGCGATTCCGCCAACGTCGAGTACTGGACCGGCCTCTTCAACGGCAACGGACGCAATCAGTCGGACAATCCGGACGTCGGCCTCCTCTGGGTCAGCCGTCTCGAGTGGAACATCCTCGGCGAGCATGGCTACACCGAGGGCGACCCGGACGACACGCAAGATCCGCAGTGGTCGATCGCGTCGAGCTACGGCTACAACCTCGTCACGCCGCAGCAAACGCTTCCGGCCGTGACGACCGACATCGGCATCTCGCGTTGGGAGGCCGACACCGCGTTCAAGCTGATGGGCTTCTCCGTGCAAGGCGAAGTCTACGTCAGCAGCGAGACGCCTGACGATCGAAGCCCGGGTGTCCGCGGCGTCCATTCCAGCGGCACCTACGTCCAGTCCGGTTTTTTCGTGATGCCGAAGGAGCTGGAGGTCGCCGCGCGTTGGGCGTACATCGACACCGACAATGCGCTCGTGCCGCGCCGCCAGGAGATCGCCGGCGGTGTTCACTACTATTTCGCGGGTCACCCGTGGAAGCTGCAGGCTGAGATCCGCCATCTCGAAGACGTGCGTACGCCCGGATCGGACAACTACGAGACGCAGGTCATCGTGCAAATGCAGGTGTCATTCTGACGACGACCTCATCGGCGGCGGCGCGCGCCGCCGCACGGCACACGACAAGGAGGCTACGGTGACGAAACGATGTGCGCTCTTCCCAGTCGTCCTCGCCCTTGCAACTCCGCTCGCCGCGGCGCAGGACAAATCGTCGTTCCAACAGCTCCTCGACGAGCTGCGCCAGAAGGGTGTTCTCGACGAGGCGACGACAAAGCGCATCGGCGACGCGGCCGCGAAAGAAGATCAAGGCAGCTCGGCCAACATCGGGTACGACAAGGGCTTCTCCTTCAAGAGCAAGGACGAGAAGTTCTCGCTGAAGGTGAACGGCTACGGTCAATTCCGCTACAGCTACACCGATCGCGACGAGGATGTCCCCGGCAACAGCGCAGACAAGTCGGCGTTTCGCAATCGCCGCGTTCGCGTCAGCTTCTCGGGCACTGCGTTCGAGCCTTGGGTCACCTACAAGTTGCAGTGGGAGAACGCCGGCGGGTCTCTTTCGCTTCGCGACTACTACATCGATCTCTACGACAAGAAGTCGACGCCGGGGATCGGAGTGAAGTTCGGACAATTCAAGACGCCGTTTAGCCGGCAGTTCCTGACGTCGGCGCAAAATCTTCAAATCGTCGAACGCGCCCTGACCAACGACACGTCGGGCACCGACCTCGCGTTCGACCGCGACCAAGGCGTCGCCATCCACGGCAAGCCGTTCGGCTCGGAGTTCAACGTCGAGTACACGACCGGATTGTTCAACGGCAACGGGCAGAATCAGTCGGACAACGTCGACGTGGGGCTTCTGTGGGTCAGTCGCCTCGACTGGAACATCCTCGGCGAGCCGGGCTACAGCGAAGGCGACGTCGAGGACTCTCAGGACGCGAAGTTCGCCGTCGGCTCCAGCTACGCCTACAACATCGTCACGCCGGCCACCGGACCAACCGCGAACATCGACACCGCCCAGTCGCGCTTGGAGATCGACACGATCTTCAAGCTGATGGGATTTTCGCTGCAGAGCGAGTACTTCGTCAGCAACGAGACGCCTGACGACCACGTCGCGGCCGACGTCAACGGCGGCATCAATTCGAAGGGCATCTACGTCCAGTCGGGGTTCTTCGTGATGCCGAAGGAGCTGGAGATTGCGGGTCGCTACACCTACTTCGATCGCGACCGCGTGGGCGAGCCGAACCGCCAAGAAGTCATCGGCGGCGTGAACTATTACTTCTCGCAGAGTCACTGGTGGAAGCTGCAGGCAGACGTTCGGTACCTCGAACCCGCGCGCGACCCCGGCAGCGACAACTACGAGACGCAGTACATCGTGCAGATGCAGGTCTCGTTCTAGCGCATTTCGCTACGACACGAGCGCCGACGGTCCTCGTCTTCTGACGGCCGTCGGCGCTCGTTCATTTTCGACGGACGATTCGGCGCACGATCTCGACACGATCGCGATCAACTATGCCGGCGTGATGTCGGCGGTCACCGTCACGTCGGCCTTCACGCTGTTCGAGACGATGCAGTACTTCTTCGCCTTCTGCACCAACTCTTCCGCTTTCGCGACGTCGGCCCCGTCGACGCGAAGTGCCATGCGAATGGCGACCGCCGTGACGGCGAGCCCGGTGTCGGTCTTGTCCACGATCCCCTCGGCGCGTGCGCGATAGCTCCGCAATCCGACGCGCGCCTTTTCGGCGATCGCGAGGTACGTCTGCATCAAGCACAAGTTGAGCGCGGAGAGCAGCAGATGCTCGGGGCTCCAGTGATCCGGCGGGCCGTCGAATTCGGGCGGCGCGTCGCCCACGATCGAAGGGCGCGGCGGCGCCAAGAGTGTGCCACGGCGGCCGGACGTCCACGTGATTTCGGCGTTGTAGCGATGGGGAAACGGTGCGGGCATGTCTCGCATCTCCTCTCGATCCTTGTTTGTCGGGCAACCGTCTAGTATCCCTACGCGCAGATGAACTCAGCGCTCACGATCGACCGCTGGCAATTCGCGTTCACGAACACGTTTCACTATCTCTTCCCACAGCTCACGATGGGCCTCGCGCTCCTGATCGTCGTCCTGAAAACGATCGGGTTGCGACGAGCAGACGAGCATTACAACAAAGCCGCGCGGTTCTGGGCGAAGATCTTCGCCGTCAACTTCGCGATGGGCGTCGTGACCGGCATCCCGATGGAGTTCCAGTTCGGCACCAACTGGTCGCGATTCTCGGCGACGGCTGGCGGAGTCATCGGGCACACGCTCGCGATGGAAGGCGTCTTCTCGTTCTTCCTCGAGTCCACGTTTCTCGGCCTGTTCCTCTTCGGTGAGAAGCGACTCGGCGTGCGCGGGCACTGGTTCGCCGCGTTCATGGTCTTCGCCGGCTCGTGGCTGTCCGGCTTCCTGATCGTCGCCACGAACGCGTGGATGCAGCACCCAGTGGCGTTCGAGCGCGCCGCCGACGGATCAATGAGCCTCGCCAGCTTCTGGGGTCTGCTCGGCAACCCGTGGCTCGGGTGGCAGTACGCGCACACGATGCTGGGTGCCGTGCTCACCGGGTGCTTCGCGATGGCGTCGATCGGCGCGTACTACCTGCTTCACGGAAGCCACGCGGAGTTCGGTCGCACGTTCGTTCGCATCGCCGTGATCGTCGGCTTGCCTGCGGCTCTCCTCGCCGCGTTTCCGACCGGCGACGGCCAGGCCAAGATGGTCGCGCAGCATCAGCCGGTGACGTTCGCGGCGATGGAGGGCGCGTTCCAGACCGAGCACGGCGCGTCGCTCGTGCTCGTCGGTCAGCCCGACATGGAGCAGCGGCGGCTCGACAACCCAATCGCCATTCCGCGCGTGCTGAGCTTCCTCACGCACAATCGCTGGACCGCAGAGGTGAAGGGGCTCGAGGAGTTCCCCGAGACGGAATGGCCCGACAACGTGCCGCTCCTCTACTTCGCCTATCACGTGATGGCCGGACTTGGCACGCTCTTCATCGCGGTAATGGGCGTGGCCGCGTGGCTCCTCTGGCGCGGGCGACTGTTCCGGTCGCGCTGGATGCTGTGGGTGCTCTTGCTGCTGCTCCCCTTCCCGTACATCGCGAACACTGCAGGTTGGATGACCGCCGAGATGGGGCGCCAGCCCTGGGTCATCCACGGACTCATGCGCACGAGCGAGGCGTCATCGCCAAACGTCTCCACCGGAAACGGACTGTTCACCCTCATCGGATTCATGGGAATGTACGCGTTGCTCGGCATCCTGTTCCTGTTCCTCGTCATCCGCGATATCGACCGAGGCCCCGAGCCGGCGAGCGACTGACATGCCAACGATCTGGTTCTGCCTCGTCGCCGCGATGATCGTGATGTACGTCGTCCTCGATGGGTTCGACCTCGGCGCGGGAATCGTCGGACTGTTTGCGGCCAAGACCGACGACGAGAAACGGCTCGTCCTACGCACGATCGGGCCCGTGTGGGACGGCAACGAGGTGTGGCTGATCGCCGCGGGTGGCACGCTGTATTTCGCGTTTCCGAAGTTGTACGCGGCGAGCTTCAGCGGCTTCTATCTGCCGCTCATGATCGTGCTGTGGCTCCTCATGCTGCGCGGCGTGTCGATCGAATTCCGCGGCCACGTGGCGAGCGCCTTGTGGCAGTCGCTCTGGGGCGTCGTCTTCGGCGGGTCGAGCCTCCTTCTCGTCGTCTTTTTCGGTGCGGCGCTCGGCAACGTCGTGCGCGGCGTTCCGCTCGATGCGTCCGGTCGCTTCTTCGAGCCACTGTGGACGGATTTCGGGACGGGCGAGCCCACGGGAATCCTGGATTGGTACACGGTGCTCGCCGGGCTTGCCTCGTTCGCGACGCTGACCGTTCACGGCGCACTGTGGGTCGCGACGAAGACCGACGGCCCGTTGTCCGAGCGGGCGCGGCGCATCGCCGCTCGCGCGTGGTGGGGAGTCGTCGCGACGATCGCGCTCCTGACGGTCGCGACGCTGCAAGTGCAACCGCTGGTGATGGCAAGCCTCGCCGCCAGGCCGTGGGGCGCCGCGTTTCCGTTGCTGGCGGCCGCGTCGCTGGTCGCTCTGCGCGTGCTCGCGACTCGAGGTTTCGACCGGCGGGCGTTCCTTGCATCGTGCACGTTCATCGCGGCAATGCTCGTGAGCGTCGTCTTCGGACTCTATCCCTACGTGCTGCCTTCGCACATCGATCCGGCGTTCGGCCTCACCGTCCACAACGCGGCCGCGGCAGACGCGGGCCTTCGAGTCGGGCTCTTGTGGTGGATCCCGGGGATGGCTCTTGCGACCGGGTATTTCGTCTATCTCTATCGCCGCTTCGCGGGCAAAGTTCGTCTCGAGGATGAGGGGTACTAGCCGATGGTCAACCCCGTTGCGTCGACTCAGCAAGACGTCCTTCAAGATCGAACGATGGCGGTGGAGACGCCGGAGCACGTCTCGAT
Organism: Planctomycetota bacterium; assembly: GCA_016178505.1. Classification (GTDB taxonomy): domain Bacteria; phylum Planctomycetota; class JACOTG01; order JACOTG01; family JACOTG01; genus JACOTG01. The sequence goes on from JACOTG010000154.1 coordinate 41,448, forward strand.
CGAGTATCCGCTCGCCGGCCTCGGGTCACGCTTCGCCGCGCTGCTTGCCGACCTCGCCGTGATCATGCTGGTGTTCGTGGCACTGTGCATCGCGGTGTTGCTCACTGCGCTGATGTTCGGGACGACGGTGGGTGGTGCTCCGGCGGCGATCGCCTTGATCCTCGGTGGGTTCTCGCTGCTCTGGGGATACTTCTTCGTGTTCGAAGCGTTTCGCGATGGACAGACTCCGGGAAAGAGGTGGCTTTCGATCCGCGTGGTCATGGACGGAGGATATCCACTGACTGTCGAGGCCGCCGCGATTCGGAATCTCATCCGGATCATCGACATTCAAGGCGCTGGAATGGTCGGCGGGTTCTTCATGCTGCTCGGCAGTCGGGCGAAGCGCCTCGGCGATCTCGCGGCATCCACGGTCGTCGTGCGGGAGTTACCAGTCGAGTTTCCCGAAATTACCGAACTGTCGGAAGGCGTTGCCGCGCCTCGCCTGAACGATCCGGCATTCGCGGCGCTGGAGAAGTACGTCGATCGTCGAACGGCCTTCGACGTGCGCACGCGCGACGGCCTCGCGTCGCAACTCGTGCGCCGTCTTGGCGCGCTCGAACCGAAGCACGCCAACGAGAGCGACGATGCGTTCGTGGTGCGCTTCCATGCGGCCGAGCGCGCGTGCCGCGCCGCCGCTCGTCTCGGCGAGCGAGCCGGAAGCGCGGCAGCCGTGTCGCTTCTCCGCGCGAAGCGCAATCGTTGGGAGCGATTTCGCCGCGAAGCAAAGGCAGTCCGTGACAATGGGCTTCGATCCCTCGGCGAGGAGGGCGTGGGTTCGTTCGCGGCGCGTTACCGGGAACTGACCGCCGACCTCGCGAGGGCGCGCACGTACGGCGCCTCGGCTCAGACGATCTATGCGCTCGAACGGCTCGTGGGCGCCGGACACAATCTTCTCTATCGGCCGGCGAGACAGTCGTTGCGGCGTGCCGGGCGTTGGCTTTGGTCTGGATTCCCTCGGCTCGTGCGGCGTCGGTGGCTGCCGATCGCGGTCGCGAGCGCGCTTCTGTACGCTCCGGGCTTGGGCGCCTACGTCTTGCTGCGCACGCATCCCGAATTCGAGAGACAGATCGTCTCCGCCGACATGATCTCGCGGGCCGAGGCTGCGCCCGCGAGGCGTGCGGCCGGGACCGGCTATGTCGACCCACCCGATCTCGGTCATGGGTTGATGTCCACGGCGATCATCTCGAACAACGTTCGGGTTGCGTTCCTCGCGTTCGCAGCGGGCGTTTCCGCGGGCGTCTTGACTGCCGTCCTTCTGGTGCTCAACGGCATCAGCCTCGGAAGCAGCCTCGCCGTGTTCGCCAATCGACACGTGCTCGACGTGATCGGAGTTTTCGTCATGCCGCACGGCGTCATCGAACTCACCGCCATTTGCATCGCCGGAGGCGCGGGGTTGTGGATGGGGAGCGCGTTTCTCCTCCCCGGTCGCAAGACGCGTCGGGCTGCATTTGCCGAGCGCGCGAAGGAGGCCATCGCCCTCATCGGCGGCGTTGCCGTGATGCTGCTGATCGCCGGAACGATCGAGGGGTTCGTGTCGCCGTCGAAGCTTCCGGACGGCGCCAAGCTCGCCTTCGCCGGAGTCGCCGCGCTGGCGCTCGTCGTCTACCTCGTAGGATCCGGCCGCGGAGTCGCGCGCGCGGACGCCCCTAGCCGCTCGCTCACAACGCGCCGCGACGCTTGATCGTGACGTAGCGGTTCACGGCTTCGGCGACCGCTGCTTCGGGGGCGATGTCGAGCACTTGGATTCCGTGGTCGCGCATCTTCGCCAGAGCGTGGGCACGCGCAAGGACCAGCTCGGTGGCTGCGGCTCGGCGGTACGCCGATGGTCGGTCGTCGCACGGCGCCGCTGCGGCGGCGAACAAGTCGACGTTGCGCATCGCCACGAAGAGCGGCAAGTGCCTGCGCGCGAGCCGCGCCAACTGCACCGCTAGCGGCGCGCTCACTTCCTCGTCGATGACGTCGCCGAAGAACACGAGCAGCGACCGCCGGCGCACGAGCCGTGACAGCCGCGTCAGCGCGCGCGGATAGTCGGGCTCGACGCTTCGCGCCTCGAGCTTCGCGAAGACCGACGGAATGCGATCGGGCGGATATCGGTCCGGCGGCAGCACGGCCTGCACTTCATCCGAGAACGCGAACACGCCGACCTGGTCCTGCCACACACGCGCGACCTCGGAAAGCACGACCGCCGCCGCCAGCGCGTGGTCGAGCCGCGCGCGGTCACCCACGCGCTCGGACATCAGCCGGCCGGTGTCGACGCATAGGACGATGCTTTGATTTCGCTCGGCTTCGTACTGCCGGACGATGAGCTTGGCGTGTCGCGCGCTGGCCTTCCAGTCGAGCCGACGCGGATCGTCGCCGTGGACATATTCGCGCAGCGATTCGAACGCGCCGCCCTCGCCGCGAAGCCTCGCGTTGCGAAATCCGGCCTGGTGGAGTTGATGATGCATCGCGAGGAGACGATGCGCGCGCACCTCGCGCAGCCCAGGAATGACCTCGACGCGGCGATCGAGCGGCCGACGCGTCTGGCGCCACGCGAGGCGCAGCGGACACAGCTCGCGCACGTCGAGCGATGCGATGACGTGCTCGCCGCGCTCGCGCGCCGAAATCAAGACGCCGATGCTCGTCCGCTCGCCCGCGCCCACGACGACCGACTGCACGGAACCGCTCGCCTCCACCGACAACGCGTCGGGGACGTGGAGCGCCAGCCTCAACTCGGCCGGCCGGCCGGAGCGATTGGCGATGCGCACGCGAATCTCGGCTTCTTCGCCATGCGCAAGACGCGACGGAACGACGACGTCGATCTCGGGGCTCGCGACACGCCTCGCGAGGAGAACGTCCACGGCGAGAAGCACGACGAACGCCGCGTCGAGCCCGAAGCCGACGCGCGGCAGGAATGCGACGAGAAGCGCGCCGGCCGCGAGCGCCACGTACCAGCGCCACGCCGGAACGACGATCGGCACACGTCGGCTCAGCGGGGCGCCTCGACGGCCCGCAGCACCGCGTCGATGCGCGCGTCCGCGGTGGCGCCTTCGACCTCGGCTTCGGCGCTGAGCATCACGCGGTGCCGCAGCACCGGCGGCGCGAGGGCCTTCACGTCATCCGGCGTCACGAAGTCGCGGCCCTGCACGAGAGCACGCGCCTGGGCCGCGCGGAAGAGCGCGACGGTCGCGCGCGGGCTCGCGCCGAGCGAAAGCGTGGTTTCGCTTCGCGTCCGCCGCGTCAGCGCAACCACGTACGCGCGCACCGGCGGCTCGACCCGCACGCGCCGCGCGACCGATCGCAGCTCGCGAAGCTCCATCTTCGAGACGATCTTTCGCGGCCCGTACGTTTCCGGCTCCCCGGCATCGAACCCCGCGGCGTAGCGATCGAGGATGCCGACCTCGGAAGCCTCGTCGGGATACTTCACGACGATCTTCAGCAGGAATCGGTCGAGCTGCGCCTCGGGCAACGGATACGTCCCTTCGTACTCGATCGGGTTCTGCGACGCGAAGACCGTGAACTCCGGCGGCAGCGCATGCGACACGCCGTCGACCGTCACTTGCCTCTCCTGCATCGCCTCGAGGAGCGCGGCCTGAGTCTTCGCGGGTGCGCGATTGATTTCGTCCGCCAGCACGACGTCCGCGAAGATCGGCCCCGCATGGAACTCGAAGCGGCGCTCGATTTCGTTCAGCACGTTCACGCCCGTGATGTCCGTGGGCATGAGATCGGGCGTGAATTGGATTCGACGAAACGAGGCGTCGAGAGTGCGGCTGGCCGAGAGGATCGCCAAAGTTTTCGCCGTGCCCGGTACGCCCTCGACGAGCGCGTGGCCGCCCGCGAGCAGCGTGATGATCATCTGTTCGAGAACGTCGCGCTGGCCGAGGATCACCTTTTCGATCTCGTCGATGACGGCACGCGCCGTCGAGCCCGCGCGTTCGGCCTCCTCGGGGGTCAGTTCACTGAGTGGCGACACGATTCTCCTCCTCGAGAACTCGATCGATGGATTTCGTGAGCGCGACGAGATCGGCGTCGTCGCTCGCGTTGCGCGAGTGCTGCGCCAGGAGCTTCGCGTCGTCGTGCAGTGCCGGTTGCGACGCAGCGATGACTTCGAGCCGTCGAGTCAGGTCTTCGCGCGACTTCGCGCCGAATCGCAGCCTCAGCCCGTCGACGAGAAGCGACGCCGGGCGACGCTTCGCCGCGGACTCGCGGTACGCAGCCGCGAGCGCTTCCACGTGCTCCAGCGACGAGCGGCGCGGCGGCGGTGCCACGGACAGCGCACGGCCGACTCGAATCCCCGCGAACACGAGCGCGACGAAGGCCAGAATCGCGATCTGCAGCACGGCCCAGCCGAGGTGGGTCGAGCTGACGAAGCGCCATGCCGCGATCGTCGGCGTCGTGCGATCGTCGTAGCCGTGATGGAATTCGTCGAACCAGACCGTCGCGCCCCGCGACGAATCGGCTAGCGCGCGAAAAAGGAATGGCGCCATCCCGGAGTCTCGGAGGTGGTCGTTCACGATCGGGCCCGCGTCGGCGACGACGATCGCTCGCCCGCGTTCGTGCCAAAGAAGCGCCGCCACCATTCGATCCTCATCGTCGGAGAGCAGGCTCTCGACCGACGGGTCGCCTCCCACCGAGACGATCGTCGATCGGAACCCCGTGATCGAACGGGGAGTTCCTTCGAGGAGGCTCGTTCCGAGCGTCGACTTCGCGTGACCCGGCCGAGCGACGAACGGGTCTCGACGCCACCGCGGCGCGCCCAACTCGAGTCCAAGCGCCTTGAGCATCTCGTCGTTCTCGGCGCGCGGCGCAACATACAGGAGGAGACCTCCCCGCTCGATCCACCGGAGGAGCCACGTCGCTTCCGACGCGAGAAGTGGCTCGTCCGGCGCGATGATCGCGAGCGCGCGAACGGGAAACTCATGGGGCGACGGGTCGTCTGGAAACGGACGCATCCATTGGTTCGTGGACACACCCAGCTCTCGTGCGGTGAGATAGAGTGCCGCGGCTCCGCCATCGCCCGTGATGAACGTGCTCGCCTTTTCGGGGCCCGGTGCGCGCGACTCGGAACCGCCACCGGCGAGCACGGCAAGCAACACGACCACGATCGCAAGTGCGACGATGGCTCGCGTCTCGCGCGTCCAGAATCGCTCCCCGCTCGCACTCACGCCGGTACCCCTATCTCGCTCGCCGCCGATCGCATGCGCTCGTACGTGTCGCGCGCCGCGGCGCGGCCGCCGAATGCAACCGGATAGAACGCACGCAGGAGCGCTCGAAAGCCAGAGCCCAAGCCCTTCGCGCCGACCTCGCGCGCGTAGTCCTCGCCGGTCTTCGATTGTTCGAAGCGCGCATGCCCCGCCTCGTCGAGCCACAGAACCGCGCCGAAATACAGCGCGTGCGCCGCCTCGAGGAATCGCCCCGCCGCCGCGTGCTCACCGGCGGCGCGAAGATGGGGCTCGGCCGCCAGTCGAGTGCGTTCGGATGTGGCGGGACCGCCGGTCGCGCTTCGGTGCACGGCTTCGGACGACCGAATGACGGAGCGGAGCAATCGCATGAGCAGGAACACGAAAACCGCGCCGAGTGCCACGAGCACGAACCATCCGACCCAGCGGTTGGCGACCGAAGGTCCGATGCGGGACCACACGGCGCCCAAGAAATCGTGGAGTCGCTCCCAGGCCCATTCTCGAATCCGATCGAGGAAGTTCTTCTCGGGAGGGCGGAATTCGGGCCGCGCGAACACACGCTCCATCGCGGCGCCGATGTCGGTCGCGTTGGGGAGCTCGCGCAACCCTGCGATCACTTCTGCGCAGGCGACATCGGCACCGGTCCCGCCTCGGCGAATGCCTCGCCGATCTCGGCGGCGGCGAGCTTCACGTCGAACCCTTCCTTGCGAACTCGCTGGTCGAAGTACAGAAGCGTCATCACGGTTTCGGAGAACGGGATCGCAATCACCGTAATGAGGGTCCCGAGGATGCTGATGAGCTTGCTCGACGGCCGTCCGGTCGTCGCTCCGATCACGGCTCCAGCAATCCCGCCGATCGCAATCGCAGGCACGAACGTGAGAATCGTCATCAACAGCCAAACGAGGAAAATCCGTCCTCCCGAGTCCGCCGCGAGTGCGGCCGATCGCTTCAACGGATGCTCGCTCTCTTCGAACACGGCCGCTGGCGTGACGGCGAAATACCGAATCGCCGCGAGAATCCCCGGGATGATGAACAGAAGGGTTCCGAGAACGACGATGAACCCCGCCAAGATCTTCGCGCCGAGCGTCGTGTTGAGCCGTGACAAACACCGACGGATTCCACTCATGACGCTCGTGGGCTGACCCATGACGATCTCGGAAACTTGCCACGTGACGGCAATGCCGGCGATGACGGCGAACAAGCTTGAAATCCACGTGTTGAACGGCGGCCGGATACTCGCGAGATCGAGCGCGAACACCGGGAGCAAGATGAGAAACGTCGTGGTGACCAGGGTGATCGCGTGTCGTCGATAAATCGTGAACGCGCCATCGAGGAGCTCACCCACGGACAACGGCCGAAGCGTCGTTTTGCTCATGATGATCCTCCAGATTCTCCAAGCAGTAAGCGATTCGCTGGGGATTCTAGCCGAGTTTCTCGATCGCCCACAAGCGGCGTCACTCCACGCGCCTCACCGCATGCAGCAAGTACACGTTCAGCGACGGCGTGAAGCGCGCGGCGCTACGGCGCTATCGATGTTGCATGTAGTAGAGGACCGGCACGGCCATGCGCGAAAGGAGCATGGACGCGACCTCGCCCGCGATGAGGCTGATCGCGAGCCCCTGGAAGATGGGATCGAACAGGATGACGCCCGCGCCGACCATCACGGCGGACGCAGTGAGCAGCATCGGCCGAAACCGCACGGCGCCCGCGTCGATCACCGATTCGGCCAGCGGCATCCCCTGCGACAACCGCAGCTCGATGAAGTCGACGAGGATGATCGAGTTTCGGACGACGATGCCGGCACCGGCGATGAAGCCGATCATCGACGTCGCCGTGAAGAACGCCCCCATCGCCCAGTGCGCGGGCAGGATCCCGACGAGCGAGAACGGAATGGCCGCCATGATCACGAGCGGGGTCGTGAACGAGCGGAACCAGCCGACGACGAGCACATAGATGAGGACCAGCCCCGCTCCGAACGCAAGCCCGAGATCGCGGAAGACCTCGACGGTGATGTGCATCTCGCCGTCCCACTTGATGGCCGGCCCCGTTCCCACGAACGGCATCTGCGCCCAATATTCGGCGACGCCCTCCGGCGCCAACGATGCGAGCGAGCGACGAAGCGCGAGAATCGCGTAGATCGGACTCTCCTCGCGCCCGTGCACGTCGCCGGTGACGTAGACGACGGGCAGGAGGTTCTTGTGGTAGATGCTCTTTACCGCGACGCTGCGCTCGACGCGAACGAGCTCACGGAGCGGCACGAGCGCCGCGCTGCCTCCGGGCAGGTCGGCGTGCACTTTCAGCGCAAGAACGTCGGCCACGCTGGCACGGCGGTCTTTTGGCAGACGCACGACGATGTTCAGGTCTTCCTTCTCGTCCTCGTCGTGGAGCAATCCAGCGGTCGCACCGCCCAGCGCGTCGCGAATGGCGTCGTCGATCGACGCGACGCTCACACCGGCGAGCGCGGCCTTGCTCGCGTCGACGACGAGTTCTTCCCGCGCCTGATCGTCTTCGACGGTCCAGTCGACGTCGACGACTCCTTCGGTCTTCTCGAAGAGGTCGCGCACGCGACGAGCAAGATCGAGCCGTTGTGCCGAGTCGGGTGCGTAGACTTCGGCCACCAGCGTCTGCAAGACCGGCGGGCCGGGTGGCACTTCCGCGATCTTCATGCGGGCAGCGTGGCTCTTCGCAATCGCCTCGAGGCGCGGCCGGATTCGCTTGGCGAAGTCGTGACTCTGCGCGCGCCGCTCGTGCTTGCCGACGAGGTTCACCTGCAGGTCGGCGACGTTCGAGCCGCTGCGGAGGAAGTAGTGCCGCACGAGCCCGTTGAAGTTGAAGGGCGCGGCCGTGCCCGCGTAGATCTCGACGTCCGCGACCTCCGGCTCCTCTCGCAGCGCGGCGGCGAGTTCCCGCGCGACCGCGGCGCTCGTCTCGAGCGTCGTTCCCTCGGGCAGATCGACGATGACTTGCAGCTCGCTCTTGTTGTCAAACGGCAGCATCTTCACCACGACGGCGCCGAGCGGCACCAGCGCGGCCGCTGCGAGGAGGAACACGACCATCGCGACCAGGAACGCGACGCGCCAGACCGATGAATGGATGAGATGCCCCATCACGATGCGATAGAGGCGCGTGAGCGCGCCCTCGCGTTCGCCCTCCGCGTGACCCGAAAGCGCCCCCCGCATCGCCGGACCGCGCAGGATTCGGTAGGCGGCCCACGGCGTGATGATGAACGCGACGAGCATGCTCACGAGCATCGCGGACGACGCGCCCACTGGAATCGGTCGCATGTACGGACCCATGAGCCCTCGCACGAACGCCATCGGCAGCACCGAGCAGACGACCGTGAACGTCGCGAGGATGAGCGGGCTTCGAACCTCGTTGATCGCCTCGATCGTGACCTCGAGGAGATTGCTGCCGCGGTTCTGCGGCATGCGAAAGTGCCGAACGATGTTCTCGACGTCGACGATGGGATCGTCCACCAGGATCCCGATCGAGAAGATGAGCGCGAAGAGCGTGATCCGGTTCAGCGTGTAACCGAGCAGGAAGAAGATCGTGAGCGTGAGTGCGAGCGTCACCGGGATCGCAATGGCGACGATTCCCGACTCGCGCCATCCGAGCGCGAGCCAAATGAGAATCGAGACCGACACGATCGCAATCGCCATGTGCAGGAGAAGCTCGTTCGACTTCTCGGATGCCGTGTCACCGTAGTTGCGCGTCACCGTGACGTGGACGTCGTTCGGGATCCTGTCGCCGCGGAGCCGCTCGACCACGTCGAGCGCGTGCCGTGTGACGACGACCGCGTTCGTCCCCTTGCGTTTGGCGACCGCGATCGTGACCGCTGGTTGCGAGCCCGCCGCCGCCTCTTCGAATGCTGGCCCGGGCTCCAGGAACACGTAGTCGGTGGTCTCGTCCGGGCCGTCATCGATCGTGGCGACGTCCGAGAGGTGCACCGGCCGGCCGCCGTGCAGGCCCACGAGTACGGCCCCGACGTCGTCAGACGTGCGGAGGAAGCGGCCCGTCTCGATCCGTGTTTCCGCGTTCGCGAAGTCGATCTCGCCGCTTCGCGATCGTTCGTTCGCCGCCCGGAGCCGGACGAGAACGTCCGTCGAGGAAACCCCGTGCGCGGCCAGCGCGGCGGGGTCGATCCGAACGCGCACTTGCCGCCGACGCCCGCCGATCAGCGTCGTTTCCGATACGTCGGGCACCGCCTTGATCGCGTCCGCCAGCTCACCCGCGACACGACGCAACTCGAACGCGTCGTGCCCCGAGCCCCAGAGCGTCAGCGCAAGAACGGGCACGTCGTCGATCGAGTGTGGCTTGATGAGAGGCAGGCTGGCGCCGGGCGGGATCAGATCGAAGTGCATCGCCATCTTCTCGTTGACCTCGACGATCGCGTCTTCGTCGTCGTGGCCGACCTCGAACCGAACGACGGCGAGGCTCGATCCGGCGCTCGAGATCGAGTAGACGTACTCGACGCCCGGGATCTCCCAGAGGAATTTCTCCATCGGCTTCGTGATCCGCTGCTCGATCTCTCGCGGGGACGAGCCCTCCATCCGCACGAAGATGTCGATCATCGGGACTTTGATCTGCGGCTCTTCCTCGCGGGGCAACTCCAGGATCGCGAAAGCTCCGAGCATCACTGCGAAGAAGAGGAGGAGCGGCGTCAGCTTCGAGTCGATGAACACGCGGACGATTCGCGTCGCCCACGCGAACGTGTGAGGGGCGTGCGGCGGCGCGCTCAGCGGCGGTTCTCTTTCTCGGACTTTGGAGCGGGGCCGATCGTGGCCTCGTCGAGATCGATCGCGACTCCGTCGCGAAGCCGCGCGGCGTCGGTGACGACGACGGCGGTTCCCGACTCGAGGCCCGAGAGGATTTCCACGTCCTCGCCGATCGGCTTGCCCGCACGAACGAGCAGCATGCGCGCGTGTCTCTTGTCGGCCGCAACGGTGAAGACCATCTCGAGCTGACCGCGGACGACGAGTGCGGCTAGCGGGACGAGAATGGCGCTGCGCGTCGACCGGACGGTGCGGGCGCGGCCGAACATTCCCGGTCGCAGACCCGGTGCTTCCCCTAGGTCGACCTTTACCGTGGCGGTGCGCGACGACGGATCGACGGCGGGCACGACCTCGCTCACCTGTCCCTGGATCGTCCGGGCCAGCGCGTCGATCGCGACCTCCAGCGACTGGCCCTTGGCAAGCGTCGGCAGGAGCCCTTCGTCGAACTCCGCCTCGAGTCTCAGTGCGTTGGGGTCGTAGAGGCCGAGGAGCGGCGCTCCCGGTGAGGCGAGATCGCCGGGTTCGACGCGCTTCTCGAGGATGACACCGGCGAACGGCGCGACGATCACCGTGTGCGTGAGTTGAATCCGCGCCTCGTCGAGCGCCTTCGACGCCGCTTCCCGCTCGGCCGTCGCAGCCGCGAGGCGAAAACCGGCGAGGTCGACTTCGCGCTGCGTCGACGCTTCCTTCGCGAAGAGCCGTCGCGTGCGTTCGTTTTCCGTCGTGGCTTCGTGCAGCGCTTCCTCCCGGCTTCGAAGAGTCGCTTCGCCTTGCGCGACTCGCGCCTCGACGTCGCGGCCGTCGAGCACGACGAGGATCTCGCCGGCATCGACGGCGTCGCCGGGCTGCTTGCGAACCTCTTTCACTTCCGCGAGGACTCGCGATGCGATTTCGACTTGGCGCCGGGACCGTACGGTGCCCATGGCCTCGATGACGATCGGAGTGCCGACCTGCCGCGACGGCTCCGTGCGTACGCGACGGCGCTCGCTCGGCGTCGCCGCCGCGGCGCGGCCCGATTCGCCCGAGATGGCCCGGGGTCGCGTCCTCTGCGTCCAAAGGAAGCCCGTGGCGAGAAGCACGCCGAGCCCGAGCGCGACGACTCGATCGATTCTCACCCTCATGGTTCCTCTCCCCTGCCTGCGCCGTCTGCGGAAAGGGGCGGGTACTCGCCCACGGCGTGCGCGATCGAGATCCTCGACAATGCTTGGTCGTAGCCCGCCGAAGCGAGTCGCGTCCTCGCGGTGATCATCGCCACGTCCGAGTCGAGCAATTGCGAAACCTCCGAAGCGCCCTCGTCGAACTCGGCCTGCACTCGACGTCGGACTTCCTCCGCGAGCGCCAGCGCTTCCGCGGCGACGTCGCGGTGCGCGTTCGCCTCCTCCGCGTCGAGGAGCGCATTGCGCACGTCTCGCTCCACCTCGAGCTGAGCGCTTCGCGCGGATTCGTGAGCGACCGCGAGGTTCGCGACGGCCTGCCGCACGCGCGAGGGCGCACGGAGAATGTCGGTCAAGCTCTCCAGGAAGCCAAGGCCGAAGAGCCAGCTCGCGTGCCCGAGCCTCGGATCGCGGTCGTCGAAGCCGACGTCGCCGGAGAGGCTCAAGTCGGGGTACGCGCTCGCGCGAGCCGCGTCGACTCCTGCTGCGGCCTCGTCGATCCGCTTCTGCGCGCGGACGATCTCCGCGCGATGCTGACGTGCGCGCGCGAAAAGCAAACTGGGGTTCTCCGTCGCGCCGACGACGGCCCCATCGGTGCCGGTCGTTGTCGTTGGCGGCAAGAGCTCGATCGGTTCCTCGACGCCGAGCCCGAGGAGAACGCGCAACGCCGCCTCGGCTCGCGCGGCGCTCATGCGTGAAACGATCGTCGCCTCTCGATCTTCGCTGAGACGCATCTGTGCTTCGAGCACGTCCGTCCGGCGAGCCGCGCCTTCGTCGACGCGAGCCTGCACGATGGTGGCGTGGCGTCGCAGCGTGTCCGCCAACTCTTCCCCGGCAGCCGCGGAAGCGCGCGCCTTGAAGACGAGGAAGTAGGCGCGAGCGACCTCGAACGCGACGTCGCGTCGCACCTGTGTCTCCTGCGCCGCGATCGCATCGGCAGTCGCCTCGGCCGCGGAGACTCGTGCTCTTCGTCGACCGAAGTCGTACAGCGTGAGGCTTGCCGCGAATCCGGTGCGGAAGTTGGACGTGTCGCCCGGGTCGTTGAAATCGATCGAGTCGTCGAATCGCCGCTGGTCGAGGATGTTGCCGAATGCGCGCGAGGGCGACGACGTACGGGTGAACCTCTCCTCGAATGCGACCGACGGCCAGTATTGCGACGTGGCTTCGTCGATCGCCGCGCGCGCCGCGTTCGCGCGCTCTCGAGCGATCGCGACGTCAGGGTTGTTCCGAAGAGCCAGCGCGACGGCGTCGTCGAGCGACATCGGGCCCGACGGCTGTTCTCGCTTCGACGGCACGTACTCGAGCTGCGTGCATCCGAACGCCACGAGGAGTGTGGCACTCGAAAGACGCCGTCGTCCGTTCCACATGGGCATTCCGTTCCCATTACGAGATGGCAGAAGTGCACGCCACGTTGCAAATCGCATGCTCCAGCGTCGGTGTGCCGTCCGACATCCACGGTCGAGCCAGAAATGGCGGGGAATCGTCGTGCGACCGGTCCGACGCACCACGGCTGGCATCGGTGAATTCCCCGGGAATCTGCTGAATTATCCGCGACAGAAGGAAGCCCACGGAGCCCACACCGGCGCATGCGTCCTGTCGCGAGCCGGTCGTCGCGGGCTCACGCTGACTACCGTCCGAGCGTGCGCCGGAGGTGATCGGCTCGGCTGGAGCTGGCTTGACCGTGCGACTTCAGCGACTACGGTTTAATGTTGGTGGGGTTGTCCTTGAACGATCGGACCCCTGTCGAGGCACGAAAACGATGGCCTTCAACATCAATCGATTCACGCAGAAGTCGCAGGAAGCGCTCGTTGCGGCTCAAAGCGTCGCCGAAAAGAACGGCAACTCGCAGGTCGAGCCGGAGCATCTCCTTCTTGCGCTCCTCGAGCAGCCGGAAGGCGTCGTGCCGCAAGTGCTCGGCAAGCTCGACGTGGCCGCGGGTGCGCTGTTGCAGCAGGTGCGCACCGAGGTCGGCAAGTGGCCCCGCGTCAGCGGCGACGCAGTCGAGGTCGGAACGTCGACCCGCTTGCGCAAAGTGCTCGTGCACTCGCACGACCAGATCGGCGCGTTCGGCGACGAGTATGTTTCCACCGAGCACTTGCTGCTCTCGATCCTCGAGCACGCCGGCGGCGCGGCGGCGAAGCTCCTCGGCGACGTCGGCGTCACGCGCGACCGGCTGATGCAGGCGCTGCGCGAGGTGCGAGGTACGCAGCGCGTCACGACTCAGAATCCCGAAGGCACGTACGCGGCGCTGGAGAAGTACGGCCGCGATCTCACCGAGCTGGCGCAGCGCGGCAAGCTCGATCCCGTGATCGGCCGCGACGAAGCGATTCGCCGGGTGATCCAGATCCTGTCGCGGCGCACGAAAACCAACCCGGTGCTCATCGGCGAGCCGGGCGTCGGGAAGACCGCGATCGTCGAAGGACTCGCGCAGCGCATCGTTCGCGGCGACGTCCCCGAATCGCTGAAGAGTAAGCACCTCATCGCCCTCGACATGGGGGCGCTCATCGCCGGCGCGAAGTATCGCGGCGAATTCGAAGAGCGCTTGAAGGCCGTGCTCAAAGAGATCCAGGAGCGCGACGACGTCATCGTGTTCCTCGACGAGCTGCACACGGTCGTCGGCGCTGGCGCGGCCGAAGGCGCGATGGACGCAGGCAACATGCTGAAGCCGATGCTCGCGCGCGGCGAGCTGCACCTGGTCGGCGCGACCACGCTCGACGAGTATCGCAAGCACGTCGAGAAGGACGCGGCGCTGGAGCGTCGCTTCCAACCGGTGATGGTCGAGCCGCCGTCCGTCGAGGACACGATCTCGATCCTGCGTGGTCTCAAGGAGCGCTACGAGACGCACCACGGCGTGCGCATCACCGACGCGGCGATCGTCGCGGCCGCGGTGTTGTCCGACCGCTACATCTCCGATCGCTTCCTCCCGGACAAGGCGATCGACCTCGTCGACGAGGCGGCGGCGAAGCTGCGCATGGAGATCACCAGCGATCCCCAAGAACTGGACGATCTCAAGCGCCGCATGATGCAGCTCGAGATCGAGCGCGAGGCCCTGAAAAAGGAAAAGGACAAGGCATCGAAGGAGCGACTCAAGAAGATCGAGGAGGCGCTGGCGAACCTGAAGGAGAAGCGAAGCGGCGTCGAGGCGCAGCTCCAGAAGGAACGCGAAGTCCTGGGACGCATCCAGCACGTCAAGGAACAGATCGACCAAACGCGCGTCGCCATCGAGAAGGCGCAGCGGGACTACGACTACAACAAGGCGGCCGAGCTGCAGTATGGCCAGCTCGTCACGCTCGAGAAGCAGCTCGCGGAAGTCGAGAAGAAGCTCGAGAAAGCGGACGGCAACGCGCTCCTCAAGCAGGAAGTCGACGCGGAGGACGTCGCCGAGGTCGTCTCGAAATGGACGCACATCCCCGTTGCGAAGCTCCTCGAGGGCGAGGTCGAGAAGCTCGTGAAGATGGAGGATCGATTGCACGCGCGCGTCGTCGGGCAGGACGAGGCCGTGCGTGCCGTGTCGGACGCGGTGCGTCGCGCGCGCGCGGGGCTGCAGGATCCAAACCGACCGATCGGCTCGTTCCTGTTCCTCGGCCCGACGGGCGTCGGCAAGACCGAGCTCGGGCGCGCGCTCGCCGAGTTCCTCTTCGACGACGAGCAGGCGATGGTGCGCATCGACATGTCCGAGTACATGGAGAAGCACACGGTCGCGAGGCTCATCGGCGCGCCGCCGGGCTACGTCGGCTACGACGAGGGCGGGCAGCTCACCGAGGCCGTTCGCCGTCGCCCGTACACCGTGGTCTTGTTCGACGAGATCGAGAAGGCGGCGAGCGACGTCTTCAACGTGCTCCTGCAGATCCTCGACGAAGGACGCCTCACCGACGGCCACGGCCGCGTCGTCAACTTCAAGAACACCGTGATCGTCCTCACCTCGAACGTCGCAAGCCCGGTCATTCAAGAGATGACGCAGCGCGGCGACTCGATGGAGAAGGTCCGCGCTCGCGTGATGGACGAGCTGCGCGGCACGTTCCGGCCCGAGTTCCTGAACCGCATCGACGAGGCCATCGTGTTCGGCCCGCTCGATCGCGAGCAGATCGGCAAGATCGCGGAGATCCAGCTGGGCCGCGTGCGGACGCTGCTCGCCGCACGCAAGCTTGGGCTCGAGCTGAGCGACGCGGCGCGCCGCAAGCTCGCCGAGGAAGGCTACGACCCGGTCTTCGGCGCGCGCCCGCTGAAGCGCGTGATCCAACAGCGCCTGCAAAACCCGCTCGCGCTGCGCATCCTGCAAGGCGAGTTCAAGGAGGGCACGACGATCCGCGTCGACGTGGACAAGCGCGGCGAGTTCACGTTCGCGAAGGCGGCCGCCGCAGAGCCGGTGGGGGCGTAGGCAGCGCGCATCGATTATGGTGCTTGGAAAACATTACGTATCGAAAACATAATGCCTGACGAGCATTAGGTCCCCGCTTACGCTCCCCATCGCCGTCGGCCCGCTCGATCGCGAGCGGATCAGACGATCCGCGTCGACCTCGACAAGCACGGCGAGTTCACGTTCGCGAAGGCGGCGGCAGCGGAGGCGTTGGGCGTATCGCGCGAGGCGTCTTTCGGTCGGCCATCCGATCAGCGTAAAATCGCGCGCCTCGGGAAGAGTCCTCGCAGGTCGATTTCATTCGCTGGTCGAGACGATTCGATCCCCGTTTCGGCACTCGTCCGGCGGAACTCCAAGAGGCATTCCGTGATGATGACGCGCACCGCAGGACCACCGACTCGACGCTCGGCCTGCCGCCGACCGCGCCGTGGACCGTCAGCCGGCAGCGCGGGATCCCGCGCACCGTGGTGGTGACCCTTCAGGGGGTGCTCGAGGACTTCGGCGCCGCGCGGCACTCTGCCGCGACGAGTGCCATTCAACTCAGCTTGACCAACGCGATCGAGCTGCACGTGCAGTGATCGCCTGCGAGGCGCGCGGTGATCGCGGCGTTTGAGTTTCAGCGGAAGATCTTGGCGAGCGGAACGGCGAACTTCGGAATCGCGACGAGTCACTCGACTTTGCCTCTGGTGACGGTGGCCTTCTTCACGAGGACGCCGCCCTCCCGCACGTGCACGACGACCGTCCGCTTCACGGGATCGACGCTCCAGTACTCGCGCACGCCGTAGTCGGCGTAGAGACGCCGCTTCTTGCCGGCGTCCCGGACGCGGCTCGACGGCGAGAGGAAATCGCCTCGAAGTCGGAGCCGGCGTTGGGCTCGCCGAGGTCGCGGAATGAAAACCGCCGCGAACTAGCCAATCGCCGGCTTGCCCCGTACAACGGCGTCCGCTGTTTCCTTGGCGCCTTGCATTGGAGGATCGTCATGACGAGCCCGTCGCCCAGTTCCAACGTTTCCGCCTCGCCGCTCCGTCGCGCCCTTCGCTGGGCGAAGCAGTGGATTGTTCCGCTCGCGATCGTCGTGGGGGTGATGGCGCCGCTGCGCTCCGCCGTCGCGGATTGGAACGACGTGCCGTCGGGCTCCATGACGCCGACGATCCTCGAGGGCGATCGCGTGTTCGTGAACAAGCTCGCCTATGGGCTGCGCGTGCCGTTCACGACGACGTGGATTGCGACCTGGTCGGGGCCGAGCCGCGGCGACGTCGTCACACTTGCGTCGCCCGCCGACGGAATCCGACTCGTGAAGCGCGTGATCGGGGTCTCCGGCGATCGTCTTTCGATGCGCGATGACCGACTGACGATCAACGGCCAAGCGCTCGGCTATCGCGTCATCGATGACAACGCGAAGCAAACGCTCCCCGACGGCCGCGTCGTTCGCACGGTGATCGCCGAAGAGGCGCTGCCGGGGCACCCACACCGGGTCCACTTCACGCCTGGCGTCCGCAGCGCGAGCACGTTCGCCGAGATCGTCGTCCCCGACGGCCAGTACTTCGTCATGGGAGACAACCGCGACATGAGCGCCGACTCGCGCGTCTTCGGCTTCGTCTCACGCGACCGCATCTATGGTGAGGCGACGGGCATCGCGCTTTCGCTGGACCCGGACGGCTACTACCTGCCTCGCTTCTCGCGCTGGTTTCGACGCATGGAGTGAATCGAGTCCGTCGTCTTGTGCCTGGCACGATTAGCCGGTGCTGGACAACGCGCGCGCGATCCGCGACAAGTCACCGCTCGGTCGAATCGCGTCCGTCGGAAAGTGGCTGACACTTTCAGCCGGCGATCGAAGCGGGAAGTTTGTTGGCGGGTGTCTGACACCGTATGCGAATTTCGTGGCGGTACCTCGTCGTTGCGGCGGGGCAGGATTTGTCGCTTTTCGTCGTGTGGAGCGTGATTCCACTCTGGGCGAAGATCGACGCGAAGGCGTCGCCGCTCGCGCTCGGTGCGCTTCCGCTGTCGAGTGGCATCGCTTACACGCTCGCGTCGCCGCTCGCCGGACGGCTGTCGGATCGCGTCTCGCGCACGACGCTCGCTCGCATTGGGCTTCTCCTCTATGCCGTGTTCTGCGCGCTCGCGTCGCAGGCGAACACGATCGG
>JACOTG010000166.1 GCA_016178505.1 Planctomycetota bacterium
AGAGGTCCGCGCGTCCCGTCGAGATCGAGCCGCTGCGCACGCCGCTCAGCCGCTCGATCCCGTCGGCGCTCTCGTTCGGCGCGAGGAGGAGTCGCGTGAGCGCGAGGGCTTCGGCGCGGCTCTTCTCGAGTCGAGCGAGTCGACCGGCCTCGGGGAGGCCGCGCAACGCCGCGATCCACTTGTTCGGTGGTGCGTGATCCACGCTGGACCACGAGTGTCGGACATCGAACGACAGCGAGCCGACGCCCCAGGTGATCCCAGCGGACTCGCGGCCCGCGAGCGTTGACACGTCGGGAACTGCCGCGTAATAGTGTGGGCGCTGGGCCACGCGACCCGTCCGGCCCGAGAATGGGGAATCGATGAATCCGCAACCGCACAGCCGACCCCGCCGAAGCCGAATACCGCACGCGATCCTATTTCGGGTTCTCGTGTTCGTGTGCGCGATCACGAGCGTCGGCTCGGCCGACGCGCCGCCGCCCGACGAGTTCACGCAGAAGATCACCGCGGAGCTGGAATCGAAGAGCCCTGAGGCTGCCGTGCTCTTCCGCCAAGCGAACGAGGCGCGAGAGCGAGAGGATCACGTTGCGGCAGCGAAGCTCTACGGCCAAGTCCGAACGCTCGTCCCGACGTTCGATCACGCCGTGCGACGCCAAGCCGGTGAAATCCTCGCGATGGGCAATCGGGAGATGGCGATACAGCTCGGTCGCCAGGCGGTCACGATGGACCGCTCGGCGGAAAACCTCACCGGACTCGCGAAGATACTGTCCACGGCGAGCGGTACCGCGACGCCCACACGACAGGAACTCGCCGAATCGGTGAACGTCGCGCGCGAGGCCGTTCAACTGAAACCGAAAGACATCTACGCTAACGTCGCCTTGTGCTACGCCGCCCTGAACTACGGCGACATCGATCTCGCGCGCGCCCAGATCACCGTCTTGATGGAGATCGCACCGACATCGCCGGAGCCTCATTTGCTGAACGCCTTTCTGGCTCTGGATGCCGGCCGCTTCGACGATGCACGGCACGCCCTCGGACACGCGCGAGAGTTTGGATTACCTGCCGAGCAATACGATCGAATGCTCGCGGCCCTGGCAAAGGCCGAGCCAGTTCCGGTGGGGAAGTACGTCAGAATCGCGTCGATCGTCCTCGCCGTCTGGCTTGGTTTGTTCCTGTTTCTCTTCGCGGCGGGCGTCGTGTTGAGCAGCGCCGCCCTCCGCGCATCGCGGATCGTTCCGGTGACGCCCGACGGGAAAGTGGTTGGGCTCGATGCGTTCCTTCGCCGTCTGTATCGGACCGTGCTCTGGCTGAGCTGCGGCTACTACTTCGCGTCGCTCCCCGTCATCGCTCTCATCGTGGTAGGCGGTGCCGGCGCGATCATCTATGCAAGTTTTGCCATCGGGCAGATCCCGGTGAAGTTGCTGGTGATCGTCGCCATCGTCGCGTTCGCGACGATCTCCGCCATGGTAAGGAGTCTTCTGATCCGGAGGCGTGAGGGCGCGCCCGGTGTCGCGCTCGATCTCGGCTCGCAGCCGAAGCTGCGCGCGGTGCTCGACGAGGTCGCGGCGACGATCGGCACGCGGCCCGTCGACTCGGTCTACTTGACGCCGGGTACCGACGTCGCGGTGATGGAGCGCGGCGGGCTCGCGAAACAGTTCGTGGGTGTGCGAGAGCGTTGCCTCGTCCTCGGACTCGGTGCGCTCGACGGAATGCGATTGCGTCCGTTCAAAGCGATTCTCGGGCACGAGTATGGGCACTTCTCGAATCGAGACACCGCAGGAGGAGGATTTGCCCTTGCGGTGCGGCGGTCGCTTCTCACGATGGCGGGAAACCTCGCAAAGGGCGGGGCCGCGTCCTGGTTCAACCCGGCGTGGCTTTTCCTCAATGGCTTCCATCGCGTCTTCTTGCGCATCTCCCAAGGCGCGTCGCGCCTTCAGGAAGTCCTGGCGGATCGGTGGGCCGCATTCGCCTACGGCTCCGCCGCCTTCGAGTCCGGACTCTGTCACGTGATCGACAGCAGCGTGCGCTTCGACTCACATGCCAACGCGACGCTCAAGGAAGTCATCGAAGCGAAACAGCCCCTCGGCAACCTGTACTCGTACAAGCCCACGAGCCCGCCATCCGAGAAGGTGCTGGAGCAAGCAGTGCGGGCCGCACTCACGGCGAAGCCGTCTCCTTACGACAGCCATCCCGATCCCATGTCGCGGATTTGCATGATCCGAGATCTCGCGGCGCCAGGCGTTGAAACGGCGCCTGACGACGACGACTGCGTGTGGTCGCTATTCGACGACCGCGAAGCGCTCGAGCAGCGCATGACCGCCGAGGTACGCGACAACCTCGCGCGCCAGCACCGCATCCGCCTCGCCTCCGCATAGCTTCGGCTGACGGTGCCAGGCACGCGCCGCCGGCGACGATGCGGCGGATTTCTCGACGCAGATTCCGTCGTTCGGTGCCTGGCACGATTAGCCGTTGCCCGGGTCGGGGCCGTGGAGTAGGATTCGAACCATGGTTCGAATTTTGAACGAGGGTTCGAAAACTGTCCGGAAGAAGCTCGAGATCCTGCGCGGGGCGGCGGGCGCGTTTCGCGAGCGCGGGTTCGAGGGCGCGGGCATGCGCGACATCGCCGAGGCCATCGGCATGGCGCCGGGCGCGCTCTACTACTACTTCAAGAGCAAGGACGACCTGCTCTACTTCTGCCAGGACTACTCGCTCGACCGGCTGCTCGTCGAAGCGGCCGCGATCGAGAAAAGGCGACTGCCGGCTGACGAGAAGCTGCAGCTCCTCATCGAAGCGCAGCTGAGCTGCATGTTGGACGAGCTGGGCGGCTCGGCCGCGCACCTCGAGTTCCACGCGCTGCCGTCGCGGCTGCTCAGGGGCATCATCGCGAAGCGCGACCGCTACGAGGCGATCCTGCGCCGCATCGTCGAGGCGGGCGTGCGATCGCGCGTGTTCGCGCCGCTCGACCCGAAGCTCGTGAGCCTGGCGATCCTCGGCGCGATCAACTGGACCATCAAGTGGTACCGGCCGGGCGGAGGGCTCGGGCCGCAGGAGATCGCGGAGACGTTCTCGCGCCTCCTCATCCACGGACTTTCCGGGAGACCGACGAAATGAAGACGAAGGCGAAGGGGCGCGCGCGCGCGCGATTCGAAAAAGTCCACATGCGCCTGCGCGTGAACGGCGAGGACGTGGAAGTGGCGTTCGCTCCGCACAAGACTTTGCTGGAAGTGCTGCGCGAGGACCTCGGTCTCACCGGCACGAAGCACGGCTGCGAGCTCGGCGAGTGCGGGACGTGTGCGGTGCTCGTCGACGGCAAGCCGATCCTGTCGTGCCTCGCGCTGCCGCTCGATCTCGAGGGCAAGGAGATCTCGACCGTCGAAGGCATGGCCGACGGCCCGCGCCTCCATCCGCTCCAAGAGGCGTTCGCGGATCTCGGCGCCGCGCAGTGCGGCTACTGCACGCCCGGATTCTTGCTCACCGCGAAGGCGCTCCTCGACGCGAAGAAGAAGCCGACGCGCGACGAGATCAAGGACGCGCTCGCCGGCAACCTGTGCCGCTGCACCGGCTACGTGAAGATCTTCGAAGCGGTGGAGCTGGCCGCGAAGCGGATGCGCGAGGCGGCGCCGTCGAAGGCGAAGGGAGCGAGCAATGGCCGCTGAGCGACGCGAGTTCAAAGTGATCGGCAAGCCGCATCGCCGCATCGACGGCGTCGCGAAGGTCACTGGAGCGACGAAGTTTGCGGACGACCTCGCGCTCCCGGGAATGCTCTACTGCAAGCTCGTGCGGTCAACCGTGCCGCACGCGCGCATCACGCGCATCGACGTGACGCGCGCGCTCGCCGCGCCGGGCGTGAAGGCCGTGCTGACGGGCAAGGACCTGCCGATTCCGTTCGGCATCCTCCCGGTCAGCCAGGACGAGCACGCACTGTGCCTCGACGTCGTGCGATTCATCGGCGATCCCGTCGTCGCGATCGCGGCCACGAGCGAGGACGCCGCGTTCGACGCGATGGATCTCGTGGAGATCGACTACGAGCCGCTGCCTCAGATCCCCGACGTCGACACGGCCGCGCGCACGCCCGAGCCGCGAATCCACGACTATGGCGACGAGGGGAACATCCACAAGAAGGTCTCGCTCGTCTTCGGCGACGTCGACGAGGGCTTTCGCGAAGCAGACACGGTGCGCGACGATCTCTTCTTCTACGAAGGCAATACGCACCTCCCGATGGAGCAGCACGCCGCGCTCGCACAGTTCGATGGCGACGGCAAGCTCGTGATCTGGTCGTCCACGCAAACTCCGCACTATCTGCACCGCGCGCTGGCGAAAGTGCTGGCGCCGCTCGCGGCGAGCCACATCCGCGTCATCGCGACGCCGAACGGCGGCGGATTCGGCGGCAAGAGCGATCCATTCAACCACGAGATCGTCGTCTGCAAGCTCGCGATGCTGACGGGCAAGCCGGTGAAGGTCTCGCTCACGCGCGAGGAAGTCTTCTACTGTCACCGCGGCCGCCATCCCGTTCTCATGCGCATCAAGACCGGCGTGAAGAAGGACGGCTCGATCACGGCGATGCACTTCCAGTCGTGGCTCGACGGCGGCGCATATGGCAGCTACGGCGTCGCGTCGACCTACTACACGGGCGCGCTACAGACCGTGACGTATCCCGTGAAGCGCTATCGATTCGACGGTGCGCGGTTCTTCACGAACAAGCCGCCGTGCGGTCCGAAGCGCGGGCACGGGACGCCGCAGCCGCGCTACGCGCTCGAAGTGCAAATGGACAAGATCGCCGAGGATCTCGGCACGAACCCCGCGGATCTGCGGCTGCGTCATCTCGTCCCCGCGAACTCGGTCACCGCGAACTGGCTGCGCGTCGGCTCGATGGGGCTCGGCCGCTGCATCGAGACCGTGGTCGCCGCGTCGGGCTTCCGCGAGAAGTGGCACAAGCTGCCCGAGGGGCGCGGTGTCGGCCTCGCGTGCGGCTCCTACATCTCGGGCGCCGGGCTGCCCATCTACTGGAACGCGATGCCGCACTCGGGCGTCCAGCTCAAGTGCGATCGCGGCGGCGGCGTCACCGTCTTCTGCGGCTCGACCGAGATCGGACAGGGAAGCGACTCGGTCTTGGCGTACGTCGTCGCCGAGCTCCTCGGCATCGATCCGTTCGACATTCGCGTCGTGACCGCCGACACCGATCTCACGCCGGTCGATCTCGGCAGCTACTCGAGCCGCGTGACGCTCATGACCGGCAACGCCGCGATCCAGGCGGCCGAGCGCGCGCGCGAACTCCTCGCGAAGGGCGCGGCCGCGAAGCTCGCGATTCCGGAGTCGCGCGTTGGGTTCGCCAATCGCCGCGTTTTCGACGTCGAGGATCCGTCGAAAGGGATGACGTTCGCCGAGGCCGTGGTCGCCGCCGAGTCGCAGTTCGGGACGATCGGCACCGTCGGCTCGTACGTGCCGCCGCCGTCGCCCGGCAAGTACCGCGGCGCGGGCGTCGGTCCGTCACCGGCCTACAGCTACACCGCGGCCGTGTGCGAGGTCGAGGTCGACAAGGACACGGGAATCATCGTCGTCAAGAAGACGTGGATCGCGCACGACATCGGCCGCTCGATCAACCCCGTGCTCGTCGAGGGGCAGGTCGAGGGCAGCGTCTACATGGGCCTCGGCGAGGCATTGATGGAGGAGATGATCTACCGCGGCAACCGCAACGTCGTGCACAAATTCCCATCACTGTTGGAATACAAGAGCCCGACGACGTTGGAAATGTGCGACGTCGAGACGCACTTGATCGAGGACCCCGACCCGAATGGCCCGTTCGGCGCGAAGGAGGTCGGCCAAGGTCCACTGTTGCCGATGCCGCCCGCGATCGCGAACGCCGTCTACGACGCCGTGCGCGTGCGCGTCGACGAGATCCCGATCACGCCCGACAAAGTGCTGAAGGCCCTGCGCGCGAAGGATCGGCGGTACGGTCCGACGAAAACTCCGACGGTGACATGGCCCGAGCCGATCGTCGTCCCGCCGCCGTGGGAAGGCGGCACCGGCAAGGCCGTCAGCGGAGAAGGTGCGAAGCCGATCGTGATCGGAGCGGGTGGGGTGCGCAAATGATGCGATTGCCGAAGTTCACGTACGTGCGCGCGAAGAGCGTGCGCGAGGCCGTGCGCGTGATGGCCGACGCCGGGCCCGACGCCAGCTTCGTCGCGGGCGGCACGGATCTCTATCCGAACATGAAGCGACGGCAGCAGACGCCGAAGACCGTCATCGGACTCAGCGGCGTGCGCGAGCTGCGCCGCATCGCCGGCAAGCCGGAGACGGGTCTCGTGATCGGCGCGGGCGCGACGCTCACGGAAGTGTGCGAGCACTCGAAAGTGCGGAAGGGGCATCCCGCGCTGGCGAAAGCCGTGTCGCTCATTTCGACTCCGATCCTTCGCAACATGGGGACGATCGGCGGCAACGTGCTCCTCGACACGCGGTGCAACTACTACGACCAGAACTACGAGTGGCGGAAGGGCATTCACTTCTGCATGAAGAAGGACGGCGACGTCTGCTGGGTCGCGCCGTCGAGTTCGCGCTGTTGGGCGGTGCAGTCGAGCGACGCGGTGCCCGTACTGTGTGCGATCGGCGCCAGGGTCGCGCTCGCGAGCCAGTCCGGCGAGCGCGAGATCGCCGCGGTGGACCTCTTCCGCGACGACGGCATCGACTATCTGACGAAGCGCCCCGACGAACTCCTCACCGAGATTCGCCTGCCCGCGACGAACGGCTGGCGCGCGACCTACTGGAAGCTCCGTCGTCGCGGCTCGTTCGACTTCCCGGTGCTGAGCGTGGCGGCGCGCCTCTGGTTCGACGGCGCCACCGTGAAGGACGCGAAGATCATCCTCGGCGCGGTCGGTTCCTCGCCGCTCGACGCCCATGAATCGGCCCGCTTACTGATCGGCAAGCCGCTGACGGAGGACACGATCCGCGCCGCAGCCGACGCCGCCTACAAACCGGCAAAGCCGCTCGACAACACCGACTTCGCCTATGCCTTCCGCAAAGAAATGGCGAAACAATACGTCGCGCGCGCCCTGCGCGACCTAGCGTGACGCGTACGGAGCCAGGGACAACTCCGGCGGATTATTCCCCACTCGAACGAGCGAGGGCGGCGTCGTGACGCGTCGAGCCGTCGTTGCGGCGACGTCACGAAAAACCCGCGCGACGTCTGTCGTGACGATTACTTCTCGACGACCTTCAGCCGATAGTTCGGTGGCGCGAGTCCCTCGCGGCTCGCGGGGAACATCTCGTCGATGTAGATCACGGCATCCATTTGTTCGGGCCAAACGGCCTTCATCGCGGAATAGCCCAACGGCCGCATGATCTGCGCCTCGCGCAACCAGTGGTCCTTCGGCAGAAGTCGAAAGTCGATGAACAGGAACGGCTGCTTTGCGGCCGCGCAGGTGGACTCGACCCACGCGGCATCGGGCTCCGGCAAGGGCGTGCCGCTCTTTGCGTAGAACCAGCCGTGCGAACCGCGCCCTGCGGTGAAACCGATCGTGTACATCGCGTTGCCAAGCGCGCGCCGCGCGACCTCACCCATCGTCGCCAGCCCTTGGTACGGACTGGAATCTGAGGCCGACGGGCCCGTGATCGCCGGCGCGTGGTGCATCGCGTGCATCGACGCGCACCACAAGATGACCTTGTGACCACGGCACGCCTCGTTGACTTGAAACAGGAGATTCTCGCCGAGCAATCGATCGCGCTCGGTGCTGAGTTCCGCCGCACCATCGATCATGCCGTTGGGGTTGCTGGCATGCATGAGACGCACTTGATAGTCAGCGGCAACGAAGCTGCGCCGCACCCACTCGACGTCGACCGGTGAGGCGTGCTTCTCCAGAGTCGCGCGCTCCCGCTCGATGAGGGAGACAATTGCTCCCAGATCTTTTCCGAGCGCCTCGGTGTCCGTCGCCTTCTCGGTCTCATTCGCTTGCTCCGGCGAGGCGGCGTAGCGCTTCCCGGTGTGGTAGGCCTCGAGCGCGGGTCTCCATTTCATCATCTCGTCTGTGAGCGGACTCGGGTTCACGCCTTCGAAGATTCGGCTCAACGACCTCGCGAGGTAGGAGGCGGACTGTTTGCTAGTCAGCTGACAATCGATGCCCACGGTGGAGATGGGCTTGCTCGTTTTCCGGCTCGCCCTCACATACTCGAACAGCGGCCGGACCTGCGCCGCGCGGGACCAATTCGGAGAGATGCCTTCGATCGCATCTTTCAACGGCGTGGCGTCGTCGGCAAGAAGCTCGTCGACATTCCTACATTCGGAGATTCCGCTCTCCCACGCGAGGACGTCGAATCCCATCTCGCGGTGCAGAAAATCGACCAGCCGATCCTTGATGAGAAACGTCGCGCCGTCCCCATGGCTTTCCTCTCCGAGGACGACGACACGGCAATCGCCGATGGCTTTCTTGAGCGGAGCCAAGTCCGCGAAGTCTTCGTCCGCAGGATCGATGGAACGAATGACGCACGCATCCTTCTTCCACCAGTCGTTTCGGTGGGCCTGCTCATTGCTGGGCTTTCCTTCTTGTGCCGTGGCGACGAACGGACGCAGGGCAAGAACGACGACGATGGCGCGACACGACGAAATCCTGCTGGACATCACGTTGGTCCTCCTTGGCGCCTGATCGTCCGACGCTGGGGGCGCAAGTACGGAGCGTTCGCTCGATTCGTTTCGCTGGACTTCGATCCGAGTCGCGATTCCTATGTCTATGGCGCGACTTCCGGAACGGTGGCGTCTGGCACGCGCGCACGCCGCGAAGTGAAAAGCGCGAGGGCGGCCCGCGTTGCCGCGCGCCGCCCTCGAGGGGTCGTCAGTCGGTAGGTCCGTGAATCAGAAGTTCATACCCATCAGGTACCACACGACGTGCGGTCGGGCGATCTGCACCGCTCCGCCGACGCCGTTCGACGATCCTAGGTCGACCAGGTTGTTGCCGAGAGGATTCCCGGCGTAGTCCTGCAAGGTGACGCCGCCCGTGAGCGTCGTCACGCCCTCCATGAACTCGGTCGTTGCCGTCGACGTGCACGCGTCACCGTGAAGCATCGTGCCGTGATCGATGAACAGGTGCGCCTGGCTCGGGAACGTGCCGGCGATCGTCCAGTAGCCGATCGCCTTCTGCGCGAAGGGGAACGGTCCGATCGGCGGATTGGACGTGTCGAACCGAGAGCCGCACGCGCCTTGAACTTGGATCACGGTCTCATTGAACTGCGTCGGCGAGAGGGCGCCGGGCAGGCACTGGCACATCGGCGTCTGCGGAATGTAGGCCGCCGGGGCGAGGATGATCTCTTCGGCCCGGCAGATGTTCGGCACGGCCGGCCAATCGTTCGTCCTCATCGCCTCGCCGGTGCCCGAGCCCGTGATCCACGGTCCGTTCGCGGGATCGACGTTGAACCCGGCGCTCGGTCCCATGAAGACGTAGGAGCGCGCCGCGTGCGAACCGCCTCCGATCACGCGCCCGGTGCCGGCCGCGTGCGTCCACTTGTCGCAGTCGTGGTTGAGCGCGAACGCCGCGAACCACGTGTTCGGGGTCGAGCAATCGAGCGCGTAGTCGACGTATCCCGAGAAGTAAGCGCGATTCGCGAAATTGGCGACGCACGGCGGCTTCGCGTTCGGGACGTTTGGAACGATCGCGGTCGGCGAGAGATCGCCGTTCAGCAGGAACCGCCAGACGCCGTAGCGCGTGGCCGAGTTCCCCTCGAGCCAATTGCGCGCGTACTGGGCGCGCATGTTGCCCTGCCAAATGATGTTTCCGCTTCCGCAAAGGCGAAACGTGAATCGGATGATGTAGACGCCGCAGATCGGGCCGCCCGAGTTTGCCGGCACCGGGGCGTTGATCGTGACGCAGACTTGCTGGTTCACGGCCGTGGCGCAGCTGTTGAAGCAGACGTACCGGCCCTGCTGCGTGATCGCCGGGAACGTCGGCAACGTCGCCGACAACGGCGAGCAACACGGCAGGGTATCGAGGTTGTCCGGCCCGCACTGCGCCGAGGCTCGGGACGCGAGAGCGCCTGCAGCAAGCACCGCCACAAAGGTCAAGCGGGAGATCGTTTCGAACGCACGCATCAAGTCCTCCTCTTCTCGTTGAGCTGGCCAGTCCTTCGTGGGGCCGACGCCGCGGGTGACACCGAGAGCGTTCAGCCAAGGGAGAGTAAGCGCGCGGCGTCGCCGAACCGGACGCCGAATCCGAGAAAGAGCGAGGGCGGCCGGTCTGGCGACGGGCCGCCCCCTGTTGAACCCTTCTGAGTCGATCGGTCAGTAGTTGATGCCGATGAGGTACCAAGTCACGTGCGGCTTGCCGACCTGCACCGCGCCGCCGACTCCATTCGACGTCGCGAGGTCGACGATGTTCGGCCCGAGGAACTGACCGGCCGTGTAGCTGCCGATGGCGACACCGCTCGTCAGCGTCGTGACGCCCTCGACGTACTGGGTCGACGGCGTGTTCGTGCAGCCGTCATTGTGGAGCATCGTGCCGTGGTCGATGAACAAATGTGAGGGGCTCGGGAATGTCAGGAAATTCGTCCAGTAGCCGATCGCCTTCTGTGTGAACGGGAACGGGCCAATCGGCGGATTGCTCGTGTCGAACAGGCTCCCGCATCCGCCGCGCGCCTGCACTTGCGTCTCGCCGAACTGCGTCGGCGCGCCGGGCGAGCTGGGTGTGCACTCGCAAAGGAGGTTGACCGGGTTCACGATCGACGGGGCGAGCAGCCGCTCTTCGGCGAGGCAGATGTTCGGGACGTTTGGCCAGTTGTTCTTGCGCATCGAGTCGTCGCCGGCGCCGCCGGATATCCACGGTCCGTTTGCCGGATCGACGACGAAGCCCGCGCTCGGTCCTACCAAGACGTAGGAACGAGTCGGATGCGAGCCGCCCGCGATGGGGCGCGCCGTCCCGGCGACGTGCGTCGTGAAGTCGCACTCGTGGTTCAGCGCAAACGCGGCCAGCCACGTGTTGAGGTTGCAGTCGTACGCATAGTCGATGTAGCCCGAGAAGTACACCCTCGGGTAGTTATTGAGGCACCGCGGTCTCGCGGTTTGAGGCGTCGAGGCGGGCATCGACGACGCCAGGTCGCCGTTCAATAGAAATCGCCAAACGCCGCGCGTGGTGACCGGATCGAACTCCTGCCAGTTGCGGGCGTAGTGCGCCCGGATGTTGCCCGACCAGATGAGCTGGCTGGTGCCGCACGTGCGAACTTGGAAGTTGATGAGGTAGACGCCGCACACGATCTGACCGCCCAACATTGCGGGCACCGGCGCGCCGATCGTGACGCAAAGCTGCCGGTTCAACGCGGTCGCGCAGTTGTTGAAGGAAGCGTACACGCACTGCTGCGAGATCGCCGGGAACACCGGCAGCGTCGCGGACACCGGCGAGCAGCACGGCTGAGTATCGAGATTGTCTGGCATGCACTGCGCGGCGGCCCGTGGCGCGAGCGCCGTTGCCACGAGCAGCGCCGGCAGAACGAGTCGAGTCACTTTCCCAAGAGCACGCATGACATTCCTCCTCTTTTAGCTGAGCTGGCCACTCGTCCGTCGTGGGCCCGATGCGTCGGCAAATCCGAGATCCTCGGGCCGCGATCGATGAAGCGCGCGGGACGGCCGATCTGGACGAAGATTCTCGCGACGATTCTTTTCTGGAAGGAGGGGGTGGTCGAGTCGGTGCCGCTGCGATGATCAGCGCAGCGGCGTACGCGGCACTCAATGGCCGAGGCGGGGAGCTGAAACGCCACCCCGCCTCGGTAGAAGACGAACACAGTTTCGCGAGCGGCCGGACTCGAAGAGCGATGATCACCCGGAATCGCCGCCCGAAGAGCGGATGTCGCCGGCCCTGAACCTCTACTACCGCTTCACTGAATTGAAGTGACGAATGCGGTCGGGCATCGAGTTCATCCCACTCTACTCAATCCTCAGAATCACGGCATTCGTGACGCTGGCGCCGGACGGGTTGCCGGCTCCGTTGCCGCGAATCACACCTTGCAACGTGAGAACCGCCGGGTTTGCGAATCCGTGCGAGGTCACCATCCACGGAGCCCGGGGCGGTGGGCGCCGAATTTCGCTGACGCCGTGACATACGGCGCTCGGAACTCCCGTGCCTCGAAGACAGCGAAGGGCCTGCGGCGTCGCAAGAGGGACGCTCGCACGGGTCAGCGGGTGGCGACCGCGGGTCCCTGGTCCAAGGCCACGTATGGCCTTCGCATCGCGCCCACCGGCGACAGACTGTTCGCAACCTTAGAAGACGGTTCCGTGCGAGTGCTGGCGCTGGCGACGCTGCCCGGCGATCAGACTCCGACGCTCGCAGAAGTGCTGACATTGCGCGCCGGGACAGACTGGATGGGCAACGTCCACATCAGCGACGACGGCACCCGGGTCTTCGCCGCCTCCGTGTGGCCCGCCACGTCGTACTACATTTGGGAGTGTCGCCCGGTGAGCCGCATCGCGACCGTCTCCGACACGACCGCCGCCGCGCCGTCCGCGCCGAAGCACTGACGCAACGAACGGTCGCCGACGATTCCTCGATGCCCGCGATCGCGAGGCTTGCGTTTCCGTCCGAGTAGCGAGGTTTGCCGGTCGCGTTCACGCGCCCGTTCCAACGGCGGTCCGCGCGTCGATTCCTGTGCGGTGAGGTGTCGGATTGTTTTCCGACTTTGGTCTCTGTGGCACCGTATTCGGGCGCCGCATTCCGCCCACTGCGGCCAACTCTGGAGGACGAGGGTGATGATGATTGGCAGCGCTTGCCTGGTCGCCTGCGTCGGTGTAGTCGTATCGCTCGTCGGGCTCCAGGCCGAAGCGCCGCCCGACGCGGTCGTCTTCGCGCACGCGGACGAGGTCGTGAAGGGCGACGGCTTTCTCGTCGTCGCCGATCGCCGGATGTTCGCCGCGATGGCGTTTCTCAACGCCTCGGGTTTCGACGACGAGGCGAAGGGCCAGGCGATGCATCCCGTGCGCGCGCGTGTGCGCAAGCTCGTCGAGTCGGCGCTCGCGGACAAGCCCGAGAAGCTCGCGTCGTGGCGCGATACTTATCGCAAGAGTGGGACGCCCATCTTTCGGTACATGGACTTCGCGCTCAGCCTCAGCGCCGACTACCCGTTCAAGCGCATCCAACCGATCACCGAGTTGACGTACCCGCAGACCGCGTGGACGCTTCGCGATTTCCCGGACCAGCTGGACGACTTCTGGGTCGCCGCGGGGCTCGAGAAGATTTGGAACGAGGTGAAGCCCGACTATGTCGCGGAACTGAGGCCTGACCCTCGAGCAGCCGTTCTACGCCGCCCTCGACGATTTCGAGAAGAGCGGCAAGCGCTTCGACGAGTACTTGCCCGTTCTGCTCGAGCGCCTGCCGCCGCTTCGACGCTGAAGGCGAACGGTCGCGCCGGCGAGTACTCGAGCGACTCGGTCGCGAATCGGCGCGGGCGTGGCCTCCTGGCAACGGGGACAGCCGATCGGATACAACGAGTCGGCGGACGCGACCGGCACGGCATCTCGAATCCTCAGCGACGAAGGAGAGCGACCATGAGCGACGATCGACGCTGTCCGAAGTGCGACGAAGCGATGGAAGAAGGGCATTTCATCGACTTCACGGACACCGGCCGCTGGCCGAGCATGTGGGTGCGGGTGGCCGACGCCGGGGCCGTATGGATGCACACGAATCGAAACACGAAGGGCTTCTACGCGTCCGCATTCCGGTGCGTCGCGTGCGGTTTCCTCGAACAGTACGCGATCCACAAAGCTCCCATCGGCAACGGCGAACACGCCTGACGACTTGCCCACGGACTCGTTCGGCGCGGCTCCGCGTCGACCCCGCTCGAGCGTGATCACCTCGGCTTCCGGCAGCGCA
This sequence comes from Planctomycetota bacterium, assembly GCA_016178505.1. Classification (GTDB taxonomy): domain Bacteria; phylum Planctomycetota; class JACOTG01; order JACOTG01; family JACOTG01; genus JACOTG01. Next base: position 13,830 of record JACOTG010000166.1, read on the forward strand.
CGTGGAGGAAGTACGGGGCCTGCTGCGTGTCCTGCAGGGAAGGGCAGCGGCGGACGACGTCGTCGCTCGCGAACGGCTCCTCGACGCGCTCGATCGCGAAACCCGCCGCGACGATCGCGTTCATCCATTCGGCAACGGTGCGATGGAACGTCGGCACGCGAAAGAGCGGCAGTCCCTGCTTCGCCTCGGCCGGCGCAGCCGAGAAGAGCCATTCGTCGACGTGCCCATCGGTCCGCTCGAAATAGCGGCCGACCTCGAGGGCGAATGTTTTCCCGGTCGCGTCGCGGAGATTTCGACGGTGCCGTGTGTTCGTGCATGGATGCAAGATCGAGAACTGGAGGAAGCCGCCGGGCTCGAGCACGCGAAACGCCTCGGCAATCGCGCGCGCGTGATCGGGGACGTCCATGAGGCTCATGAACGCAACGGCGAACTCGAACGCGGCGTCGCGAAACGGCAGCGCGATCGCGTCGCCCACGCGGTACTCGATGCCGATTGGCTCCCGTCGTTCGGCCTCGAGCGCGTGCTCGACGAATCGAGGCGAGACGTCGATGCCGATCACGCGCGCGCCGCGCCCCGCAACGAGTCGCGTGTTGCTTCCCTCGCCGCAGCCGATGTCGATCCCGCGGCGGCCGCTCACGTCCGGCAGCATCGCGAGAAACGCAGGCGTGTTCAAGAAATCGCGATAGACGTCGTACCCCGCGCGCGAGAGCTTCGTCCAAGCGTCCGCATTCCCATCCCAGCAGCGAGCGTTCTCGTCCCGTTCCATGCTCACCTCATTAACTGACGCGTACGGAGCCTGGAACATTTTTTCCAGTTAGGGGATGAGCCGGGGGCTGCCGAGACCGCGGAAAGCAAGTGGGAAAGAGGATTGAGGCGCCGTACGCGTCTTCATTGACGCGTCACTACAAAGTCACTACGCTGGTTTCGTGGGTGACCTGGGATTCGACTGGAACGAGAAAAAGGGGTCGGCGAACAGGCGAAAGCACGGCGTAGACTTCGACGAAGCGCAGACCGTGTTCTTCGACGAGAGTGCGCTGCTTCTCACAGATTCCGGGCATTCGGAAACGGAGGATCGCTTCGTGCTTCTCGGATGAGCGTCCGCCTTCGAGTTCTCGTCGTCGTCCACACCATGCGGGACGATGGGGCGACGATCCGGATCATTTCCGCTCGCAAGGCGACTACTTCGATCGGCTGGAACGATGAAAAAGGAATACGACTTCAGTAAGGCACGGCGGAATCCTTATGCCAAACGCCTGAAGAGGCAAGTGACCATCCGCCTCGATGCGGCGACCATCTCGTACTTCAAGGACCTGGCGGCGACGATCGGAATTCCCTACCAAACTCTGATCAACCTGTACCTTCGCGACTGCGCGACGTCGCGCCGGCAGTTGGCGATGAGCTGGCCGCCTAGAAAGGGCGGCGTCGGCGCCTGAACTCTCGGTGCAGTCGGGCGCGGCTTGCGATCTTCGAGGCAAAGTGCTGGCCGCGTGTCACTGGCGCAGGAACAACCGATCATAAATCGAAGGCGTTTCCCCGCCGGCTGAATCGAAGCTCGAGATGGTCGATTGCTCGCGCGCCGAGCGCGTTCGGAGCCAGCAACACTTTTTCGAATCATATGGATGAGCTGGGGGCTGCGGAAGCCGCGGGGAGTAAGTGGGAAAAATGATCCAGGCTCCGTACGCGTCACTTTGTGGCGTCGGCGTCGACGATCGCGAGGACTGCCGCCGGATCGATCCGCCGACGATAGCGAACGACGCGAGCCTCCGCCGGAAAGTCCGACTCGCCGCAGTTGCGCTCGTCGTCGATGCACACGATGAGACTTCCGAGGCGCGCGCGTCGAATCTGCGCGAGTTTTCGGGCGAGGTACTCGGGCGTCCAGAATCCGACGATCTCGAGGAACCAGCGGCGCGCCTCGTCCGAACGATGCTCCAGCGCAAAGTCGGGGAAGAGCAGCGTGCCGTCGACTTCGATCGGGCATGGCTCGCGGACGAGCGTCCACTGGAGCGCCGCTCGAGAAAAGTCGCGCGCAAAGCGTTCTTCAACGCGGCTGTCGAACGGTCGTGGCGGCATCGACGGGAAAATGGGGTCGCCGCTCTGGATCACGAGAATCGCGGCGCCGCGGGCAACGACGACGTCGGCCTCGAGACGAAATTGCCGACACCACGCGAGTCGCGGGACGAGCCCGGCAAGCGCGTTCGCGTACAGGATGGTCCGGCGAAACAGCGCGAGCGGCCCCGAGATCTCGAGGCGAACGGCCGAGTCGCCGCCCGCCGGCTCGACCGTGCAGATCAGCCCGCGGAGCTTTGCGTACCGCACGACGTCGCGCGCGTTGCCGTCGATTTCCACTCGGATGTTCGATGCCGCGCCGAGAAGCGATTGCACGAGCGCGAGGTTCGTGTGCAACGCCAACTGTGCCGCCGATACCCCAGGCGGCTCGGACCCCAAGCGCCGTTCCCCGGGCAGGTCCGCGAACAGTGCGTCGCGGAGTTCGGTCGCGCTCGTTCGAAGCGAGCGAGCGACCTCCGCGAGCACCACGTCGGGCGTCCCGCCTTCGGCGGCGCGACTGAAGACTCGCGCACGGACAATGCGCGGCCGAATCGGGGAAGCACAGCCATCCGACCAGAGTCGGTCGAGCACGTGCTTCGCGAGGCGCAGCTTTCCCGGTGGAGCGACGCGGGGAAGGGGCTCACGCAGCCGCGCATCGAGTTCCCGGCGCCGGCGTCCCACGAATCGGCGGTACTTGTCGATGAGCGCGGCGAGCCACGGCCAGTCGCACTCGACGAGGAATGGAGGCACGACCCGGCCATCCGCCTCACGGACGCGAATGGCCGCGCGAGGAATCGAGGCCACGCCGCCTCCTTTCGCCGGTGCGGACTTCGCTCGATCGACGCGTGACGAGTTCGTAGACGATCGCGCGCTTGCCTGCCGACGGGCGAAGCAGCCGGCCCACGCGCTGAACGTGCTCGCGCTCGCCGAGCGAGCCGCCCACGACGATCGCCACATCGGCCTCGGGGACGTCGAATCCCTCGTTCAAGACTCGGGCAGAGACGAGTGTGCGAAGCTCCCCGCGTCGAAAGCGATCGAGCGCGTCGTCGCGCTCCGCTTTCCCGATGTCGCACGTGAGGGGCATGACCAAGTGTGTCCGCGAGATCGCATACGCCGTCTCGTTGTGCGCCGTGAAGACGAGGACGCGATGGTCGCGATGTCGCTCGAGAAGGTTCGCCACCGCGGCGGCCTTGGCGGTCGTGTAAGCGAGCAACCGGCGCGCGCGGTGCCATGCGGCGATCGCGCGACGTCCCTCCACCGTTCGGCTCGCCGTCGCGATGAAGTCCCCCCACGTGCCGGTCGGCGCCATCTCGCGGAAGCGGCTGAAGGCGAGCTGGTAGGCGCGACGCTCCGACTCGTAGAGGCGACGTTCGTCGGGCGTCAAGTCGAGCAAGAGGACCGCCACGTCGAAGTCCGCGAGATAACGGCCCGCGAGATCCCGCACGCCGAGCTGATAGACCGTGGGCCCGACGAGTGCCTCGAAGCGAGTCGCACCCGGGCCAGGCGGAAGCGGGGTCGCCGTGAGCCCGAGCCTCGCCGGGGCCGTCGACATCTCGAGCGCTTCGTCACGAACGCCGGCTCCGAAGTGATGGGCTTCGTCCACGATGAGGAGTTCGAATTGGTTTCCGATGCGCGCCATGTGCCGATATGCAGACTCGACGGTCGCGATCGTGACCGGAGCGAGCACGTGCTCGCCGTCGCCGAGGCAGCCGACGCGACCCCCGTACGCGCGCGCGACTTCGTCTCGCCATTGGTGAAGGAGCACGCGAGTCGGCGCGAGACACAGCGTCGGACGACGTGTCGTCGCCATTGCCGCGACCGCGACGCGCGTCTTGCCGCTGCCCGTCGGCAGGACGATCAGCCCGCGGCGATCGTTGGCCGTCCACGCGAACAGCGCCGCCTCTTGGTATGGGCGCAATTCGAGCGTTTCCCACGGACCCGTCTCCGGGCGACTCGTCGGCGCCACGAGATCCTCGACGTCGACACGCTGTCGCTGCAGTGCGTCGACGATGTCGCGATACCGCCACGCCGGTGCGCGCCACGACCCGACGCGCGGATCCCACACGACGTTGGCCGCTCGTAAGGCGTCGTTGAGTGGCGCGACCCCGTCCAAGACGATCGTTCCTCGATCGAAGACGAGCCTCATGCACGAATCAGTCGAGAGGCGCGACGCGAAAGTTACACGCCTCCGAAAGAAATCGCCCTCGAAGATTGACTCGACCGAGCGACGGCTAGAATGTCGCCGCCGTAAACGAAGCCGGAATGAAGAGGAGGCGCCATGGCTCTCAGCGGAGATCGGTTGTGTCGTGAGACGGTGAGCGCGGCGCTCGAGTTCGCGCGACGCAAGCCGTGGACGAACTTCGACGACACCGACGCGTTTTTCGTGACGCTGCCGTCCGAGGCACACCCAGCGATTGCCACGATCCTCGGCTCGGCCGGCGAGGAGTTCGGGTTCGCGCTGTTTCTGGGCGAGAATGCCTACTCCGACCATCAGCGCTTGATCGACGGTGAAGAATCGGCAGACAATCTTGGCAAGGAATCGCGGCAGCTCGCGCTCACGCTGACCCCGCTCGGCGAGATCCCGTTGGAGCGTCGCCGATTCCTCGACCGCGCGGGGTTCTCGGGCCGTCGCGACATCCAGGCCCCCTTCTTCGTGTCGAAAACGCCGGGTCGCCTCGCGGGAGAGATCAATCAAACGGAGGCGATGACGCTTCTCTTCGCGATTCGCGGCGTGCTCGGCGCGCTCGATCGCGGGCTCCTGACGCGCGACGCGATCTCGCGCGACGACGCGCTGCTGTCGCTCGCGATCAGCGGCGATCCGCGCGCGCCGGAAGTCGCGTCCACGTTCGTTCCGCGCCCGGCAGATCCGGAGCCAGTCGTCGGCGGGGATTCGCCCACGTACGACTGGTCCGGGCTTCCGAAGAAGAGCGGTCGATGGCTCGTCGGATTTCCCGTGCTGCCCGTGGCGGCGCCAGGAGACCTGGTCGTCCAGGGATTGGTCGTCGCCGACGAGTCGACGGAACAAGCCCTCGACGTGTCACCGACCATGGGATGCGATGTCGCTTCCGCCACCCGCATCTTCCACGATCTCGTCACCGGCAAGCGGCGAAGCGTCGACGCCGGACTGCCGGAAGAGATCGCCTTCTCCAGTCGCGAACTCTACGACGCGATGTCTTCCGCCCTCATGGCGGCCGGGGTGCGCTGCTCGTTTGAGGCGACGCTGCCGCTCCTCGACGCGCTGGTCGCCGATTTGCGCGCGTGGTTCGAAGAATCTTCCGGAACCGCAGTCGAGGGCGGCGCCGAAGGTCCGACGGATGACCTCATGGAATGGAAGTTTGCGGGCCGCGCTCTCGTTCGCCGGATGCTCGTGGCCGCGCAGCGCGACGGCAGTCTCCACAGCGGACGGTCTTACATGCGCTACTTCGGGAGCGAGGAAGACGGCGAGGATTTTCTCGAAGGAGATCTCGGCGAAGGCGCCGAGCAGGCCTACAAGGAATGGCTATTCGCCGACTACCGGCAGTCGTCGCAGGCGAAGACGATCGTCGAGCGGCTGCTGCTCGGTCGAACGAGTCGCGAGGAGCGGGCTCTTCTCGAGGCGCGCCAAAACGCGGTGCCGAGTCTCTTTCGGATCGACGGCGTGCTTCCCGGCGAATCGCTGTCCCTCGTCGATCTCGTGAGCGGCGAGCGCGTCGTTGCGCACGATGTAGCGATGTCGCGGACTAGCCGGATCGAATTGTGCATTCCAGCGCGCGTCTTTGCGGCCGGGGACTTTCACTTCGTCGCGAAGCTCGGCCCCGCGTTGTTAGCTACGGAAACCGACGAGGCGATCGAATACCTCGAGACTCTCGGGATGTCGATGACGCACTCTTCGATCGCGCGGCGCGTGCATCTCTTCGGCAGGCTGTGGACGTGGAGAGAGGAGCGGCGCCGGCGTCCGCTGCCCAGGCTCTGCAACACGGACGGCGATCCGCTCGAGCCGCAGACGGCGCGGTTCGGCGTCACGGATGCCGCGGCCGTGAAGTCGGCCCTGGGCGGCCGCGCCGACGTCGATTTCGATGACGACGAGAAATGCTGGACGTGGTTTCGCGAAGGCCCGCCGCGCGGGACTGCCCTCGGCGATCGCACGCTCCTCGGACGCATCGAGTTTCGCGGCGACGAGCTTCGGCTCGAGGTCAACTCGAGCGCGCGCCTCGAGCGCGCGCGGACCTGGCTCGAGGCGATCGCCGGCGTCCGGTTCATTGGCAGGTTCACGCATCCGATCGACCTCGACGCGATGCGGTCCGGCCCGCGGCGGGAGCCGGACGAGATCACGCCGGAATTCGCGGCCGCGGCGAACGCGACGATGCGCGAGCACTATCTGCACTGGATCGACGAGCCCATCCCGGCGCTCGACGGCCGCACGCCTCGCGAGGTCTGCCGCACGCCGGAAGGTCGGGACCGCGTCGCCGTCATGATCCGCACGATGCCGTCGCCGGTCGGCTCGCTCGGCGACCACGTGGAGGTCCCCCGCGACGAGATGCTTCGCGCGCTCGGGATCGAGTGAGGGATGTGCCGGCGCCGAGCCTCCGACGTCGGCGCAGTCCGCGTCACGAGGACGGACACCCATACACCTTCTCGATCGTGCTCCGGTTCCACGCGAGGTCGTCGTGCACGACGTGCCTGAAACATTCCACGCCACCGATTGCAGCTTCGACCGACTCTCTCTCCATCGTTCTGTGCAATCGGATCGCTCGGCGCGCCGGCGCGCCGGTGTGATTTCGGAATTCAAGTGTCTATACTCCTTCAGTTCGTGTGATTTCATGCGGCTCGGACCGACGAACAACTCGGTGCGGAGTTCCCGTGTCACGACGAACGATTCAACAGCAATTCGATGCGCTTGCCGAGTGGTGGCGAGCCGAGACGCGTCATCTCTCGTCCGTCACGCAAATGGTCACCCATCCCGCGTATCAGCGAATCATCGGTAAGGGCCAGGTCGTCGTGCCGATCCTGCTCCGAGAGCTTCGAAAGCGTCCGGACCACTGGTTTTGGGCGCTGAAAGCAATCACCGGCGAGGATCCGGTTCGTCCTGAAGACAGAGGGAAACTGCCCGCGATGGCGAACGCATGGCTCGAATGGGGCCGAACGCACGGCTTCGAATGCTGAGAGATCCACGCCTCGAAAAGTACTTTCCAAATCTTGCCGGAACCGGCTACGAGATAACGAGCCCCGAGGATGCGGGCTATAACTGCATTGCTTGGGCCGCGGGTGACTCCAGTTCATGGTGGGAACCGGACCCGATGAACGTGTCCTATTGGCCGGCCGAAGCGCCTCGAGAGATCTCCACCGAGGCTTTCATCGATGCGTTCAAGGTACTCGGATTCTCACCGTGCGACTCGGCGGACGAGCAGGATGGAATCGAGAAGCTTGCTTTGTTCGTCAATTCCAGCGGAGAACCCACGCACATGGCGCGGCAACTTCCGAACGGCAAGTGGTCGAGCAAGCTCGGGAAGTCCTACGACATCGAGCACGCATTCAACGGACTTGCGGGCTCCGCCTACGGAACGATCGTGGTGTTGCTCGCCCGTGCGTGTTGATCTTTCGAGAGTGAATCCAACGATTCTTCCAGCCACAAAGCAGCGAATAGATTTGCTGGGTACCGTCCACGCGCGCTTGTCGGGTACGGAGCCAGCCTGCGAGACACCTGGACGTGACCCTCGCCAGCTTCTACTGCCTTGAAGTTTCCGTTCACCCGAAGAGAATCAGCGCGTTCGTGTCCCACGCCGGGGTTCAGGAGAATGCCCGTGCCGACTTCCGACTATGCATGGCTCGCGATCGGTCCGAGTTCACTCGATCGCGAGCCCATCGCTGGAGGATCCTGAACGATGTCCACGCAGCGCTGCTCGGTGACGCCTCACCCAATCGACACGATTCTGGCGTGGGTGAAGTCGGGCGAGATCGCCATTCCTGAGATCCAGCGCCCGTTCGTTTGGGATGCGACGAAGGTCCGCAACCTGCTCGACTCCCTGTATCAGGGCTACCCGATTGGATACCTCATCGCGTGGCGCAACCCGACCGTCAAGCTCAAGGACGGCACGTCATCGGCGGGGAAACGCATCCTGATCGACGGCCAGCAGCGCGTGACGGCTCTCATGGCGGCGCTGCTCGGGCGCGAAGTGATGACCAAGGACTACGAGACGGTCCGAATCAAGATCGCTTTCCACCCGCAGGAAGAGCGGTTCGAAACCGCGAACCCCGCCATCCGGAAAGACGTTGCCTGGATCGAAGACATGGCCGAGGTTTTCGCGCCCGACGCCAGCCTGTCCGAACTCACCGACCTTCACATGAACTGCGTGCCCGACGCATTGCTTGAAAGCGAGATGCCGTACGACGACTTCCTCGAAACGCGGCGCAAGATGATGGCTCTCAAGATCAAGCAATGGTTCGAGGCGCTGTAGTGGTCTCCACAGCCGAACGCGCGATTCGATGACACCGACCGACACGACCTCCGTTCCCCGCGTCGGCATGTTCGCGACGGTTCGCAATCGGCGCGGCGTCGTCGCCGCCGTTGAGCCATTCGACGGGCATGACGGGCGCATCCATCTGGTCCATCTCGAGTACAAGGACGACCAGCTCCCGATCGAAGAGCGCTTGCTGTGGGAGCTCGAGCCGAAACGCCACGTCCTCGAACCGACCGCGCTCCCGAATGCCGCGAAGGACGACCCGATGCCGGCCGACGACTTCGACGCGCTCCTTCGCGCGTGCCGATGGACGGCGGCGACGCCCTTTCTAGATCCGGATGGCGACGGGCCGCTCGCCAGCCTCCCGATCTCGAGCCCGTTTCACGGGGCCGTTCAGATCGACGACTTCCAGCTCGTCCCGCTCCTGAAAGCGCTACGCATGCCGCGCGTGAACCTGCTCATCGCGGACGACGTCGGCCTCGGAAAGACGATCGAAGCCGGCCTGATCCTATCTGAGCTGCTCCTGCGTCGACGCATCCAGCGCGTGCTGATCCTCACGCCGGCTTCACTGCGCCTCCAATGGCGCGACGAGATGCGCCACAAGTTCTCGCTGTCGTTCGATATCCTCGACCGTGACGAGACTCACTCGCTTCGGCGCCGCCTCGGCATGGACGCGAACCCCTGGCGCTCATTCAGCCGAATCATCGCGTCATGCCACTCTCTGCGGCAGCCGGGCGTCCGCGATCGAACAGCCTCAGCGCGGCCCGCATCCAGAGAGAGCCGAGGTCGCTGCCCTCAACCACGTGCTCGAAGATCGCAAGACGATTCCCAACGACCGAGGGGTTTTCTTCGAAGAGACGTGGCGGCTTCATCCCAGCATCTGCGCGTTCACCTCGGAGTTGTATTACGACGGCCGGCTATGGTCTCGATCCGGATGCGAGCGGCAAGCAATCAAAGGCGACACGCCGTTCGCGGGAAGTCGCCTCGTCTACGTACCGGTCGAACACGACGGAAACCAGAACAGCTCGAGCGAAGAAGTCGCTGCGATCGTGCGCATCGTGGATCACCTCGTGAAGGCGGGCGTGAAGTGGGTCAACGCGGATGGGGAGGCTGAGCCACTCAACCACGGACACATGTTGGCCGTTGCGCCCTACAACGCCCAAGTCGGCGCCCTCTCCGACCGATTGCCAGGCGTCAACGTCGGCACGGTGGACAAGTTCCAGGGACAGCAGGCGCCGGTCGTCATCTATTCGATGGCAAGTTCCTCCGCCGAAGACGCGCCGCGCGGGATGGGCTTCCTTTTCGATCCGCACCGCATGAACGTCGCGACGAGCCGCGCGCGCTGCATTTGCATCCTCGTCGCATCGCCGCGACTCATGGAGCCCGACTGCCGCACGCCAGAGCAAATGCGCTGGGCGAACGGGCTGTGTCGATCCCGAGAGCTTGCGACCATCGTGGTGGTCTGAAGCGCAGGTCTCGGACTTCGTTTCGAGTTCGAAGCGAAAGGGACGCGAGTCATGATCAACGTGCAATCGGAAACGCGCCACACGGCGGATCGTGGCGAAAAGATGAGCCGCGAGCGCCGCGCCGGTTCGGCGAACGCGCCGATCCGACACCATCGATGACGGGAGCGAGGCATGGTCGAGTTCCACAGGATTTGGATCGAGCAATGCGCGGCCGCGCGCGGGATTGGGGAAGAGTTCGGTGCCGAGAAGGCGATGGGCTACCTGATCGGCGAGAAGCTGCTCAACTTCGTGCGGGCGGCAGACACGCATCCGGAGTTCGCAGCGGAGTTGCCAAAGTTCGTCGCCGCGGTGAAACGGATGTTCGAGCCAGACCAGATCCGGGAGTATCTCGAGAACATCCGCCGGGTGGGTCCGTTCGGCCACATCGGATCGGACGAGGAGGTCGAGTTCATGCGGACGGCGGGCATGGTCGACCCCGATCCCCTCTCCGGTGCCGAAGACGCGATCCTCGCGGAGCGGATCAAGGAACTGCTGCTCCCATGATGACACCACAGTGTTTCATCGGGACGTGGCGAATCGTCGAGATGGAGACTTGGGATGCCGACGCCTTCGACCTCGCCGGTCCGGCCCACTTCACATTCGCGAAGGACGGGTTCGGCAGGTTTCGGTTCATCGCGGTCGAGGGGGACATGGACTGCCGCTTCGTCGAGCGCGATGGGAAGCCGTTTGTGGAGTTTTCGTGGTCCGGGAACGACGAGAGCGACGCCGCGAGCGGCCGCGGCTGGGCCACTGTCGACGGCGACGCGATGACGGGGCGGATCTTCATTCACGATGGTGACGACTCGGCGTTCACGGCGAAGCGTGGTGGCGACGTCGAAGTGAAGCGCCGAACACCGAGGCGGAATCATCAATGAAGCCCACGATCCCGTGCAGAACAGAAATCTGAAGTCTCGAGTTACCCGGGACGCCGCTCCGGAACGGATCAGCGGTTCGGCCTTTTCATCCGTCCGTGAGCTACGAGACGGGGAGCAACGCTCGGCAGTGGGCGAGGTAGCCGCGTGTCACTCCCGATCGGCGGTGGCCTGCCGCGGATCTCTGGAGGTCGCGACGGCGCGTCCATAGAATCTCCCCCTCAACGGCTTCGAGCGCTTCATTGAAGAGCGCCTTCCCTTCCACTTGCGAGGTCTGATGCGATTCACTCTGCTGCTCGTCGGTCTTGCCGCGTTCGTGCCCGCGCCGCAATCCGCGAAACCGAAATCGGAGGCGCGCGCGGACCTGCGCGTCGCGCCGTACGCCGACGCGCTCCCGCTCCCGCCGCCCGCCACGGGATTCCGCCGCGTGTACGTCGTGCGGCACGGGCAGTCGGTCGGGAACGTGACTCCCGACGACTCGAAGCTCACCGACGCGGAGAAAGACCACCTCACCGAGAAGGGCCGCGCCGAAGCCGTCGCCGCCGGCGAACTCTTGAAAGAGCTTCACGTGGCTGCGCTCGACGTCTCGCCGATGCAGCGCGCTCAGGAGACCGCGATCGCGATCGGCGGGTGCTATCCCCGCCGATCCCCGCCGCGCATCGTGACGCAGGACGGATGGCGCGGGCTCACCATCGGCAAGCCGACGAACCCGGCGACCCCGGCGCTCGCCGAGCTCGCGGCGGCCTGGCGCGACGGAAAGGACCCGCGCCTCGCCGGCGGCGAAACGCTCGCCGAGCTGGCGGCGCGTGCGAAAAGACGCGCGTTGGAGATCGCGGCCGATGAGGCCGCGAGCCCGCCGCCGATCGCGATCGTCGCGCACTCCGAGATCGTCGCGGCGTGGCTCGCCGATTTCGACGCGGCGGCGCTGCCAAAGCTCGTCGCCAGCTTGCGGATCCCGAACGGCGCGATCGCCGCGTTCGACCTGCAGTCGGGCGCCGAGCTGCACGTGAAGCGGCTCGGCCTGTTCGCACCCGAGGAAAAACCACCGGCGGCGCCGAAGTAACGCAGCGTCGAACTCGCTCAACGATTCAGCGGATTCCGGTTGATCCAGTGGAGGCCGCGGCTCGTCAGGAAGAACGAGCCTTTGGGTACTTTTCGCAGCCCGGACCGGGAATGCGCCGGCGTGCTCCGTTCCTTCGAGCGCTAGGACCTCGGGCTTGGGATTCGATCAGTCGTACGACACGGGTTTGGCATCGGGCCGGCGAAACGGCCGCACCATGAGCACGTGCTTCTGCTCGTCGCTTTCGATGAGGAACCGCTCGGACGAGTCGTTCATGCGGCGAATCGTTCGCGTGCCCCAGCGCGAATTAGAGACTTGCCGCCACAGCGTCGCATCCGTGCTCAAGAGCAGCCGTGAGACCCTGTCGCGCCGCAACGCTTCGACGCTTTGCCGGAAATTCCACCAAGGGGTGTGACGGGCGAGGGGCGTGTGGATTGAGAGTCGGCACCCGCCATGGCGGGAATGCCATGTCGAACACGTCTGCCGGAGCGACTCTCACGACCGTCTTGACAGTCGCATAGAACAGGGTACAAGTGGCGTTCGAGGGTTGGCGACTTCTTAAGGAGAACAGCCGCAGGCCCAGCGATACACAACCGCTGCTGCATCCGCCAGCGAAGGACTGTCGGATGTGCGATCGCCGTCCTGAAGCGAGGCGGCTGGTCGACGACAGACGCTGCGGCGTGGGCTTCCTCAGCTTCGCCTGAGCACACATCGGATGCCAAAGAACAGCCCAACTGTGAACACGTCTTGGTTTCAATTAAGGAAGGACCCCCCATGAATCGTGCTCGATGCCCGCGAAGGAGTCGGGCAGTAAGTACCGCGCTCGTCGCCGGGATTGCCGCGACGTTCTCGAGCTGCAGCTCGTTCGACGAGAAGTACTACGTCGGCGTGTTCGAGGGCTCGGATTCTGGAAATCAGGTGTCCGGGCCGGTCCAGTTCTATCGATTCGCGCTGAAGGGGCGAACCCGACTTTCGGATACCCGCTTCGAAGCCGGATGGTACGACGCGACAGCCGTGAATCGACTGTTCGGCGAGATCTCGGATCGACCGAAATCGATGAGCGCCGGAACGACGGGTAAGGGGGGCTCGACCGGGACGACGAAGCCGTCGGAGCCGATCCCTCTGGTATCCACACGGATCGTTCTGAAAAACTCGCCGGCCACCGACGGCGCGGCCTCCGCGACCACCCTTCAAGCGTTCCACGTGATCCTGAGCCAACGAGTCCGGCCGCTGCCGCTGCCGCTCAATCGATTGCAGGACGTCCATTCCGCGCACCTCCGAGTGGAACTCTCCCGCAAGAAGGATGGCGTCGTCGAGTGCAACCAACTCTTCATCGGCGGAAGCCTCAATGTTTCCTCAGGCGCCGGCTCGAACGCCTGGAAGCGCCGCATCGATCTCGCAGACATGGAGCCCGCAGGCAAGGACCCACGACTATTGGTCAAAGGGCTCTCGAAGCTCTCGCTCGCCGGCGGAGTCCTCGACGTCGTCTCGGTCGATGCGCAGTTCGACGATGGGAAGTGGACCGGCAAGAACACGCGCGCCGCAACCCATTCGGCGTATCACGAATGGAACTGGACGGGCGGCGTGTTCGAGGTCCACGGCGGCTCGATGGAGTATCACGGTGGCGAACTGGTCACGACTGGCTCTGTCGCCGAGTTTCGGCGCAAGACCGAGAAGGATCCGAGCATCGATCTGCAAGCGACAACGGGATGGCTGCTCCGGCTCCAAAACGCGGAGATCAAGGCGAGGGGCATTCGGATCGAAGGCAAGCTCGGCTCCGACGACGCGGCGAAGTTCGACAATGAGGTCATTGTCAATGAAAAGCCACCTGGGCTGGCGGCGCTCAGTCTCGACGAGGCGAGTCGGGCCATCCTCGACGCTGCGGTCGCGAAGCTGAAAACCGACGCCAAAGCGCCGCGCTCGATCGATATTCCCGGCGCTTCGCTCGCCATCTACGACGACCCGACGAAGAAAACGGGCAAGCACTCTTTCGAGATCGTCAGCGCCGATGACCACGACAACGTCGCGACGCTCGAAGTCTCGTCTGCAAATGCCGACCAAGTCGACGTGACGAGCGGAATCGCGGAGCTCAGCACTACCGTTGCAGTGGAGAACGCCCGAGGCGCGACGCTGGTCAGCACGGGTGCGCCGCCAAAGCCCGAGGAACACATCTTCCTACGCTTTGGCCCTGAAGGCATCTCGCTGGCGCGGCCCGAGGACGAGCGCTTCGTCGTGTTCATGAACAGCAATCCGAAGGCGCTCACGGATCGCGTGAAAGCGTTCGTCAACTCCCGCCAAACGCAGGAGACGCTCTACGCATTGGCGTTGGGACCTCAGGTTGCGAAACGACAAGCGGACGTCGAAGACACCAGAGAGGCTCAACGGCAGGCAGACCTTCTCGCGCGTCGGATGGAAGCGGCTGTCACCGCCGACGACTGGGCAACCAAGGACGCCGATCAGATCCGCAACTTGGTCACGCAGTGGCTGGCATTCTTGGGCGACGTCCGTTAACCGACGCATCGCAGGAGCGATCGAACATGCACGTCAACCGAACGACTCGCGCAGGGATGTGTGTCATAGGAATACTCGGCGTCGCCGGCTGCTCCACGCTCGACATCCAGGTCGACGTCTACAAAGGCTCGCTCGTGAACAGTCGCGAGGCAGAGCTCGTGGAGGCCGTCGGACTCGCTCGCGATATCTATCAGAGCTACGGCTCTCCCAATTCAAGGGCGAACGTCTTGGAGCGGGACGAGTATCCCGACCAGATGTGGGAGACCATCCGAATTTATGAAGAAGACGGCATCGAGAATCTCTGGGCGAAGTACCAAGGAATGCCATGTGAGCCGGCGGACTGGGACAAACTGTCATCGACGGCGAGTCCTCGGACTGTCCTCCGCGCTCAGCTGGCGCGAGGTCTTTGCCGATTCGCAGGCGCCTTGATTTCGGCCGGACAAGGAAAGGGGGTCGGCCCGGAGGTCCAATTGAGCCATCCGTCCGTGATCGGTGTCAGCGAGTCCGACAAGAAGAGGCTTGCTCATGGCATTGCCCTCGAGGAATCAGGGAGGCGCATCTTCACGCTCGTCGATGATTCGATGGACTCGTCGGATCGCACAAGTATTTCGCGGCTCATGCAGAACGTCTCCCTGGGACTGCTTGGAGGCAACGCGGCCGAGCTCTTGGGACTCAAGGGCTACTTCGATAAGGCATCTTGGAGCGAGATCAACACCATCAACGTCGGCGGATTCGGGACGACCCAGTACGTGCTCATCAAAGACGAAATCGGAAACTGGCACATCAAAACCGTCGTCACGGACTCGAGCGAGGTCATCGCCGCCATGTTCGACAGTGTATCGATGGCCGTGAACCTGGTCGGGCAAGCGTACGGCGTGCCCATTCCGGCAGCGAACGACGCGCAGGGGACCCAACCGGCGGCCGAGCGCAATCAAGAGTCCACGCATCGAGCGCTCGAAAGCGAGCGTGCCGATCGAGCAGCGCGACGGCTGCGGGATCTAAATGGGGCCCTTCGATCCCAGCTCCAAACCGCGTTGAATGAGACCGAGGTCACGAAGCGACGCCAGATGGTGCACGACGCCGTGCTGACGTACGCCGCGCTCGCGAAAACGCCGGCGCCGACGGAACCGCCGAGCACGGCGGCGACGCCGGCACCGAAGTAAGAGCGTCTGCGAGCCTCGACGCCGGAGATCGCTCGGACGCGCATTCGTGGGTTCGTGCGGATCAACGTGTCGTCGCGTTCGAGTCCGCCCGGATGGCGTCTGGCCGAACCCGGTTCGTCACGCCCCGCCCGACGCGCGGCCGGACCACGTCGCGGCGATGTTGGCGAGGTCGGGTTGGGAGCCCTCGGGGGTCGCGAAGTAGAAGCGCTCGAGGCGCGTGATCTCGATCGCCAGTTGCTCGCGCTCCGCTTGGGCGAGGCCGTCGTTGCGCTGGATGTCTCGCAGATAGCCGAGCACGGTGAACGGTGTCAGCGTCACAGGCATCGGGAAGCGAGCCTTCGCGTTGGCTCGCGGCCGCCTCAGTTTGTGCACGGCGAACGCCGCGGCACCGAGCGCGACGACTCCGATGGGAATCCACCACATCCAAGCGCGGCTCTTCGCGCCGTACGTGTGCTCGAGCAGCACGGAGTCGCCGACGCTCGCGAGATCGGCATCGACGTAACGGAAATGATCGCTGCCCGCGACCTCGACTTTCGGCTTGCCGAACGCGAACGAATCGGGAAGCTTCGACAGCCCCGCCTTCGCAACGAACGTCAACGTCGTCACGCGCTCCGAGATCACGCGGCCCTGATCGTCCTCGTCATCGAACTTCACGACCGACGGCGGGGCCTCGTCCTTCTTCGCGATCTCGAAACCGTCGGGCACGACGTCGAGATAATCGGCGAGCGGCGGAACGAGCCCGCGCCCCGTCGCTTTCACCTCGAGCAGCACCTTCTGATCCTTCGCGTGGCGCTCGTCGAGCGTCTGCGTGATCTTCAAGTTCTCGCACGGCCGCACCTCGCCGGCCTTTGCGGTCGCGTCGATCGGCACGATCGCGGACTCGACGGGGAGCACCGCGTAGCCGGACGTGTCGAGGAAATCCAAGTCCAAGTGCAGCGGTGGCACGCGGTCGACCTGCGGGCCCTTGGCCTTCAGCAACACATAGGCATAGGGCGTGACACGCCAGCCGTAGGGCTCCACAGCGCGCGACTTCACGGTCGGCTCGTTGAACGTCACCGACATTACGTCGAACTGCTCGCTCAATGCCGTGCGCGCAGCCTCCTCGAACTTGTCGCGGTAGTCCTCGAGCGGCCGGCCGTAGTTCCACCCATACTGTTGGCTGTTCTGATTCTGGAGGTACTTCGCGAACCCGCCCGACTCGCGCTCGATCTCGCGCGTGTGCTTGAGGTCGACGAACAGTCCGAACGGCGTCTCGTAGCCGACGCGGTCGCCGCCATCGATGCGCGTCTCGAGCTTGATCTCGGTGACGAGGTCGTTGTAGTAGTCGAAGACCTGTCGCGCCTCGCGGGCTTGCTTGTGATCGCCCACGATCGCGAGGCCCTCGCGCACGAGCCGAACCTTCACGGCCGGCTTCACGCTGCCGAGCCGCGTGAAGAGCGTGTTTGCGAACATGCCCATGTGCCGCTCGGCCTTCTCGCCGGGCAACGCGGCGATCGCTTCGCGAATGAGCGGGATCTCCTTTTCCGCGAGCAGCTGTTCGTGCGTCAGCGCTGCGAGATCGCACGCGCCGAGCGCCGCGTAGAACCACGTCTCGTAGACCTGCGTCGTCTCCTTCTCTTGCGGGAGGTCCGTGGCTTTCGCGGCGTACATCGCCGCGGCTTTGTGGAAGAGCTGGAACACGTCGGACCGAACCTGCGAGAACTCGGGGTGCTTCTGTATCTCCTGCGCGTAGTTGATCTCGTCGTGACGGATCGCCGCGTCGGCGAGCACCAGCTCCCAACTGTCGGGATGCCCCGCGAGCGCGCGATCGAGCGTCGCGTGCGCCAGCTCGTAGCCGCGCAGCACCTCCATCACGATGTCCTGCGCGCGCCGCTTGGTCTTACTCTTCTCCTGAAGCGCCGGGTCGCGCCACATGCCGGCGAGGTTCGCGCGCATCCCTTGAACCAGCTCCGCAACCGACGACGCCGACAGCGCCTTCAGCGGCCCGAAGACCTGCTCGATCGACTCGAGCTTGTACACCTCGGCGACGCTGTGTGCCTTCGTGAATGCCTGCGCGAGCAGCTTCTCGTCCAGCTCGACCGGCAGCTTCCGCAGCCGCGTTACGCACTCACCGAGATCCTTGAGGTTGCGATCCTGCTTCGATCGCGTGAGCGGAATCCCGCTGGCCCTTTCTTCGAACCCATAGAAGAAGACGTACTGGTTCGATCGATTGCGTTCGGAGTTGGGGTCGTGGTTCTTCGCCCACACGCGCAGGAACTCGTCGACGAGATCCTTGGCCGGCTTCGGGTGCGACGACGCGAGCTTCTCGATGAACGGAAACGCCGCTTCGTCTTCGCCGACCTTCAGGTAGAGCTGCGCCGTCACGATGTCGAACTTCGGACGCAACGCCGCTTCGATGTGCGAGAGCCACGCGTCGTCGGGTCGCACGTCGAGGACGTCACTCGTCTTGATCGCGAGCGGCATGTTCTGGGCGCGCTGGTTGTACTGGCCCGGATCCCAATAGAAGAAGTTGCCGTAAGGGTCGCGCTGCATGCGCGGGTTGAGCGACGTGGACGTGTCCCATTGATAAGTGAAGAGCGCTTCGCGCATCCAGTTCATCGCGAGAAGCTCGAGCGTGGAGTGCCACTCGTTCGCGCGCTCCGGCGCCGAAGCGAGCAGGGCTTTCGCCGCCGTCGATTGCAGCTCGAGCCACTTCTGGCGGCGATCGGACGCCATCGGCTCTCGCTGGAGGCCGAGCGCGGCGAACGTGCCGATCGACGCGAGGATCTCCATTCCGCGCTCCGGCCGCGACGTGAAGCTCTCGTTCAGCCACGTGGCGCCGAGCTCCTTGCGAATGCGCGGCGCGATCTCGACCGCGCGCGTCAATGCGTCGGCCTTCTCGTCGTCGGCGATCTCGCCGTCGGCGAGCGCGGCCTGCGTGACCTTCCACGCCTTCTCGAGCCACTCGACCTTTCCGTCCTTTTGGTTCTGAGCGAGGTAGCAGTGCGAGAGGAGGTTCAGACCCTCGCGATCGTTCGCTTGTTCGGCCTCGTCCGGAGTGGGAAGGAACTCGCCCATCGCGGTCACTTCGTTCGCCGCGAGAAGGAGCCGCGCGAGCTTTCGCCGAATGAGCGGGCTGTCGATCGAGTCGACGCCAGGCCGAACCGTCTCGAGGAAGCCGTCGAGCTGAACTCCCGCGTCGAGTGCCAGGCGCAGGATCTGCCCGAGAGAAGTCGTGTGCGCCTTCTCGAGTGGCAGCGGCGCCGCGCTGCACAGGCCGATGACGTCTTCGGCCGCGAATCGATTCTTCTCCCCCTGCTGCTGTCCCTGCTGCGGGGGCGGCGGCTGTCCCGGTGTGGGCTGTTGCGGCGGCGGCGGCATCTTCAGGACTTGGAGCAGGCGCTCGTAGCCGGTCTTGCCCTCGGCCGGAGTCAGCTCCGCGAAGTACGTCTTCACGCCCTTCCAATCGCCGAGGGTGACCGCGCGTTGGAGCGCCACCATCTCCTCGTCGATGGCCTTCGCCTCCGCCGCTTTCTTCGCCGCTTCTTCGGCGGCCTTCTTCTGTGCCGCCTCGGCCTCGGCTTTCTTCTTCACGGCCTCGGGGTTTTCCGGCACGTCGTACGGCGAGGGCACGACGGCCTCGACGACCGCGGGAGGCGGAAGGGCCGAGTCCGGCTCGGCCTCTTTCGGCTTCGGCGGGTTCGACCACGCTTTCAAGATTGCCGACGGGCGTCGATCGAACGTGAGCTGTTGCAGCTTTTGCTGGCGCGGCGTCGGCTTTGCATCCGCGTTCGGCGCCGGCTGTCCGTCGGGCACCGGCTGCGCCTGGGGAGGCTGCTCGCCCTCGCCGCCGTCCACGATGATCGTTTGTCCGTCGGGCGTTTGGATGACGGTCTGCGCGAAGAGAAGCGAGCGACCGGTCAACAGAACGAAGAGAAACGCTGCGAGTCGAGACGTCATCACCTGGCTCCTGCCGAGAACCGGGCTGGACCGCGCGCGCCGGGCAGCGCGCGGAGAATCATCGATCGTTGATCGGTTGCGTCAGTTTCCGGAGCCGTCGGGCGGCGGTCCGGAGCTCGCACCTCGTGCGTCCTGCTTTTGGGTCTTCGAGGGTTTCTTCGCCTTGGAGCCGCGACCGCGGCCGCTGCCACATCCCTTTCACTGCGAGGGGAGGGGCAGGCCTTGCAAGTCGCCGATGTTCATCCGCTCGAGACGAATTGCGGCTTCGAGGTCTTCGCCCGACTTCTTCGCGGACGGTGCGTTGCCGTCTTTCCCGGCTTGCTCGGCGAGCAGCTTCCACGTCTGGCGAGCGGAATCGATCTCGGGCTCCCAGTCTTCGCGAGGTGCGCCTTCGAGCCGCATGAGCCATGTCGTGTAGTACTGCGCGGTCGCGAGCGTGCCGCGCGAATCCTCCAGAAGCTTGGGATCCGACGTCGGGTCGCCCGCGATTTCGTCGACGAGCGACTCGAGATCACGGCGCGCATCGGGAAGCTGGCTCAGGAACATCTGCGCCTTCGCGCGCTCGAGGCGGATCGATCGGGCTTCGTGAACCTTGTCCTTGGGCAACAGGTTCAGGGCCTCCGACCACGCGGCTTCGGCGTCGGCCCATGACGAGCGCGCCGCTCCGTCGCCCTCGCCGGCCGCGACCTCGCGGGCCTTGGCGGCCGCGCTTTCGGCGCGCGCGATGGCGACCGCCGCGGAATCCGCGCGCAGCCGTTCTTGCCCCGGGCCGAAGTGATATCCCGCAGCCGCCACGGGAACGAGAAGCCACGAGAACAGAAGCAGCTTTCTCATCGCGATTCTCCAGCGCGAAACGACGAGTTCGATCGAACGACGACACCCGCGATGTTACCGCGGCCCGAGCCCTCGAGGAAAGCTCGGTCTTTCCGCGATCACGCCGTCAATCGGCCCGACGCGCACTCGAGGGCGCATTCGGAAAGAGAACGGCAGTGAGCAGGAGATCGCCGTAGCGATCCCAAAGGTCGCGCTCGCCGAGATTGCTCGCCGATCGCGGGAGTTCGACGGTGACGATCGGAGTGCCGAGCGTCCCGCCGGCCCACGAGCCGAGCGAGCCGGGGCGGCCGCCGAGGCGGTGCGCCGGAAGCGACGAGCGCGCGGCCATTGCGTGCGCGAGCGCGTCGGCGGGTCCGTCCCAGTCGATGCACGCGAGCGGTTGGTGGATCGACACGATGCGGTCGGGGCCAAAGGTGCGGATCAGTCGTTCGAGCATCCGGCTCTCGGGCTCCGAGAGCGCCGCGTCGCTGTGACTCGCCGAGCGGCTGAAGTTCGCGGCGGGGAAGTTCCGGTTGAGGTCGACGCCGTGCGCGTTCCCGCGCGTGCCGCGCGCGACGCCGTCTGGGTTCGCCACGGGCACGAGAACGACGCGCCGGCCCTGGAGCATCGACGGTCGATCGTGTAGCTCACGCTCGAGTCCGCGCACGAGCCCCGTGCCCGCGGTCTCGTCTCCGTGAATCGTCGCGAGGATCATCACGACGATCGGCCCGTTGCCGAGCACGACCACGTCGATCGGCCGTCCCTCGACCGACGTGGCGTCCACGTGCGAAGCCGGCTTCTTCGCGCGGCGCGCGCTCGCAATCTTCGGTGAATCGGTCATGTGCGTGGCCTCCGGAGTCGACGCGCAGCCCGCGATCATCGCAACGACGATCGCCGAAGTGGCAATGGTTGGACGGACGCGACCTCGTGACGTGCGCACGTCGTTCGACCTCCTTCGATCCGAGTTCATCGAGCGTGGCGATCGTGTACTGACGATTCGGCCAAACGTTAGTCGACCATTCGCCCGCAAATCCTGACTCGCGTGGCGAGACGACGCTCGCCATCGTCTCGGTCGGCTCGAGCGAATCCCCGACCATTCACGCGTCTCGGGCCCCATCGCGACGGGCGCGTCATCGAGGGAGGGTCCGCGCCGAGTTCAACGAGTCGATCGACGACGACTATTGTTATTTCGGCGTGGCCGGATTGGCGGTTCCGACTTCGACCTTGTAGATGCCGCAGAGGCTGCACGTTCCGAGGAGACCATTCACGATCGAATACGGGCTGAGCGCGTCTGCTCGGATCACGACGGTTCGAGCGGACAAACGAGCCGGGCTGGCGCCCCCCGCCGGCTCGAGTTCGAAGGAGGAGGCGGCAGCGAGGCGCGCCGCCACATCGAGCTTCTCGCATTCATGACCGTCGATTTCGACGGCCCAATGACCGTCGTCGCGGCACAGATGACCCTTTCGGAATGCGTCGCACGAACCGCCCGGACGGATCTCCTCGATGAAATCAGATGCCTTCACGATGGCGCTTGGCTTCGGCAGCCACACTTTGCATGTGTCGTTGGACTGCGCCGTCGCCAGGCCAAAGAAGGCGACGATCCATAGGCGGGAAGTCGGGCCGGTCCAGAACGACCGATCGAACTCGAACGGGCCTCGGCTTATCGGCATCGGCGCCATCCTATCGGACTCGTTGGGTCCCACAAGAAGCAGGGGACGCTCGATGCTGGATCAGGACGCTCCAGCGGCGACGGAGGAATCAACGCGCATTCGTCCCCGGTTGCGTGTGGCGTGAGTTCCCGGCCGCCATCGCGTTCCGAAGAGGTTGAGCAGGAGCGGCAGCAGCGCGAGCACGAGCGCCGACAGCGCGCACGCGATCAGCGCGTACTCGCGGCGCGTGAGCTTTTCCCACACGCTCTCGTCCTCGATGCCGAGCGCGTCGCCGATCAAGCTCGAGGCGACGTGCGATTCGTTGCCGTTGTGGAACGTGCCGCCGAGCCGCGCCGCGACTTGACGAAGCATCGGAACGTCTTGTCGCGAATTGCGGCCGTCGATGAACTTGCCGACCAGTGGATCGCCGATGCCGATCACGATGACGCTCCGGACCGACTCCGGCATCTTCGGCATTCCGGTCGCCGGCACGGTGTCGCCGTCGCTCACGACCACGAGCGTCGTGCTTCGCGGGTTCCACGGCTTCGCGACCTTTGCCGCCTCTTCGAGCCCGTCGAAGAGCTTGGTCTTGCCGGCCGGAAAAGCGAAGTGCATCGGGAGATCGCCGAGGATGTTTCGCACGACCTCGAGGTCCGTCGTATCGACCACGACCGGCTTCGCTCCGTTGTAGAAGGCGACGACCGAAACGCGATACTCCTCGAGCGGCACGCGGTCGAAGAACGACTCCATCACCTCGCGAGCGCGTTGCATGCGGCTTCGCTTCTTGTCGGGCCCGGCGTCGACGAGCCGCATGCTCGGCGAGACGTCGAGGACGAGGAGCACGTGCTGCGGATCTTTCGCGAGGGTCGCGTGGTGGTCGCCTGCCGACCATCGTCGCGGCTCGAGGTTGAGCAGCGTGACGAGACTCCACGCCAGCGCGGTCATCGCCGCAACGCGAAGCATCGGCGCCGTGCGCGCCCACGCGGCCGGCCGCATGTCGGGGCCGAACGCGAGCGACGCGAGGCGTGCCGTGCGCCGCGCGTGAACGACTTCGGCGCCGGCGGTGAACACGAGCGCCGCGCCCGCGGCGATCAGCGGGGCTACGGCCTCGAGCTCGACGCTTACCATGGCGCACTCCGGAGGCCGAGCAGCGTGAGCGCCACGCCGCCGAGCACGGCGAGCCCGGCGATGCAAAACGGCCCGAAGGCGTCGGTCGCTTCGGATTGCGTCTTCTCGAGCCGCGTCTTGTGCATGGAATCGATGCGCTCGAAAACGTGCTTCAAGGAGTCCTTGTCCTCGGGCGCAAACGACTCGCCTCCGGTGATCGCGGTGATCTTCACCACCTCGTCGGGCACCGGCGGCTCGGCGACGTGCACGGTGTAGACGACGATGTTGTCGTCCTTCAGTCGATGCGCCACCTCCTCGTCCTTGCCGCCGAAGAGATCCGCGCTGAAGCCGTCGGTGATGAGGACGATCATGCGATCGCCCTCTTCGCGCTCGAGCAGCACCTTGCGGCACGCGAGGAGCGCCTTGCCGATCTCGGTGCCGCTCAACCAGTACGGAAGGGTTCCCGGCCGCATGAACGGCGGCGCGCAGCGGAACGCGGACGTGTCGGTCGTGAGCGGCACCCAATGGAGAACGTTGTTGCCGAAGAACGTGAGGCCGAACGCGTCGCCCTTCCGGAAATCGAGAAAGCCGTTGATGGCCTCCATCGCCGCGTCGTACCGAGTGCCGTCGCCGAATTTCGACATCATGCTGCCGGAGACGTCGACGCAGAACTCGATGTTGGTGAGCACGCGCTTCGATCGCGGCTCGTCCCACTTCTGTGGCCCCGCGAGGAGTAGCACGGCGACGGCGAGAAGGAGCGGCGGCAGCGACTCGGCGAGGCGCAATGCGAACTTGAGCCACGAGCCGGACCGCTGAGTTCCGTGATCGAACGGCAACACGATCGAGCGACCGCTTCCGCGCCACACCCAGAGGAGGAGCGCCGCTGGCACGAGGAGCAAGAAGAGGACGATCGGATGACGGAAGGGATCGATGATTTCCATGGCGACTCGCTACGTTCCCGAGGAGGCGCCTGCGCGCACCGGTGCGTCGAGGGCTTCGGGCGGAAGATTGCGATAGGGCGCGAGCAACGCCACGAGATCGACGCTCGACTGCTCCGGAGGGCGATGGAGCCACGTCTCGAGCCCAGTCAGGAGCGGGCCGGCTTCGGCGTGCGCGCGAAGGATCGTCAGCGCTTCGGCGGGGTCGCGATCTTCGAGGCCGAGCCGCCGCCGCCAGAGCGTCACCAACGAGAGTTCCAACGAAGCGCATTGCGGAGCCGGAAGCGTTCCCGCAATCGCTTGCTCGACGAGCGGCTTCAGGCGATCCGCGAGAGTCGCCGGCTTCGTCGACCGCGCGATCGCTTCGGCACTTCGCTGCCGTCGATAAAAGAGGATCGCCACGAGTCCTGCGGCCCACACGACGCCTGCGGCGATTCCCAGCGTCTTGTAGCCGCCGACGTGCGGTGCGTCGCCCCGCTCGAGCGGATGCGGCAGCACCTGTCCCGGCGGAAGCACGGAGTGGATCGTCACGGGAATCGGCGGGAGATCGCCGGCCGCGATCGGCGACCCGTTCTTGCGGACGAGAAACTCCCGGAGATCGTAGCTGCCGGGCTCGAGCCCCACGAACTCGAGGTCGTAGCGAAACGCGCTTCCGTGCGGATAGACCGCGAGCACGCGCAGCACGACCTTGCTCTTCGCGTCCGCGGCGACGGGGACCAACTCCGCTCCGGGGAGGACGATCTGCTCGATGCGTCCCGCCATTCCAACGGCCGACTCCGGCGGCGTTCGAGCGAGCGCGACGAGGGGCGAGATCATCGACAAAACGACGAGGACGAATCGATTCATCGCACGCCTCGGCCGACTCCGCCGCGCGCCTTGAAGAGATGTCGAAGCGAGGGCTCGAACGGTTGGTCCGTGCGGATCAGACAATAGTCGATGCCCGCGCGCTTGAGTTCGGAGCGTGCGATCTCGGGGTCGGTCCATTGCGCGCGCCCGTAGGTGACGAACTCGCGTCCCGTTTCGGCCTCGCGCGCGCGAAAGAGCCCGGTGCCTCGAAGCGACTTCACTTCGGCGGGATCCTGGAAATGCAGCACCACGCAGTCGTGGACCTGGATGAGCCGCTTCAGAGCGGGCACGGCGCCTTCGTCGTGGAGGTCGGACAGCACGACGAACATCGATCGCTCGGGGAGGCTCGGCGCGATCTCTCGCAGGCGTCGCGACAGCGTCGTTCGTTCGTCGTAGTGGTAGTGCCGCAGATCGAGGAGCCAGCGCAGCACGCGGTGCTTCGACATCGTCGGACGGCCGCGCAGCGCGCGATCACCCACGGTCACGACGGCGACCGGGCTCACGCGATCGAGGCACGCGAACGCGAGCCCGCCGGCGACGAAGAGCGCCGTCTCGTACTTGCTCCTCGCCACCGACGAAACGGTCATCGACGCGGACGTGTCGATGAGGAGATAGCAGGGAAGGCTCTTCGGCGACTCGTACTCCTTCACGTGGTGCTTTCGCGTTCGCGCGGTGACGCGCCAGTCCATAGAGCGAACGGAATCGCCGAACTGATAGAGGCGCGACTGCACGTACTCGAGGCCCGAGCCGAGGAATGGCGAGCGGTCGATGCCGTAGGCGAGGCTGTCCGCGAGCTTGCGAATGGCGATCACGAATTGGCGCGAGTCGAGCGTTCCGAAGTCGTCGACGAAGCCGCGCATCCGCTTCATGTCGAACTTCTCACGCGCCGTTCGACGACGAGCTGCCACTCCCGCCCGCGCCGCCGCCGAGCGATCGCAGGATCTCGTGGAGCACGTCGCGTCCGTTCGTGCCGTCGGCGATCGCTTCGTACTTCAGGCGCATGCGGTGCAGCATCACGTCCTCGGCGAGCGCGAAGAGATCCTCGGGGATGACGTAGTGGCGTCCGCGAATCAGCGCGCGGGCGCGCGACGCCTTGATGAGCGAGATGCCGGCGCGCGGGCTGCATCCCAGCTCCACGGCCGGGTGCACGCGTGTCCGTTTCACGGCGTCGACGACGTGCTCGACGAACGTCTCGCTCACGTGAACCTGGTGAACGGCCTCCATCGTCGACACGATTTCCTCGGTCGATCCGACGGGCTCCTTTTCGAGCACGTCGAACTCGGTGCGTGCGATCGCGCCCTTGTCCTCGCGACGGATGCCGAGCGCGGCGTTGCGCACGAGGATCTCACGCTCTTCGTCGTGCTCGGGATAGCCGAGCCGATGGACGAGCATGAATCGATCGAGCTGCGCTTCGGGCAGCTCGAACGTCCCGGCCTGCTCGACCGGGTTCTGCGTCGCGATCACGAGGAACGGCGCCGGCAGCTTGAACGTCTCGTTGCCGATCGTGACCTTGCGTTCCTGCATCGCTTCGAGGAGCGCGCCCTGCACTTTCGGCGCGGCGCGGTTGATCTCGTCGGCGAGGAGCAGGTTCGTGAAGACCGGACCCTTGCGCACTCGGAAGTCGCTCGTGCGCGGGTCGAGGACTTCCGAGCCGAGGATGTCGGACGGCAGGAGATCGATCGTGAACTGCACGCGCGCGAACGCGAGATCGATCGAGCGCGAGAGCACCGAGACGAGCAGCGTCTTCGCGAGCCCGGGCACGCCTTGCAGCAAGAGGTGGCCGCCCGTGAAGAGCGCGATCAAGAGTCGCTCGACGACGATGTCCTGGCCGACGATGACCGTCGCGACGCGCTGTCGGACGGCCGCGAGAAATCGCTCGGTTCGCGCGAAGTCCTCCGGCGATAGGGGGCGAACCGTTCCGGTGGGCATGTGCACCGTGATCCTTCGACGCTCGGGCTGGCGCCGACAACGAGCCTCGGTCGGCACGCGAGGCCGCTCCGGGCTTTGCTTTCCGAGGACTCTCCTCCGACTACCCAGGCTGGGATCATCTTTCCGGATGATCGAAAGAGTGTCAACAAACGAAACCGGAGCGCGGGCCGCCGAACGCGCGCGGTGTCACCTCACGCGGAGGACGATCGCGTTGGTCACGCTCGCGCCGAGCGACGTTGCCGATGCGACGTCGATGACGAAGCCTTGGAACGTCGCGTCGAGCGCTCGGGGCGCGCCTTGGTCGAGGCGAAGCACGGTCGACGGGGCGGCCGTCGAGGGAAGCGAAGGAACGCCGAGACGGCTCGTGTGGCCGATGTTGTTCCAGATGCCGGCGGGCCGGCTCCCGCCCGTCCGGTCGAGCGGTGTCGATAGCACCATCGTTCCGAGCAGCATCGGTTGCGGCGCCAACGTCGTCACGTCGGGAATGCGCCGCCACGCGTAGAGGGCGAACGACGCCGTCGCCAGGCTCGACGGACTCGACATCGTGATCGTGAGCGGCGCCCCGATCGCGAGCGTCATCTCGCGATTCGAATCGCCGCGCGAGCCGTTGATCGTGAGAACGTCCTCGCGGTCGCCGCGCCCCGTGTGCACGTTTCCGAGGCGCGCCGCGATCTCCGGCGCGAGATAGAGGTATGAGGCGAACAGCGTCGACGTGCCCGTGGTCGACGAGACCGACACGTCGGCGACACCGGCGCCGGGTGGCGTCCGGACTCTGATCCGATCGGAATCGGCGTCGACGATCGCTGCCGTCGTTCCGCCGAATTGCACGGTCGTCGTCGGCGCGCTCGTGAAGCCGAAGCCGCGAATCGTCACGAGATCGCCGCCCGCCGCGCTTCCCGAGGACGGAATCACGGACGCGAGCGTCAGTGGACCGTCGAGCGTCCACGTTGCCATCGCGCACGCGTTGGAGCCGAACACGAGTACGCGATGCTTCGACGCATCGTACGCGGCGCCCGAATTCAGCAGGATCGTCGGTGAGTGGGCGGACGTGATCGGCGTCCAATTCGTCCCGTCCCATTCCCAGCTATCGGTCCCGTACGTCACGCCGTTCGGCGTCCCGCCATAGAGAACGACGCGCCCGCGCGCGGCGTCGAAGGCCATCGACGCGGCGAATCTCGGCGATGGGCTCGTGACGGGGAAGAGAGGCGTCCACGAGGATCCGTCCCACTCCCACGTTTCGCTGCTCGCGCCGACGCTCGTTCGGCCGCCGAACAGGACGGTGCGTCCGCGCGCCGAATCGAACGCAAGCGCCACGTTCAATCGTGGGCTCGGGCTCGTTGCCGGAATCCGTCGAGACCAGCTCGTCCCATCCCACTCCCAGGTGTCGCCGTAGAGCGTGCAGCCGAACATGGGATCGCACGCCGAACTGCCGCCGAAGAGTACCGTGACGCCGCGCGCCGAGTCGAACGCCAAGGCATGAGCCAATCGGCCGTTCGGCGACGACGACGGCATGCGCTCGAACCAGGCCGAGCCGTCCCATTCCCACGTGTCGGCCCGAGCGAAACTCAACTGCTGCACGAAGCCGCCGAAGAGAATCGTGCGGCCTCGGATCGAGTCGAAGGCGAGCGCGTCCACCGAGCGGAAGGGGGGCGATGCCGCCGGGCTCGACCGCCGCCAGCCCGAATCGTCCCGTTCCCAAACGGCGATCGAAAGGCCGTCCGCGCGCGCATGCACCGCGCGGCCGCGCTGCGAGTCGAACGCGAGCGCTCGTTCGAATCCGCCGGGCGGATTCCCGGAAACGGCCGCCTGCGTCCAGGTCGCGCCGTTCCACGTCCACGTGTCCGCGACGTTGCCGCCGCCGACGAGCACGATGCTCCGGTGGTTCGCGTCAAACGCGAGCGCGAACCGATACCGCGGGCCTGCGGTCTGCGACGTCGTGATCGCGCGCCACGTGCTGCCGTTCCAGGCCCACGTGTCGTTGCGGATGGAGTTCGAGTCCAATCCTCCGTAGAGGATCGTCTCGCCGCGCGCCGCATCGAACGCGAGAGCATGCAAAGATCGTCCCGGTGGCGACGTCGCTCCTGAACGCTGGCTCCAGTTCGTCCCGTCCCACTCCCACGTCTCGAGCCTCGCGCCAAGGCTGTCACCATTTCCACCGAAGAGGACCGTCACGGCGCGCGCGGAATCGAAAGCCATCCCGGCACAGCATCGCGCGGACGGAGACACGGCCGGCGCCTGCTGCGTCCAGTTGACGCCGTCGTATTCCCACGTGTCGGAGCCGTAGCTGGTCGGAAACGCACCAGTGCCTCCGAACAGCACCACGCGGCCTCGAGCCGAGTCGAACGCGAGCGCATGGTCTTCGCGCGCGAGCGGGCTCGTTGGCGTTGCCACCGAAGTCCAGCTCGATCCGTCCCATTCACACGTGTCGGCGAGGCGATTGCCGTTCGCGTTCCCGCCGAACAGCACCGTGCGTCCGCGCGCCGAGTCGTACGTCATCGCGGTTTGGATTCGGAATCCCGGGCCGGTCGATGTGCGGAACGACCAGCGCGCCCCGTCCCACTCCAACGTCTCGCCGGCTACGAACAGAACGACGCGTCCCCGCGCGGAATCGTAGGCGGCGGCGGGCACGCAAGTGGTCGGCGGGTGGTCGGTCGACGAACGGTCAGACCAATCGATCTGAGCGAATGCCATGCGTGTGACGAACGCCCCGAAAACGAAGGCGGCCGCAACGCGGCACTGAAGCCCGAGAATCGATGTCGACGTCATGGATCACCTCTCACTCGCACTCCGGGAAGTCGACGAATCCGTCAGCACAATCGAATGGCGCCGAAACCGTTTCGCCGTCAACCCGACGCGGGGTCGATTCTACGGCCGCCCGGCGGCGGGGACGTGCGGGAAAGGTGGACTGCATGGTCCGCGGACATCGCGATCGACTGCGGACGCGCGCGAGGCCGCTCCGGGCTGACAATCGCGGACGCTCTCCTTCCGCCGGCCAAGCGTGGATCACCCTTCGCGATCGGCATGGGAGTGTCAAGCGACGAGCCACGAGCTGCCGCACCTCGACGAGGAATCTCGCGCAGGTTCTGGTGTCGGAAGGGTCCGATCGACAGCATCTCTACCTGACGACGTTTTGGTACCGGCGTATCGACGGGCGGTGGAAGCGAGTTGCCGAGTTGTTTCCGCCCGAGCCGGAGGACCAGTCCAACTTTGGCCCGGCCCTCGTCATTGGAAGCACGCTCTTCTTCGGCCGGCCTCGATACTCGAATCCGTCTAAGTACTGCGGTCTGGTGCACGTCTACTCGCTGCCCGATCTGATGGCTCAACGTGGCGGAAACGTCGACGCACGATCCGGCTTCACGACGGACGTGCTTTTCGTGAACGACACGGCCGAGCGTCGCGTCAACTTGCGCCGCGACGAGCCACTGACGATTCGCATCGCCACGCCGCCGTCGATGCCGATCGGCGCGCGTTTCGCCGTCTACGTCTGGCGGCGCGCCCCGAACGTCGCGACGTGCGACGACCTTCCCTACGGCATCGGCTCGATCTCGTTGCCGACTCCGCTGAGCCGTCGATACCCTCGACCCAACCGGATCGCGAACACGATGGGTGATCCGCTCTACGGCGTCGAGAATTGGCCGAGCGTGCCGACGCCGGCTCCGTCGGTGCTCGCTCATCTTCCCGACGGCATCGGACTTCAGCGAGAAGGGCCGTTCTAAATCCAGGGAATCGCCGAAGACACGTCGTCGCAGAACGGAGTCCTAGCGGTAACCAACGGCGTGCTCAGCGTCCTGCGGTGACGAGGCGCGATGCCACGGCCATCGCGAGAGGCAAATCTCTCAGCGATCGTCGTTTCGCGATTCGTCCGAGTTGACCCTCGGCTGGGACTCAGCGACCATCGTCGACGCCGTGTTCGAACGCGTGTTCGAGCTCGAGCATCGTTGAGTGGAGTCCGCCATGCCGGTTTGAGTCGCACGACGAGAGAAAGCGAGGACGAGGTGAGATTTCTGTTCATCCTGACGCAGATAGAGGAAGCGTGGACCAAGGCGCCTCTCGGCTCGGCCGAGCGCGTCCGCGAGGAGTACCTGACGCTAGAGCAAGAGCTGAAGAAGAACGGAAAGTTCGTGGAGTCCATCCGCCTTCGGCCGCGCAACGAAGCGAAGACGCTCCGAAACCGCCCGAACGGTAAGCGCACGCAGATCGAAGGAACCTACACCGAGACGGCGGAGGTCATGGGCGGCCTCTACATCCTCGACTTCACGTCGATGAACGAGGCTCTCGAGTGGGCCCGGCGCATGCCCAACTACGGACACGGAGCCATCGAAGTTCGGCCGATCTGGGATTGAGCTCGATTACCGAATCGGCTTCTGCGCGACGATCTCACGCGTCGCGGTGACGATGAGATCGACGAGCGGTGCCTGGGCGAGCGTCTCGAGGTCGCCGGTTCGCTCGTCGGCGAGCCGATACGCGCGAACGATGTTGCGGAGGTGCCAGGCCTGCAGCGCCATCAACTCGTGCCGAAGCACGTCTTCGCCTTCGCGGATCACCGAGAACGGGTCGAGGATGGCGACGGTGGACGCGACGGGTGCGTGAGACGGGGACGGCGCGGCTCTTCCGTACGCGGGCGGACGCTGCGCCGGCGGCGTCGTCGCCTCGGGCGTGAGCGCCCGTCCCAACGCGCCTTCGAGGTACACGAGAGAAAGACCCGTCGCCCAGTAAGCGAGATCCGTCCGATTGGGCTGTGTGGTTTCTCGCGGCGTCCGGAGCACGGGTCCCGTCGCGGGTACGAACTCGATCCATCCTTCCCAAAGCCCGTTCTCGACCTCGCACCCGCACGCTCGTGGATGGTAGGCCTGGCCCGCTGGCGCGACCAGCGACTCGTCGAATTCCTGAAAGACCTCTGCCATGACGACTCTCGTGCGGAGGAACGGCTTCGAGCACCGCCGCGGCGATCGCAAAAATCCTGCCGCGCACGGCGGCCGGTCTGGAGTGAAGAAACGATCGGCGAGACGGCTTGGATGCGTCGAGGTTCCCGTCGAAGATCGGCCGGGCGAGCGTCGGAATTACATCCGCGGATCGCCTGACCGGAACGTCTTGCACTCCGTTCGTCCCCGCGCGCCAGAGTGTCGATGGAGAGTTGACACCGCCCGCCGTCCGCCTACGCTTTGCCGCGCACGAGACCACTCACCCACGGATGAGGCGCCATGGAGAAGGACACCGGGCGAGTTGAAGCGTTCAGCGACGGCGTGTTCGCGATCGCGATTACGCTGCTGATCCTAGAGGTCCGCGTTCCGGAGACGGGCCACGGGACGACGAATCCCGAGCTGTTCGGGATGCTGCTCGATCTCTGGCCGTCGTACTTCGCGCTGCTCTTCAGCTTTTTCGTGATCCTCGTGATGTGGATGAACCACCACGAGTTCTTGCGCTGGGTGAGGACGGCCGCCGACTATCGATTCCTCTTCGCGAATGGCTTCGTCCTTCTGATGGTGACGTTCGTGCCGTTTCCCACGACCGTCATCGCGCGGTATCTCTCGACGGCCGCGGCGAGCGCGGCGGCCGCGTTCTACTGCGGCACCTTCTTCTTCGTGAGCCTCGCGTACGGCGCGCTGTTTCGCTCCGTGACCCGCAAGCGCCGGCTCCTCCACGATCACGTGTCAGAGGAGGCCGTCGCACGCGTGCGCCGCGCCTACAACATTGGGCCCATCGTCTACGCGATCTCGACGGCGCTCGCGCTGTGGAACGCCGTCGTCGGCCTCCTCGTCTGCGCGTCGCTGTGGGTGCTGTGGACGCGCCTGTGCTACGACGTGCGCCGCGAGCGCGCGGTCTGAGGTGAATCGACGTCGTCGAGCGATTGGGCGAGCGAGATCGCGTTGCTCGAGAATTGCCGTGTCACGCTCGGCCTCCGCGTCGACGAAGCGCGTAACGTTGAGTCGCGCTTCGATCGAGGACTTGACATGAGTGACTGGCGACGTCGCGCCATCGAAGCGTTTCCAGATCTGCGACCGGACTTCGAAGAGCCCGACTGCACGATCTACACCGTTTTCATGGAGCTTGTGCCGAAGTGCCGTCGCGCTCTTGGAGAGAACGACACGGAGACGCTGAAGCGGGTTCACTCGTTCGCTGCTTGGTGCGCGCGCCAGCGTTCGAAGGATCTCTGGAACGCAGCCGGCGTCGCGCTCTACGAGCACCTC
Source organism: Planctomycetota bacterium (assembly GCA_016178505.1). GTDB lineage: Bacteria > Planctomycetota > JACOTG01 > JACOTG01 > JACOTG01 > JACOTG01. Next base: position 46,833 of record JACOTG010000166.1, read on the forward strand.
ACGTGGGCCCAGGCGGTGGACTCGATGTCGACGTGGGTGCCGCGCGACGTGTTCGAAAAGGTCGTTGGCCTGCTCGAAAGCAAAGTTGGCACAGCCTGCATCGAGCGTATTCGACGCGAGTATGATCGCGAGAGCCGTGCGTGACTTCGGATCTCCGTGCGGGAGGCCGCGAATGTCTCAAGGGACTCCGGCAATCGAGTCCGTGATCGCGCGATCGTGAGCGAGCGACTCGATCGCGCCGAATCGGAGGCCGTTTCTTCGTGAGGTCTTTCGCGATCGTCGTTCTTTGCATAGTCGTGGCGATCGTCTACGGGGTCGCTCACGATCAAGTCACGGCGCGGGTCTGCGTCGAGTACTTCACCATCGGGCATCCGGCGATCTTCGGCACCGACGACCCGACCCTTCTCGGCATTGGCTGGGGCATCGCCGCAACATGGTGGGTCGGGCTGCTCCTCGGCGTTCCGTTGGCGTGGGCAGCGCGCGCCGGAGATTTCCCAAAGCGGCGCGTCCGCTCGTTGTTGCGACCAATCGCCTGGCTCGTGGTCGTCATGACCGCGTGCGCACTCGTCGCGGGCATCGTCGGTTTCGTTCTCGCGACGAGCGGCGCCGTTTCCCTCGGCGGGCCGCTCGGGCGTGCCGTCGCTCCCGAGAAGCACGTCGCGTTCATCGTTGACCTTTGGGCGCACTCCGCGAGCTATTTCGTTGGCTTCACGGGCGGGCTGATCATCGTCGTGCAAGTGCGACGTTCGCGAAGCCGCAGGAAAGACTCAGCCACGGTGGAGCCGTCCACTTCACACGAGGTGGCAACGACGAGATCGACTCGCGGACCTGTCTGTGTGAGCGTCGCGTTGCTTCTGACCCTCTGGGCAGTCATCACCGACAACATAACGCTGACCACCGGACGCTACACCGCGGTGCTGATCCAAGCAGTCGTCTGTTCGAGTGCCTCGCTCTTGTGTCTTGCTTTCGGATGGCCGCGAATGTCGACGTTGCTTCGCGTCCTCTCGGTGATCCTCGCGCTCGCCGACGCTTGGACTCTCTTCGACGCCGGCGGCTGCCGTTTGCCCGGGGTGCTCGGTCTCTGACTCCATTGACGATCGGGCGCTGTGACCGAGAGTGACTGTGGATTGTTCACGACGATGCGCGCGCGGTGGGCGCCTGGTACCCTCGCCGTTCGCGTGCGATGCCGAGCACCGAAGTCCATCCTCGAGGTCTCGCGTGCCATGAAAGACAAATCGCCCGAGCAGCAGCTCGCCGGGTTCATCGTGAAGTTCACGCCCGACGTCGGGGTGCAGGCGCGTGCGGCACTCGTGAAGTTGCGCAAGCGGCTGCCGGGGGCGATCGAGATGGTGTACGACAACTACAACGCGCTCGCGATCGGGTTTGGTCCGTCGGAGCGCGCGTCCGAAGCGATCCTCTCGATCGCGGTGTTCCCGCGCTGGGTGACCCTGTGCTTCCTGCAAGGTGCCGGGCTGCCCGATCCCGCGAAGCGACTCCGCGGCGCGGGGACGAGGGTGAGGCACATCCGCCTCGACGGACCGCACACACTCGACGAGCCGGAGGTTCAAGCCCTCATCGGGCACGCGCTCAAGCGCGCGAAGAAGCCGCTCGACCGCAACGAATCGCACCGCATCATCATCAAGTCGGTCTCGGAGAAGCAGCGCCCGCGACGCCCGGCGTGAACGCCATGAATCTCGAGATCCTCGCTCGTCGCGCGTTTCGAGACCTGTTCGTTGCGCTCCTCATCGGTGTCGTCGCGGCGATTCCGTTTTTCACCATCGTCGGCCTACCGGTCCTGCACGTCGACCGCTACGTCCTTTCGGCGCTTTCACCAAACGACTCGGCGCTCGAGGAATGGCTTCGCGCGCGCGATGGCGTCGACAAGGTCACGGTTGCGCGCGGTGGCGATCGGGTAGAGATCGCGTATCGAACGCGCGAGCGATCGCTCGTTTGGTCGTCGTCGATTCCGCCGTGGAGCCAACTCGGCTATGGCTCAGTGCTGTCGGCATCAGTCGGCTGTCGAGTCGAGGTCCAGTCGGTCTTCCTCGCCTGCTTGCTCGCGAGCCAAGCCGGGTTTTTCATCGTGGGCTTGCACCGAGTCCGATCGTCGCGGGCGGCCGGCGAGCCGTTTCGACCGCTGGTGGCGGGAAGCTTCGCGAAGGCCGCCGCGAACGGGCTCGTCGTCGGTGCGGCCCTCGTGGCATTCGGCTTCCTCTACGACCGAGGTCTTCGCGCCGTCTACGATCCGTCCGATCAAGCCGGCCTCTGGGGCCTGCTGCGAGAGCTCGACATCGGGGCAAAGATCGCGCTCGTCGTGCTGGGCGCCGTCGTCGCGCCAATCTGCGAGGAGGCTTTTTTTCGCGGCGCGGTCTACGGCTCCTTCGTTGCCGCGGGGCGCCCCCTCGTCGGTGCGTGGCTGTCGGCGATTGTCTTCTCGTCGGTGCACTTCGATCTACCGCGCCTTCCGGCACTCATGATCTACGGTCTCGTGCTCGCGTGGCTCTACGATCGACAGCGATCCTTGGTCGCGCCGATCGTCGCACACGTCGTGAACAACGCGACCGCGTTCGCGCTGATCCTCGCCGGAGTGGATTGATGCGCGCGCGACGCGCGATTCCGTGAGGTCGTGACCGAACGAGTACCTCAAGACGTCCGGTCGCATCGGCAACACGCGGTATCAAGATCTGCTCGGCGTTGCCAAGCGCACTGCCCACCGGGACCTGACCGACCCTGCGGAGAAGGGCGTCGTGGAGCGGATCGGGTCGACCGGCAAAGCGGCCCATGGGGCCATCGAGAACACGTCGAAGGCAATGATCCACGCGCATCGAAGGGATCGGCTCGGAGGGCAAGCGCCAGCGGCCGACAGACACGAGGAGGCAAGCGATGAGCGGAGTGAGAACGCAAATCAACGGGCCAGCACCGGCACGCGCGACGAGTCGGTGATCGCCGAGTCTGAATTCGAATCCAATCCCTTGGCATGAACACGACGGCGCGTGCTGCCCTGGATCGCAAACTGGCCTGAGCGACTCGACCCGTGAAACGGCCGCTCATCAGGCTCGTACTCTTCGCCGCCATGAAACACAAACATCGATCGCTCGCCATCGCCGCTCTCGCCGTGACGTGTTCTCTGGCCGCGTTCCTCGCGCACGCTGCAGGGCAGGACGGAAAACCCGACCCGCTCGCTGCGGACATCCACCGTTGGTCGGACTACGTGAAGAGCAACACGTCGACCGACGAGTTGTGGGCGCAGGTGAAGAGCGGAGCCGCGCCGATCCTCGAGAGCGCCGATCAGTCGCTGCGCGACGGGCGACGCTGGCTGGCGCTGACGCGCCTCGCCGCCGTGCGCGTGAACCTCGCGGCTTCGGTCTATGCGAGCGAGCACGCGGCCGGCCAGTTCAAGGACGACGCGGCGCTCGAAGCAGAGTGGACGCGCATGGGCGGCGTGCTTCGCGACGCGCTCGGCCCAACGTCGCCGAACGGCTTGGACGGCGTCGCGCCCGCAGCGGTTCGAGCGCAGGCCGAGGTGGCACTGCCGCAAGTGCGCGGGTTCTACGACACGAGCCTCGAGTACGCGAAGAACACCGCACCCGAGTACGGCCTCTTCTACATCGGACAAGCGCAAGCGCAGCGCGACTTCGTGGCGCTGTGTCGATCGCTTTCGGCGGCCACGTCGCTTCGCGCGCCGCCGCTGCGCGATCTCCGCGCCGAACTCGACGCGCTCGAAACCGAGATGCTCGCCGCATATCGGCCGCCTGTGTCGATCAACCGGCACCCCGAGTTCATCGTCGCCAGCTCGACCTTGAACGAAGCGCGCGAGCTGGACGCGGCCGGGCTCCGTTACGGCGCGCTCTTGCGGTATCTGCAAGCCGCGCTCCGATTCGCTCCGCTGCGCGCGACGCCGGCGACGCTCGACAAGGCCGCGCTCGCGTCGACGCTGCACGACCTCGATGCGCGCCTCTCCGCCGCCGGCGTCGACCACACGATCGGTCGAACGTTTCTCGAAGCGGCGCAGGCCGAGGTTGCGGCCGGCGTCCCGTTCGGCGGCCAGCCCGCCGCAGCGACGATCGTGACCGACGTCTTGCCGCGCTACTTCGCCGCGTTGGAGCCCGCCAAGCCCGCGCCGCCGAAGCCCGCGGCGCAAGTCAAGGTCACGCTCGTTCGCTGGCCCTACACCTGAAACATCTCCGACCCGGCAAGTTTGCTGGCCCAAAGCGTGGTGGCGGAGTTCGGCGGCAAAGCGAAGTTCGTGTCCGAGAACTACGGCGGCTCGGAGCTGGCGAAGCGGTTCGGCGTCACGCGATACCCGGCGATCTTCGTCGACGACATCCTCGTCGCGACTCCCGACGACTTCGGGTTCTACGGCAAGGGCGAAGACGAGAAGGGCGGACGCTACGCGCCGCTCAAGAGCGCCGCCGCGCATGAACGATTCCGCGCCGATCTCAAGTCGATGATCGATCTCATCCTCGCGGGAAAGAAGGACGCTGCTCGCGCGCAGGCCGCGCCGGTGAAGCCGGGCGAGGTCGCCGAGTTTCCCGACGTCACGCTCACGGACTTGGACGGAAAGACGCTGACGCGCTCCGAACTGAAAGAACGCGTCGTTCTCGTCGACCTGTGGGCGACGTGGTGCCCGCCGTGCCGCGGCACATTGCCGTGGTTGGGCGAATTGAAGAAGCGCTTCGGCGATCGCCTCGCGATCGTCGCGATCGCCGTCGAGTCGAAGGAGGATGCCGTGCGAAAGATCGCCAATGATCTGAATCTCCCCGTCACGTGGGTGATGGGCTCGCCGGATCTCGTTCGCTTGTTCGGCGACGTCAGCGCGGTGCCGACGCTCCTCGTCTTCGACCGCGAAGGCCACTCGGCCGCGGCCTTTTACGGCGCACCGCCGACCCTGCACGCCGAAGTGGAAGCCAAGCTCACGTCGTTGGTGAAGTAGCCATCGTCGTTCTGGAACCCGACGTTGCCCGAGCGTTTCGCGGCTCCGCCGCCGTGAATGACGGGTTGCGATCGCTCCCGAAGGTGTCTGAAGTCACGAGGCGTTCGAAGTGCTCGCGAACGTCTTCGGGCCCGCGCGCTCAGCGCCAGTCGTCGATGAGGTAGACGCCGGGCCGGTTGTAGCCGGGGCCGCGGCCGCGCTCCATGATCACACCTTGCGCGCGATCGGCGCGGTAGCCTCGCCGGACGACCGCGCGATACGCTTCCTCGCGCGCAGCGTTCACGCCGAACGTCACCTGTGGCGTGCTGACCGAGATCGCGAACTCGTCGACGGCGTCGAGGAGACGGCCGAACGCCGCGGCCGCGCCGCGCCCAGGGCTTGCCGCGCCGAACTTCACATAGCAGACGCCGCTGCCCGCCTCGGAGCCCGCGCCATGGTGGCAAACGGCAAATGCCGACGGACGCTCCGGATCGCCGAGGAGAATCGTGTCGCCTTGTCGCTGCGAGGCCGCAAGCGTGATCTCGAACGAGAGGTCGAGACCCGGATAGATTCGACCGGTGAGCGCACGACAGGCTCGACGCGCGCGCTGCTGCCGATCCTCGGAGAGTCCGGAGAGCCGAGTCCACTTCGGAGGTCTGGCTGGCCGTTCTGCCGCGCGCGCAAACAGGGGAGTCAGGTAGCGAGGATGGAAGCCGAACTTCTGATAGAGGCCGACGTGCTTCGCGCTGTTCGAGAACGTGAAGAGGCCGGAGTGACGCACGCGCCACGTCGAGAAGATCTTCATGGTGCCGCGGAGCAGAGCCTGCGCGACGCCGCGATTCCAGTACTCGGGATGAATCGTGAGCGGCCCGAAGAAGGCGACGCTTCCCCATCGCGCAGCGAAGTTCGAGCCGACGAGGCGCCCGCCGACCTCGGCCGCGAGCGCGGCCTTGGGCGCCGCGTTCCAACGCGGCCGGACGTACGCGGCGTCGCCGCCAAATGCCATCGGATCCGGCAGTCCAATGAACGTACCGAACGCGAGACGAAAGATGCGATCCGCTTCGTCGAGATCGCGCTCGAGCAAGGGGCGGACCTTCACCGTTTCGTGTTTCATGGGCCCTCGAATGGGGTTGATGGCTACGTGACCGACACGGCCGCAAATTCTAGCGAGCATCCGCCCGCGCTGCGCGCCGATCCGTTCGAAGCGTGAGACCCCAGGGCGAGAGCGGGCCTCACGGTTCACGAGCGGATCGAAGAGTTGGGGCGATCGGCGATCGTGAGTCCGCTCTCGCGGTTGGGCGACCACCGGATACTCGCCGCGCCGGGGAACGCTCCGCTGATTCGCCTCGCTCGAGCGGGGCACGCGTGGAGTTTCTACATCTGCTTGAAAACGCTTTCGCGTTCGACGAATCGTTGCGCCGTTCGCGTCGCGACGCAGCGGCCGATTTCCTGTAATCGTCGATCGCGGATGCTTCCCGGAGTCGGTGCGGCATGGGTCTTGTAGGGCGACGCGCGAGCTGGAACCGCGCGGCCGGGCGAGCACGTGGACCGCGATGTCGCGTCCTCGGGCACGCGATCGTTTCGACGCGCCGTGCATGAACCGAAGCGGAGATCCCCGCGAACCGGCGGGAGCGATGGTGAGAACATGGGACGCCATGCCGACGATCGATCGACTGCGCGCGAAAGATGGGGGATCAACAGGCGACAATTCTTGCAGGGGGCCGGTGCCGCCGCGGGATGGTTCGCGCTCGGCGGGCTCGGCTACAACCGCGCGTTCGCGCAGCCGACCGGACTGCCGCCGCCCGAGGCGTCGAACATCGACCACATCGTCCTCGTGACGATGGAGAATCGGTCGTTCGATCACTTCCTCGGGTGGCTCCCCGGCGCCGAGGGCAGGCAGCGAAACCTCACGTTCTTCGACGCGGCCGGTACGCCGCACACGACGCAGCGCCTGTTCGATTTCCAGGGCTGCAGCCACCCCGACCCGGATCACTCGTACGGGGGCGGCCGCATCGAATACAACAACGGCGCCTGCGACGGCTGGCTGCGCGCGGGAAGCAACGACGACTATGCGATCGGCTACTACCGGCCGCGCGAGGTGCTGTTCTTCGCCAACGCAGCCGCGCGATGGACGACGTGCGACCATTACTTCGCGCCCATCATGGCGGAGACGTTTCCCAACCGCATCTACCAGCATGCGGCTCAGACCGATCGACTTCACAACACGTTCGAGGCGAGCAGCCTGCCGACGATCTGGGACCGGCTCGCGGCGGCTGGCCTGAACGGACGTTACTACTACAGCGACGTTCCGGCGCTCGCGATCTGGGGAACCCGCTATCTGCCGATCGCCCACTCGTTCCAGTCGTTCCTCGACGATGCAGCGTCCGGGTCGCTTCCCCACGTTTCGTACGTCGATCCGCGATTCATCGACGCGCCGAGCGGGACGTCGGGCGACGATCATCCGCATGCCGACATCCGAAACGGCGACGCGTTCTTGAACCAGATTTATCGAGCCGTCATCAATGGGCCCGACTGGCCGCGCACGCTCCTCGTCATCACGTTCGACGAATGGGGCGGCTTCTTCGATCACGTGCCGCCGCCGCCCGCGGTCATTCCGTCTGCCGATCAAGCGGCCGGAAACGTGGATGGGCTGCGCGGATTTCGGGTGCCGACTCTCTTGATCTCGATCTATGGGCATCGTCGGATTTCGCACGTCCTGTTCGATCACACGTCCGTGCTTCGAATGATCGAGTGGCGATGGAATCTCCAGCCGCTGACCGTGCGTGACGCGACGGCGAACAACCTAGCCGAGGCGCTCGACTTCACCACGCCCCTCTACGCGGCGAGTCGATTCGACATTCCGGCGGGACCATTCGGCACGATCTGTCATGGCTTCGCGCCCGCTTCCGACAAGTGGCAAACGCTTCGGCAGATGGCCGCCGACTACGGCTGGCCGATCGGCTAAGGCGCGTCTCTCCCGAAGCGAGCGTCCACTCTCGTGCGGCCGGGCGTGCGGAGGCCGTTTCTCCTTCTCGAAAGATCAACCGCGTTTCCCGGGCCGAGACGGAGCGACGACGAGGGACATGATCCGCAACTCGGACGATCAATCGGTTGTCGGGAATCGGTGTAGGATCAACGGACGACGACTCTCACACGGCGCAGCTTCCGACGGCCGTCCTCGCTCGCGGGATCGTCGTGCGCTGGCGCGAGGGCCGGAGCTTGCTGCTTCACCGGATTCTGCGAGAGAACTCGCCGGCTTCGAACGAGCTCGAGCAACCCGTCGCGATGTCGTGGCGAGCGGCCGATTCGGCGCGTGGTGCGCGCGGCACCGCATTCCGAGTACCATTCACGAAGGACGACCAAAGTGTGTTCGAGCGCTCAACCGCCGGTCCGGGGACGCGACAGATTTTGGGCGGAATACGACGGCGCCTACCGGGCCTCTGGTTCGACGGAAGAAAGGAGCGTCGTGAGTCCGAGCAAGCGGAGACCACGGTTTGCTTGGTTTGCCAAGCGCGTGTCGCACGCGGCCGGTCATCCCGCCGCGTTCCTCATCGCGGCGTTGGTCATCGTCGTGTGGATCGTCACTGGTCCCATATTCCAGTACAGCGACACCTGGCAGCTCGCCATCAACACGGGCACGACGATCGTCACGTTTCTCATGGTCTTCCTCATTCAGAACACACAGAATCGCGACTCTCAGGCGATGCAGGTGAAACTGGACGAGCTGATTCGGGCGATCGAAGGCGCACACAATGCGTTGCTCAACCTCGAGGATCTCGACGACGCGGATCTCGATCGCATTCGGTCCAACTACGCGAAACTGGCCGAACAGGCGAGAGAGGGCTTGCGAGCCGGGAAATTCGATACCGGGGTCCCGATTGTCGAGGGCGAAGATCCCAAGCCTCGTCACGCGAAAAGCGCGCTGAAGGAGCATCGATGACGCGCCGCTATTCGCTCTCCGCCGCGAGCGCCGCGCGCCACTTCGCGACGTCGTCGGGCTTGCTCCACTTCTCGTAGAGGTCGACGAATCGCGAAAGCGTTTTCTTGCGGTCGTCGAGTGTGACGCTCTTCTCGCGTACCTGACGAGTGCGAGCCGACGAGAGGAGCTTCTTGGCGTCCTCGAGCTTTCCTTGCGCCGAGAGGCAAGCGCCGTACGCGCTCTCGACGTTGGCGATCACGGCTTCCGGTGGCGGATCGATCTTGTCGCACGTCTCGAGCGCCTCGCGAAAAACCTCTGTCGCGTCGCCATAGCGACGTGCCGTCGTGAAGTCCTCGCCTTCCTCCCGGAGCGCGTTGGCGATCTTCTGCAGCGTTCTTCGCAGCGACGGGTGGTTCGGGGCGAGTGCTTCCGTCTGGATTGCCAGCGCCTGACGATAGAGCTCGAGGGCTTCCGCGGGTCGCTTCTCCTTGCGCAAGAGGTCGCCGAGCCCCGCGATGGCGCCCGCCGTGTTGGGATGCTTTTCCCCGAAGACGCGGCGGAACGGCTCGATCACGTCTCGATTCATCCGCTCGGCTTCCTCCAATCGCCCGCGCGAGCCGACGAGCTGCGCGATGTTGAAGCGAGAGATCAGCGTGTCGGGATGGTCGATGCCGAGGGCGCGCTCCTCGATGGACAGCGATTCGCGATAGAACTTCTCGGCGTCTTCGAGCCGGTCGGCGCCGTGGAGCGCGACCGCGAACGTGTTGATACGCACCAAGGTCTCGCGGTCTTCTGGGCCGAGCACTTTCTTGCTGAGCTCGATCGATTCCCGGAAGAGCGGTTCGGCCTCCGGCAGCTTGTCGAGTTGGCCGAGGACGTTTGCCAAGTCGAACTCCGCCAAGACGGTGTCGTGCGCTTCCGCACCGAGGTCCTTTCGGGCGAGATCGAATGCCTCGCGCGCCGGCGCTTCCGCGGCGGCGGCGTCTCCTCGGTTCGTCAGGAAGACGACGAGATTCGTCAGCGCCGTCACGACGTTCGGTCCTCCTCCGAAGGCCTTGCGATCGATGTCGAGGACCTCGCGATAGAGGCGCTCGGCCTCCTCGTTCTGCTTGCGGTCCGTGAGGAACTTCGCGAGGTTGTCGATGGCTGTCGCCGTCGTCGGATGATCGTTTCCGTAGACCCGACGGAATCGCTCGACGCCGTCGCGCTCGATCGCTTCGGCGCGATCGAGCTGGTTCATCGCGACCAGGACCGAGCCGTAGTTCTGGATGAAAATGAGCGAGTCCGGATGTTCCTTGCCGAGCGCGCGATCGGCGCGCTCCACCGCCTCGCGGTAGAGCGGCTCGGCCTTTTCCACCTGACCCTCCTTGTGCAGGCACCAGGCGAGCGCGTTCAGCGCGATCAGCGAATCCAACGCGTCGGGACCGAAGCGTCGCCGGTACACGTCGAGCACCTCGCGAAAGATCGACTCGGCCTCGACCATCGCGCCGCGCTCGACGAGTGCAATGGCGAGGTCGCTTTTCGCGCCGAGCGCCACCAGATCTTCGGGACCACCGTGCTCCTCGGCCAAGGCGATCGCTCGTCGCAGGAGCGATTCTCCTTCCGCGCGCCGTCCCAATTTCCCGACGGTCGAGCCGAGCCGCTGCAGGAGGGTTGGATAGTCGGGATGCGCCTCGTCGTGGTGCTCGTCGTGATACTTCTTCGCCGCCTGGAGCTGCGCCTCCGCTTCCGGGTACATGCCGAGCGAGGCATACGTCTTGCCGAGCTGGAGCTGCACGTCCGCGGCGATGTCGGGCTGGTCCTTGAACGAATCGACCACGGACTTCGACGCTCGCGCGAGCGCATCGACAACCGTGACCTGTCGTCCGGCTTTTCGAAGCTCCGCCTGTCCAAGCACGTCGACGAGGAAACGATTCACCGTGTCGGCCCGCTTGGCCGCCGCGCGTGCCTCTTCAGCCGAGGCCGCCGCCGCAGCCTCCGCCTTGCGCGCGCGATCGCGCTCGAGGTCCGACTGCTCGCGAAGCCGCGTCTGCTCGCCCTCGGCGGCGATCGCGCGGTCTCGCTGCACGACGGCGTTCGCCTGCTCTCGTCGCGCCTGCACGAGCCCGTAGATCGCGAGCCCGGTCCCGATCAGGAGCGCCGCCGCAATGCCGCCGAGCGCCGCGAACAGGATGCGATGGCGGCGGGCGAGCTTTCGCAGTCGATAGATCCGACTCGGCGGCGCGGCAACGATGGGCTCGCCGTTCAAGTAGCGCGTGACGTCGGCTGCGAGACCGCTCGCGCTTTGGTAGCGGCGCGTGCGGTCCTTCTCGAGCGCTCGCATCACGATCCAGTCGAGCTCGCCGCGCAGGAGCCGCGTCAGCGATCGCGTCTCGATGCCACGACTCTCGGCGATGGGCGCGAGCGCTTCGCCGAGGCTGCTGACGCGAGTGCTCGGTCTCGGGGCATCGACCTCGCAGATGACGCGCACGACCTCGGTGAACGCGGCGAGACGAAGCGTCGCGGTGTCGAACGGGGTCACGCCGGTCAGGAGTTCGTAGAGGAGCACGCCGAGCGAGTAGATGTCGCTGCGCGTGTCGACGTCGATGTCGGATCGACCGGCTTGCTCGGGGCTCATGTACGTCGGCGTGCCGACCATCTGGCCGATCTCGGTCACCAGCGTCAACTCGGTGAGGCGCCCGCCGGTGGCCTTCGCGACGCCGAAGTCGATCACCTTCACGACGGGCTTGCCTTCGACTTCGGCGACGAGCACGTTCGTCGGCTTGAGATCGCGGTGGATCAGCCCCTTCTGATGCGCGTGCTGCACGGCATGGCAGACGTCGAGAAAGAGGCTCAATCGCTCGCGCGTCGGCATGCGGTGCGCGTCGCAGAATTGCGTGATCGGCTGGCCGACGACCAGCTCCATCACGAAGTAGGGTCGCCCCGATTCGGTGGCGCCGGCGTCGAACACCTTCGCGATGTTCGGGTGATCCATCATCGCGAGCGCTTGGCGCTCCGCCTCGAACCGCGCGACGACTTGGTGCGTGTCGAGCCCGAGCTTCACGATCTTGAGCGCGACGCGCCGTTGAACGGGCTCCTTCTGCTCGGCGAGGAAGACGACGCCGAAGCCGCCTTCGCCAATTTTTTGGATGAGCTGATAGGCGTCGATGCGCGTGCCCTGACCCTCGCGCACGGCCGCCTTCGTCGGATCGAGCGCGGGCGCCGACGTCGAAACTCGCGTGGGCCCAGCCTTGTCGTCAGGCTCGTTCGTCACGGGTGCTCTCGAGAGTTCACACGACGATGCGCTCGGGCGACGTGTACACGTTCATCGAGTCGGGGCGCAGGAAGCCGACGAGCGTCACGCCGAAGCGAGTCGCGAGATCGACCGCATACGACGATGGGGCGCCCACGGCGGCGATCACGGGAATGCCCGCGACGACGGCCTTCTGCACGATCTCGTAGCTGACGCGGCCGGAGACGAGGAGGACGTGCTCGCCGAGCGGTACGATCCCGCCCGCGAGCGCCCAACCGACCAGCTTGTCGAGGGCGTTGTGCCTCCCGACGTCCTCGCGCACGGCGAGCAGGTTCGTCTTCCCGTCGAAGAGCGCCGACGCGTGGAGGCCGCCCGTTTCCGCGAACGTCGGCTGCGCGGCACGCATTCGCGCCGGCATCGCACCCAATGCGCTGCGTTTGACTCGGAGGCTCGACGTCACGCGCGGCGCGCGAACCTCGAGGGCGGCGATCGAGTTCTTGCCGCACACGCCGCAGCTCGAGGAGCTGAAGAACGTTCGCTCGCTTGCCGGCGCCGGCGTCGCGGATACGAAGTCGGCGACGATCACGTTTCCGCGCTCGTGGCTCGCGAGATCCGCTGGGCGCGTGAGCGACCGAACGTCCGCGGCCTCGCGAATCATCCCTTCGGTGAAGAGGAAGCCGCGCACGAGATCCTCATCGTGACCCGGCGTGCGCATGAGCACCGTGGCCGAGCGCAGGCCGAACCGAAGCTCGAGCGGCGCTTCCACCGCCACGCGATCGACCACGTTCGACTCGGCATCGCCGACGATCTTGGCGACCGCCGCCTCGCGAGTCGGCGCGGAGTCCGCATCGCCGCCGGATTGGATTGAGGATCGGAGATCGCGCTCGATATACTTCACGCCCTCATCGTACCCGGAGGTCGCATGGTCTCGAAACCCGACAGCCGGTCGCGTTTGCTGCATCCGCTCGTCCGCGAAGGCGGCCGGGGCGGACACCTTCGCCGGGCCACGTGGGACGAGGCGCTCGATCGCGCCGCCGCGGGCCTGAAGGGCGCGGTCGACCGACACGGCTCGCAGACGTTCGGACTCTTCAGCTGCTCGAAGAGCACGAACGAGATGAACTTCGTCTCTCAGAAGTTCGCGCGGGTCGTGTTCGGCAGCAACAACTGCGACAGCTGCAACCGAACCTGACACGCTCCTAGCGTCGCCGGTCTGGCGGCTGTCTTCGGAGCGGGTGGCGGAACGAACTCGTATCGCGAAATCGAGGAAGGGGACCTCGTCATCTTGTGGGGAAGCAATGCGCGCGAGACGCACCCGATCTTCTTCCATCATCTATTGAAGGGAATCCACCGGGGCATGCGCGTGCTCGCGGTCGATCCGCGCCGCACGAGCTCGGTGCAATGGGCGGACCTCTGGGCCGGGATCGACGTCGGCTCGGACATCGCGCTCGCGAACGCGATGGGTCGCGAGATCATCGCCGAGGGGCTCGAGCGCCGCGACTTCATCGACCGCGCGACCACGAACTTCGAGGAGTATCGCGCATCGGTCGAGAGCTGCACGCTCGAGTGGGCGGAACAAGAGACGGGCGTGCCCGCGCGCGTCATCCGGCAGATGGCTCACGAGTACGCGAAGGCCGATCGCGCCATGATCTGCTGGACGCTCGGCATCACCGAGCACCACAACGCCGTCGACAACGTGTTCGCGCTGATCGACCTCGCGCTCCTGACCGGCCACGTCGGGCGCTACGGCTGCGGCCTCAACCCGCTTCGCGGACAGAACAACGTGCAAGGCGGCGGCGACATGGGTGCCTTGCCCGATCGACTGCCGGGGTTCCAGCACGTCGAGAACGACGAGTTCCGCGCGAAGTTCGAGCGCGCGTGGGGCGTCAAGGTCCCACCGAAGCGCGGCTGGCACCTGAGCGGGATGTTCGACGCGATGGAGCGCGGGGAGATGCGGGCGCTCTACGTCATCGGCGAGAACCCGATGCAGTCCGAGGCCGACCAGACGCGCACGCGCCATCTGCTCGAAGGGCTCGAGTTCATCGTCGCGCAGGACATCTTCCTCACGAAGACCGCCGAGATTGCCGACGTCGTGTTCCCCGCGGCCGCCGCGTGGTGCGAGTCGGAAGGCACCGTGACGAACAGCGAGCGTCGCGTGCAGCGCGTTAGGAAGGCGCTCGCGCTCCCGGGCGACGCGCGCGACGACGTCACGATCCTCTTCGATCTCGCGCGACGGCTCGGCCACGACTGGGGCACGCCGGACTCCGAGAAGATCTGGAACGAAGTGCGCAGCCTGAGTCCGGTGCACGCCGGCATGAGCTATGCGCGGCTCGAAGCCCTGGGCGGCTTGCAGTGGCCCTGCTACGACGACACGCATCCGGGCGAACTCTTCCTCCACAGCCGATTGTGGGAGAACCCGGTGCCGGGACCGAAGGTGTCGTTCATGCCGGTCGTCCACGATCCGCCGGTCGACAAGCTCGATGCGGATTTTCCGCTGCGCCTCACGACGGGGCGGAGGCTCGACGACTACAACACGGGCGTGCAATCGCGACGCTATCGCTCGCCGCTCCGGCGAGGCGAGACGCTCGATGTGTCGCCGGAAGACGCGACGCGCCTCGGCGTGGCCGAGGGCGAGGTCGTTCGCGTGCGCTCGCGACGCGGCGCGGTCGACGTCCCCGTGCGGCGCGACGAATCGCTGCGACCCGGCCTCGTCTTCATGACGCTCCACTTCCAGGACGACGTCGCGACGAACCTACTCACGATCGACGCGACAGATCCCAAGAGCGGCACCGCGGAATTCAAGGCCACCGCCGTTCGCGTCGAGCGGCTGAGGAACTGAATGGACATTCGCGTCTCCGCCGACGAGCCGACCTCCGAAGAGCGAGCGGCGATCGACGCGGTCCTCGGAGCGCCGACGTCGTCGTGGACGGGCGGCGAGCGCGATACCGAAGGGGAAGGGCACACGTCGCTTCACGCGGGACGCGAAGCGCGCTCGCGCCGCGACCTCCTCTTGCCGGCGCTCCACGCCGCGCAGTCGCGCGTGGGTTGGATCACGCCGGGCGCGCTCGCCACCATTTGCAAGCGGCTCACGATTCCGCCGGCGGAGGCGCACGGCGTCGCGAGCTTCTATCACTTGTTCTCGACGACGCCACGCCCGCCCGCGGTCGCGCACGTCTGCGACGACATCGCGTGCCGCACGCGCGGCGGCGAATCGATTTGCGCGATGCTGCTGCGCACGCTCGGCCCCGAGGGCTCGCCCGCGCGCGACGGTCGCATGACCTGGAAGAGAAGCCCGTGCCTCGGCCTCTGCGAGCGCGCTCCGGCGGCGCTCTTCACGATCGCGGGCGAGAGGCCGCGGACGTTCACCCTCGCGCCCGTCACGAAGGCGAGCGCGATCGAGGCGGCTCTCGAGTCCCGCGAGACCGAAACGTCGGCGCGTCAACGCATCGAGTCCGTTCGTCGCTCCGTGCCGCAGTCGGGACAGCCGGGACTGCGATTGCTGCGTCGCGTCGGTCAAGTCGATCCGGAAGGCCTCGACGCGTATCGCGCGAGCGGCGGCTTCGAGGCGTTGCGTCGCGCGCTCTCGATCGGCCCCGCGAAGGTCATCGAAGAGGTGATCGCATCGAACCTCGTCGGCCGCGGCGGTGCCGCGTTTCCCACGGGTCGCAAGTGGGACGCCGTGCTGAAGGCGCCCGCGCGACCGCATTACCTCGTGTGCAACGCCGACGAGTCGGAGCCGGGCACGTTCAAGGATCGCCTGCTGATGGAAGGCGATCCCTTCGCGGTGCTCGAGGGCATCCTGATCGCGGCATTCGCGGGCGGGTGCGAGCGCGGCTTCGTTTACGTGCGCGGCGAGTATCCGCTCGCGGCCGAGCGGATGGAGCGTGCGATCGCGGCCGCGCGCGCCGGACGGATTCTCGGACCGAGCGTGCTCGACTCCGATTTCGCGTTCGACGTCGAGGTTCGCCGCGGCGCGGGCGCCTACATCTGCGGCGAAGAGACCGCGCTCTTCAACTCGATCGAAGGCAAGCGGGGCGAGCCGCGCAACAAGCCGCCGTTCCCCGTGCACGTCGGGCTCTTCGGAAAGCCGACCCTCGTGAACAACGTGGAGACGCTCGCGAACGTGCCGCTCGTGATCCTCGACGGCGGCGCCGCGTTCGCGAAGAGCGGCACGGCGGGATCGAGCGGACCGAAGCTCTTCTGCGTGTCGGGCCACGTCACCCGGCCGGGCCTCTACGAGGTGCCGTTCGGGAAGACCTTGCGCGACGTCGTCGATCTCGCGGGCGGAGTGTTGGGTGGGCGAGAGATCGGCGCGATCCTCCTCGGCGGCGCCGCGGGCGTGTTCGTCGGCGACGATCGGCTCGATGTCCCGTTGACATTCGAGGGGACGCGCGCGATCGGCGCCACGCTCGGCTCGGGCGTCGTCATGGTCTTCGATCACACGACGAAGCTCGGCGACGTTCTCTTGCGCATCGCCGCGTTCTTCCGCGACGAATCGTGCGGGCAGTGCGTGCCGTGCCGCGTCGGGACCGTGCGACAGGAAGAGCTGCTGCAGCGGCTCGCGGCCGCGCGACCGCTCGGATCGCTCGCGCAAGAAAAGACGCTGCTGCGAGAAATCGGCCAAGCGATGCGCGACGCTTCCATCTGCGGCCTCGGACAAACGGCGTCGAGCGCCGTCGAGTCCGCGCTCGCGCGATTCGAGCCCTTTTCGAGCGGGAGCACGAAGCGATGAGCCCCGATCCGATCTGGTTCCGTCCGCCGCCGCGACCGACGCGCGTGCCCGAGGCACCGCCGCGAAAGGAGCCGCCGTCTGTCGAGATCACGATCGACGGTGTGAAGCGGCAAGCGCCGGAGGGCTCGACGATCCTCGAGGCGTGCCGCGCGGCCGCCATCGAGACGCCGACCTTGTGCTACCTCGAAAACCTCACGCCCGTGAACGTCTGTCGCGTCTGCGTCGTCGAGGTCGTGGGCTCGCGCGTGCTCGTGCCCGCGTGCTCGCGAAAGGTCGAAGCGGGAATGACCGTGCTCACCGATTCGGAGCGCGTGCGGCTCAGCCGTAAGATGGTGCTCGAGTTCCTCGGATCGTCGGTGGACTTGTCGACCGCGCCGGGCGTCGAATCGATGATGAAGCGTTACGGCGCGGATCCGAAGCGCTACGGCGCGCCTGCGCCCGCCGCCGCCGCGAACGCGCGCGATGCCCGCGAGCCCGGCCATCATCACGCGCCCGACGGCCGCGCCGCCGAGACCGTCGCGCAGCCCGTGAAGATCGACAACGACCTCTACGTCCGCGACTACGGCAAGTGCATCCTCTGCTACAAGTGCGTCGAGGCGTGCGGCACGGACGCGCAGAACACGTTTGCGATCTCGGTCGCCGGCCGCGGATTCGACGCGCGCATCTCGACCGAGGCGAACGTGCCGCTCCCCGATTCCGCGTGCGTCTACTGCGGCAACTGCATCGGCGTCTGCCCGACGGGCGCGCTCATGTTCAAGAGCGAGCACGACCTTCGCGCAGCGGGGGAGTGGAACGAGTCGAAGCAAACGAAGACCGACACGATCTGTCCCTACTGCGGCGTCGGCTGCACGCTGACGCTGCACGTGCAAGACGAGCACATCGTGAAGGTCACGTCGCCGATGGACCGCGAAATCACGCACGGCCACCTCTGCATCAAGGGCCGCTTCGGCTTCGACTTCGTCCACCCGCGCGGCGACGGCTCGCCGGACGATCGCGTGCGCTGAAGTCGCCCGACAACGCCCGAGTCTCACGGAGCATCGCGCGATGAAAAGGATGTTGCTCGCCGTCTTCTGGATCGTGGCGAGCTGTGCGTCGGGTGGGGTCGAGCGCGCCTCGAAGCCGAGCGTCGAGATCGCCACCGATCCGCTCCCGCCCGACCGCGACCGAGTCCTTCGCGATTACGAGCGGGCGTGGCGCGCGCACGACGCGGCGGCGCTCGCGGCTCTCTTCGCCGAAGACGGATTCGTCATGGCGGACAGCTCGGCCCCTGCGCGAGGCCGCGAGGCGATTCGCAAGGCGTACGCCGGTGCCGGCGGCCTGCTCGACCTGCGCGCATTTCCTCACGCGGTCGACGGCAACGTCGCCTGGATCCTCGGCACGTTTCGTCACGGACCGACGGCGCCCGACGCCGGCAAGTTCACGTTCGTGCTGCGTCGCGAGTCGGGTGGCCCGTGGCTCATCGCCGTCGACATGGACGCTCGACTGGACGCCGCCGCGCGCGCCGGGGTAATCTCGAGTCTCAGAGTGTGGAGGTTGACCATGCGCGGAATCCGCTTGCTCGTCTGCGGCGCTGTCGGATTCCTTCTCGTTGCGACCGTTGTGCGTCACGCTCTTGCGTCGAACAGCTCCACCGGCTCGGC